>DATKMF010000130.1:0-2291 GCA_035542015.1 Candidatus Cybelea sp.
GGCATAGAGGGTGCGCAGGATCGGCTCGTCGCGGGCGGCCAAGGCAAAGGCCTTGACGAAGATCGCGGCCCAGCCCGGCGGCTGCGACAGGCTGCCGCGGGCAGCGAGCAGCTGGCGGATGTCGAGCGGGCGCGACAAGGAAACGAACGGCACGCCGATCGAAGCATGCATCAGATCGACGACGAAACGGCGCGGCAGCGAGATTTTACGAAAATTTCCGCGCATTCCCCAGGTCCAGGCTCCAGCCCATTGTTTCCGAAACGGCGGGTCCAGCCCGCCCCGCTGCCTTCTGATCTAGCATGATCCGTGCCGCATGAGGCCCTGTTTGTGGCACGGGCGGGGCCGAGGCAAGATTTTTCGCACAGCCATCACGACCATCGATCCCCTCAGCGCTTGATGCCGGCAAAGCTCGCGGCAATGCCGCGCTGGAACAGCGACCAGTCGAAGCCCAGCGCAATGGCGAGATAGCCGCGCGCGATCATCGCGTTGGCCTGCTCGGCGCTGCGCGCAGCACCCCCGATCGGCACGCCGCTTTTCAGGATGCCTTCCTCGGCGCGCGCGATCAGCGCCTGGACTTCCGGATCATCCAGCAGGCCGCGCTTGTTGATGGAGGTCGCGAGATCGCCAGGGCCGATCACGGCGACATCGATGCCGGGCGTGGCCATGATCTCGTCGATGTTGTTGACGGCCTCCACATGCTCGATGGTGATCATGCAGATCATGTCGTCGTCGGCGGTTGCCATGTAGTCGGCCATCGACACGCCCCAGCGGAACGGCGCATGGAACGGGCCCCACAGCCGCTCGCCGCGCGGCGGATAGCGCAGGGCGCGGACCGCCTTCTCGGCATCGGTGCGGTTCAGGATCATGGGAAAATTGATGCCGAGCGCGCCGATATCCATCGGTGCCTTCGCAAGCCACGGCTCGTTGGAGGCGATGCGCGCCAGTGGCACGCAGGCGGTGCCGCTGGTCGCCACGATCATCGCATGCGCCATCATGAGATCGATCGGGCCGTGCTCGAGATCGACGATGATCCAGTCGAGGCTCTGGGCCATGATCTGCACCGTCTGGATCGAGGGGATGGTTGCGATGGCGCCAAAGGTCGCCCGGCCCTCGCGCCACTCCTGCTTGAGACGGTTGAGCGGGTTCTGCGTGTCCGGCATCGGCGCGGTCTATCCCAGAAATGTGTCCCAGAAATCAGGCCGGCACGCGGCCGCCGAAGAAGGGTGTTAGCGTCCGGCTCAGGTCGTGCGGCCGCCTCGAGGTGAATATCATCTCCGCGCCGGCCTCGACAGGGCCTTCGCGCGGAGGACCGAGCAGGTCCGAGGCGCGGCGCGCAATCGCCGGCGCCGGATCGATCCAGTCGACCGGCCAGGGCGCGAGCTTCACCAGGCGATCGAGCAGCAGCGGATAATGCGTGCAGGCGAGCACGATCGTATCCGTGCGCGCGGCCGCATCGTTCGCCTCGCCGACGAAGCAGGGCGCGAGCTCTGCTGCGATATGCGCATCGCTGACCAGCTGCCCGCTCAGCGCGCGTTCGGCGAGCGAGGCAAGCTCGGGCGAGCCGACCAGCGTCACCTCGCAGCCCTGCGCAAAGTCGCGAATCAGCGCGCGGGTATATTCGCGCTGCACGGTCCCCTTGGTGCCGAGCACCGAGACGCGTCTGGTCTTGGATTGCGCGCAGGCCGGCTTGATCGCGGGCACTGTGCCGACGAACGGCACGCTGTAGACGGCGCGCAGCTGCGCCATCACGAGGGTCGAGGCGGTGTTGCAGGCGATCACCACGAGATCGGGCGCATGGCTTGCGATGAACTCGCCGATCAAGGGCACCACGCGGGCGATGATCTCGTCCTCGCTGTGATGGCCATAGGGAAAAAACGCGTCGTCCGCGACATAGACGAAATGCGCATCCGGCCGCGCCGCCACGATCTCCCGCAGCACGGTGAGGCCGCCAAGGCCGGAATCGAAGACGAGGATGGTGGGGCGGGCAGGCATGGGCGACATTTTAGCTGGTTAGGAGTTATTATTCAGTTGTTTTCCTACGCTGTCGTGAGATGGCAGCTCAACTTTTGGCAACGTACTCCGTCATTGCGAGCGGCAATCCGGGACCACATGCGCGGCTCTGCATTGCCGCGTCGGCTGCGCTCCTCGCAATGACGGTGGAGGCATGGGATCGTCCTCTCGCGGCGTCTTCCGCCCGAGCTTTGCATCCGTCATCGCCCTCCGCAGATGCCGAGGGCGCAGGGAAGGCCGGGTGGCCGCTGCACCCGGGGCCCTCGCGCAGAAAAAACTGC
>DATKMF010000131.1:0-3485 GCA_035542015.1 Candidatus Cybelea sp.
TCAAGAATGTCGTTTGCGTCGGCATCTTCACCGACCAGTGCATCTCCTCGACGGTCCGGAGCCTCGCCGACGAGAGCTTCAACGTGGTCGTGGTCGAGGATTGCTGCGCTGCAGGTACCGACGCGCTGCATGAGCAGGAGCTGGCGATCATCAACATGATCTACTGCCATGTGGTGAACGCCGAGGAGCTCATTGCTATGATGAAATTAGGATAGAGCGCTGGATCGTCACCTGTGCGTCGCATGACCAATATCGCGGCTGCATCAACCCCCACCCCAGCCCGCCCCCGGTCTCGGGGGCGGGGGTTATTTCACGCCGGCCTGAAAAGGAATCCCCTTCCCCAAGATTGGGGGAGGGTTCCGGAGGGGGTTGATGCGGCCGCGGTGGTTGCGTTCTCATCCGGAGAGTCGATCCAGCACTGAGACAACCGATGACGCGCTTCCTCATCATCGTTCCCGAAGTCGCGGCGCCACCCGGCCTGATCGGGGAGGCATTGCTGGAGCTCGGCCACGCCTATGACGCGATCTATCCGCGCGACCGGTTCGCCAGCCATGCGCCGCTTGCCTATCCCGGAATGCCGGCGACGCCGGGCGACTATCGCGGCCTCATCGTCATGGGCGGACCGATGAGCGCCAACGACATCGAGGACTTCCCCTTCCTGGCCGAGACCATGGCCCTGATCCGCGCCTTCGACGCCGACCAGCGGCCGGTGCTCGGCGTCTGCCTCGGCGCGCAGATCATCGCCAAGGCGTTGGGCGGCGAGGTCTTCCCGATGGGGAGGCTGGAGGCGGGCTATGTTGCGATGCAAACGACGGAGCACGCCGAGGGCGATCCGGTCTTCGCCGGATTGAGCGGCGGCTTCCAGGCTTTCCACACCCATTACGAGGCGGTCCGGAATATCGCCGGCGCAACGGTGCTGGCGAGCGGCGGAGCGAGTGCGGTCCAGGCGTTTCGCAGCGGCAAGAAGACCTATGGCCTCCAGTTCCATCCGGAGGTCACCCTCGATATCGCCCGGGACTGGGTGCGGAAGTTCGGCGAGGCTTTCTGCCAGGATGAGCCGCGCCTCATCACCGATCTCGATCGCGACTTTGGTTCCTATTTCGCCGGCTCCAGCCGGCTCTGCCGCGTCCTGGTCAAGAACTGGGTGGCGCTCGCCTGACTGATTTGCACGACGGCATGCCCGAAGTCGGGCATGCGATTGTGCAACTTGACAGCTGGTGTCAATATTCGGGCCGTTGCAGTCAAGCCGGGATGGTCTTGATCCGGTAGTCTCGCAACCATGGCCGGCCTCCAGGCTGTCGAGTGTCGGAACTCGGCGGCAGGACTCGAAAACCCGGCGAGAGGGCGTAAACGGCGCAGAAGAAACGCCGACGAGTTGCTGCAGAATTGGCTCCGGCAACGGAAGAACACGCGGCCGGGGCGCTGAAACCAGAAACACCTTCGAGGGGGAGGCGGCAGTGGCCACCAACACGACTCAAACATCGGACAAGTACGAGGTCACCGCCCGCGGTGACATCCACAAGCTCCACGGCAAGGCGATCGGCCTGCCGGGCGTGCTGTTCCTGACGGTGACCGGCGCCGCGCCGATCTCCGCCATGCTGTTCAACGTGCCGATCGGCGTCGGTTACGGAAACGGATTGGGTGCGCCGGCGGCCTTCCTGGTCGCGACCATCATCCTGCTGCTGTTCTCGGTCGGCTACGCGGCGATGGCCCGCAAGGTGACTGCCGTCGGCGGCTTCTACTCCTTCATCAGCCACGGCATCGGCCGCCCCGCCGGCATGGCCCTCGGTTTCGGCTCGGTCGTCGCCTATTGCGTGTTCGAGACGTCGCTCGCCGGCGGCTTCGCCTTCTTTGCCAATGCGGACTTCCAGCAGTGGTTCGGCGTCAATATACCGTGGCCCGTATTCGCGTTCGCCATGATCGCGGGCATCTGCGTCCTCTCCTACATGGACGTGAAGCTCTCGGCGATGATCCTCGGCGTCGCGCTGATCGCGGAAGTCGTGATCCTGATCGTCTTCGACTTCGGCGTGTTCGGCCACGCGGGGAACGGCGCCACGGTCAACAGCGCCGCGTTGAACCCGGTCGCCGCCTTCCAGGGTTTCGAGGCGTTCAAGTCAGTGGATGGCAAGGATATCGGGGCTGGCGTCGCGGGGATTGGCCTATTCTTCGCCTTCTGGTCCTGGGTCGGGTTCGAAATGGCTCCCAACTACGGGGAGGAGTCTCGCGACCCGAAGAGGATCGTGCCGCTCTCGCTCTACATCTCGGTCCTCGGCCTCGGCATCTTCTACACCATTACCAGCTGGGCGGCCGTTTCGGGCTATCCCGACGTCAGCAGCGCGATCGCCAAGGCAGCTAACGACAGCGGCAACTTCTTCCTGGATCCGGCCGCCGCGCTGGTCGGGCCTTGGGCCAAGGCCGTGATGAGCGTGCTGATCCTCACCAGCTCGTTCGCCTGCGGCATGGCGTTCCACAACACGGCTGCGCGCTACATCTACTCGCTGGCGCGTGAGGGCGTGCTCCCGGCGAAGCTGGGGCGGACTCATGCGGCCTATCGCAGCCCGCACATCGCCTCGACCACCCAGTCGGCCCTGGCGGTGATCATCGTCATCCTGTTCATGATCTTTGCCGGTACCAACGATCCGAATGCCCAGGCTTATCTGGCGCTCTACGGGTTGATGGCGCTGGTCGGGACGCTGTTGATCATGTTCGCGCAGGCCGTCGTTTCGATCGCCATCATCATGTATTTCCGGCGCAACCACCCAGAGGAGCATCACTGGTTCGAGACTTTGTTGGCGCCGGGGCTTGCCTGCGTAGCGCAGCTCTACATCATCTATCTCCTGATCGATAAGCTGAGCTTCCTCGGCGGCGGGTTGAGCTTCGCCAATTGGATCCCCTACATCTGCGGCGCGGTTCTGGTGCTGGGTTACCTCGGCGCGCTCTGGCTGAAGTCGGCCAAGCCGGAGATCTACGACCAGATCGGGCGCCTGCTCTATGAAGGCGTCCCCGACAAGTAACGCGCCTTCTCGTCTTCCTCTCGCCAGCGGCGGGGCCCTAGGCTCCGCCGCTGGAACTGTCTCTAAGCATCGGGAGCTCGCATGACCACCTCGCTCAAGGGCAAGTCCGTCATCGTCACCGGCGCCACCAAGGGCATCGGCAAGGGGATCGCGCGGGTCTTCGCGCGCGACGGCGGCGCCAAGGTGCTGGTCGTCTCGCGCCACCAGGCGGAAGCAGATGCGGTGGCGAAGGAGCTGGGCAACGGCGCCTCCGGCTTCGCCGCCGACGTGACCAGGCCCGCCGACATGGCGGCGATGGCCAAGGCTGCCGCCGAGCGGCATGGCGGCGTGGACGTGCTCTGCGCCAATGCGGGCGTGTTCCCGCAGGTGAAGCTCGAGGAGCTGACGGCCGAGCAGTGGGACGACACCTTCGCCGTCAACCTCAAGGGCTGCTTCCTCTCGGTCCAGGCCTGCGTGCCTTACCTGAAGAAG
>DATKMF010000132.1:0-16691 GCA_035542015.1 Candidatus Cybelea sp.
GCGGCCTTGACCCTGCTGCTCTTCCTGCTGATCCGCGACGGGCGCAACACCTGGGCTTTGTTCCGAGCCCTCGGCATCCCCGGCATCGTGGTGGCGCTCTGCTTCGCCTCGGCCTCGACCGCCTTCGTCATCGCGCTCAAACATGCGACTGTGGCACTCATCCTGGTGATCCAGAGCACGGCGCCGCTGATCGCGGGACTGATCGCCTGGGGCTGGATCCGCGAGCCCCTGGGCTGGGTGCGCGGGCTTGCGATGCTGGTCGCTCTCGGCGGCGTCTGGCAGATGGTCGCCAGCGGGACGACGGGGGGAACGAGTGGGAATGGGGCCAGCGGCGGCGATGCGCTCGGGATCGCCCTCTCCTGCGTCATCCCGCTGGCGCTCGGCCTCGCGACCGTGCTGGTGCGGCGCTACGAAGCGATCCGCATGACGCCGGCCATGTGCCTCGCCGCCACCATCCTCATGCTGGTCGGTCTCGCCATGCGCGCACCGCTGTCGGTCGCCGCGCCCGACATCGGGCTGCTGGTCCTGTTCGGCGCCGGCCAGCTCGCGATCGGCATGCTCTGCTTCACCACCGGCGCCCGGCTGATCCCGGCCGGCGAAGCCGCGTTGCTTGGCCTGCTGGAATGCGTGCTGGGGCCGATCTGGGTCTGGATCTTCCGCGGCGAGGACCCCGGCAGCCAGGCACTGGTCGGCGGCGCCCTCACCCTCGCCGCCGTCGCCGGCAACACGCTCTACGACATGACCCGCGCCGGCCGCGCACCGGTCGCCGAACGCGCGATCGGCGGGCCGGTGTAATCCTATCCCTGAATGACCGCACATCAGCATACGGGGCCCCGCATTGGGGCGCGGATCCTGGCCGGCGTGATTCTGCCCTTCGCTTTGGGCTATCTGATCTCCTATCTGTTCCGCACCGTGAACTCGGTGATCGCGCCCGATCTCATCGCCGAGCTCCATCTCGATGCCGCCGGGCTTGGCCTCGTCACCTCGGCCTATCTCTACGCCTTCACTCTCTTCCAGCTGCCGCTTGGTTTGCTGCTCGATCGCTACGGGCCACGCCGGGTGAATGCAGCGCTGCTCGCGATCGCGGCGCTCGGGAGTCTGCTCTTTGCGCTCGGTGGCAGCGCGACGTCGCTGGCGCTCGCCCGCGGCATCATCGGCGTCGGCCTCTCCGGCGGGCTGATGGCGGCGTTCAAAGCCAACGCACTCTGGCTGCCGCCGGCGCGGGTTCCGCTGGCGAATTCGGTCGTCGTGGCGTTCGGCGGGCTCGGCGTCTTCGCGGCGACCGCGCCTTCGGACTGGATGGCGACCAATTTCGGCTGGCGCAGTCTGTTCTTGGTGCTGGCCGCCGTCACTCTGGTCGCGGCGGCGCTGATCTTTCAGCTGGCACCCCATGGCAGCGGCGCGACGGTGGACGGCGCGAAGAAGCGGAGCTGGCTCGCACAGCTGCGCGACATCGGGCCGATCCTCGCCACGCCGACCTTCTGGCGGATCGCGCCGATGGTGGCCTTCGTCACCGGCGGCTTCATCGCGATCCAGAGCCTGTGGACCGCGCGCTGGCTCAACGACGTGCGCCATCTCGACCGCGGCGGCGTCGCCGACAACCTCATGGTGATGGCGGTCGCCTTCTCGGCGGGTTCGCTGCTGACCGGCCTCATCGCCGACTGGGCCGGACGCCGCGGCATCGGGCTGAAGATCGTGATGCTCGGCTGCTTCGTCGTGCTGGCCGCGGCGGAGATCGGCCTGGTGATCGACGTGCCGGTGCCGGCCTGGCTGCTGGTGGCGGCGCTCGGCCTGGCGGGATCCGGCGCCAATCTCGCCTATGTGACCCTCGGCGCCGCCTTTGGCCCGACCATGGCGGGCCGCGCCCAGACCAGCCTCAACCTGCTCCTGTTCCTGGCGGCCGCCCTGATCCAGTCCGGCATCGGCTGGGCGCTCGACCTGCTCGACGCCGCAGCCATCGGCGCCGGTGCCGAGACACGCTATGCCCTCATCCTCGGCCTGCTGGTCGCTGTACAGGCGCTCTCGGTCACTTGGTTCGCCCGAAAGTGAGCGACAGGTCCCGCTCATCTGCGGAACAGTTCGGCGTCAGCTCGTTCCTCTAAGACTGGCGCCGCAGTGCCAATCACGCGGACAGCATCATGCGTCGCATCCAATATCTCGCCCCGGCTTTAGCCATCGTTGCCACAGCCTTCGCGTGGCAGAGCTTAGCGCGCGCATCGCCTGCGGCGTCGCCCCCTGGCGGTTTCAGGTCCCGGCAGACGGATAGCTGATCTCGAGGATCTCGAGCTCGTCGGCGCCGCCCGGCGTGCGCACGGTGACGGTGTCGCCGACCCTTCTCTGCATCAGCGCGCGGGCGACCGGCGACGTCCAGCTGATGCGGTCGGGACCGAAGGTGGTCTCGTCGATGCCGATGATGGTGACGGTGACTTCGCTGTCATCGGACCGGGCGTAGCGCACGGTCGCGCCGAAGAAGACCTGGTCGCGCCGTGTCTGCTGCGCGGGATCGACCGGGACCGCGGCGGCGAGGCGCTTGTCCAGAAACCGCAGGCGGCGGTCGATCTCGCGGAGTCGCTTCTTGCCGTAGATATAGTCGCCGTTCTCCGAACGGTCGCCATTCCCCGCCGCCCATTCGACCACCCGAACGATCTCCGGCCGGTCCTGGGTCCAAAGCTGCCGGCGCTCGGCCTGGAGTCGCGCCAGCCCGTTGGGCGTCATGTAGTTCTTGCCGCCCGGCGGCAGGGGCGAATCGCCCTCCTCGTCCTCGCCGGCACGCGCCGCCGGCGCCCGTTCTCCCGACCCCATCGCTCCGTCCACACCAGTCGCTAGGTTGCGGTTTCCTTTGCCAAATTCCTCTTTCCGGAACAAGCCTGGCGTGCGCCGGATGTGCATTTGGACCATAACCCTTAAGCTTTGCTGTCCTTTCCGTCATCCGCCTGTGATTGGCAGGGCGGCGGGCTTCCAGTATTGTGCGCCCATGGGGACCACGATGCTCGCCACTGCAGATGTCGGCTTTCGGATAGGGGATTTCAGCCTCCTCGAGAGCCTCAACGACGCGGACAAGCGCGCCATTGAGCAGCGCTGCCATAAGCGCACTTATTCCAAGAACGAGACCATTCTCGATAAAGGCTCGCAGAGCCGCGAGGTGTTCTTCGTCCTCAAAGGCTCGGTCTCGGTGATCACCTTCTCGCCGGCCGGCCGCGAGGTGACGCTGGCAACGGTGAAGGCCGGCGATTTCTTCGGCGAGCTTGCGGCGATCGACAGCCAGCCGCGTTCGGCCAGCGTGACCGCGATCGAGAAGAGCGAGATCGCCATCATGCCGCCCGACGTGTTCCTCGACCTGATGCGCGCTCATGCCGAGGCCGCCTTCTATCTGATGATGCGGCTTGCACGCATGATCCGGGCCAGCGGCGTCCGGATCCTGGAGCTCTCGACGCTGCAGGCGGCACAGCGCGTCTATGCCGAGCTGTTGCGCATGGCGCAGCCGGATGCCGCGGTGCCCGGCCTCTGGGTCGTTCGCCCGCTGCCGCCGATGCACGAGATCGCGAGCATGACCTCGACCACGCGCGAGACGGTGAACCGCGCCATCAGCCAGCTCTATCCGGGCGGCATCCTGAAGCGCAAGGGCCGCAACCTCTACATCATGGAACGCTCCAAGCTGGAGGAGATCGTCCAGTCGCTGCAGGCCCATCACCTGCACCGTTAGGGTTTCAGGCCGGCGGCGGGTTCAACCGCGGATCCAACGCGAAGTCCTCCTGCAGCAGCAGCGCATAGCGCCCGGCGGCGACGTCGGCATCGAGCACGAGATTCCAGCTGCGGGCGGAGACCACGCTGGGGATCACGATGATCCCGTGTTGCGCCAGCAGTTCATCACCATAGGCCTGTTGGCCGGCGCTTGGGTAACCTGGACGCAGCCAGTTGGCGTTGGGCACGTCGCTGGAATCGATGACGCGCACGGCCGCGGCGTCCGGAACGAGAAGTCCGGTGAGGACGTGCGGAACAGCATCGAGCGCGTCGAGGCCGCGATGGACGGCGACCTCGAGGATGCTGGTCGCGGGATCGAGCGCGCAATAGACCACCCGCCGCCCCTTGGAGTTCCAGCGGCCTCCAGCGATGCGGGCACCCTCTCCGCTGTCCCAAGATCCCGCGTAGACCTTGCGATCGATGCGCCAGGCAGTCAGCGGCGAAGGTCTGTCCGTCAGCGCCGCCGGAAGCGGCGTCACGTATAGACGCCGTATTTCAGGCGCGTGAGCAGGTCCTCGACCATCTCGGCGCCGGCCAGCGTCGCCATGAGATCGATCGGCGCCCTTCCGTCAAGCGCCATGGCCGGGCGGCTTAGCCACTGCTCCGCCGCCGCTGGGCTCCCCTGCAGTTCAGTGGCGGCCTTCAGGATCTCGGCAAACTTCCAGAGCCGCCCGCCCTGATCCTCGCTCAACGCCTTACCCGGCGATCCGGCCCGCCGCTGCACCGTGCGATAGCTGACGCCGATCACGCTCGAGAGCTTTTGCGCCGGGATGCCCTTCACGTTCTCGAAGACATGGATCAGAGCCCGACCGGGGATGCCGCGCACGATCGCATCATGGACCTCGAGCTTCGTGGCAGGCGGGTGTTTCCAGACCTTGCGGCCGCCCAGCAGCTCGGCGACTTCGGAGAGGCGGTCAACCGGCTCCGCGGATCGACGCGTGGTCGCGCTATGCGCAGCCATTTGAGTTCCTCCGACAACTGTCGCAAACCAATATGACATTTGTCGGATTGGATTTCCATCCGCTTCAGCGCAGCGCCCTGACCGCGGCGGCGATCCGGCCCGCGGTCGTCAGCCAGCAGAGCGCACCGAACAACCAGGCGGCCCAGGCGAAGCTCGCCGGCCAGAGCAGGATCAGCACGAAGAGCGCGATGGTTTCCGTGCCCTCGGTCAGTCCGCCGAGGTAGCGGAAGGCTTTGCCTTGGGCATCCGCCTCGGGGACGAAGATCGCGAAGGCGAGGAAGCTGGTGCCGGTGCCGACGAAGGCAAGGATCAGGAAGGCGGCGGCGAACGCCTGTTCCGGCCGCGCCACGGCGAAGGCGAAGGGCACGCCGGCATAGATCAGGAAATCGAGCACGATGTCGAGATAGCCGCCGAGGCGGGTCGGCCCGGTCCGGCGCGCGACCGCGCCGTCGAGGCCGTCGGCGACGCGGTTCAGCAGCAGCGCCAGCAGGCCGAGGAGATCGTGTCCGCCGGCGATCAACAGGAGTGCCGAGACGCCGACGGCAAATCCGGCAAGCGTGATCGCGTTCGCAGAGATGCCGTGCGCGATGCAGCCTGCGGCCCAGCGCTCCAGCAGCGGATCGACCTGGCGCCGCGCCGCGCGGTCGAGCATGGTCTACCGAAGCTCGGTCAGGGCTGGTCGGCGTCGGCGTCCCGGGCCGCGGCGCCGGGGGTCGGCAGCGGCCGCTGCTGCTGCAGGCGGCGATGGGCGGCGATGCTCAACGGGATGCTGCCGAGATACATCAGCATCACCAGCATCAGCGTCGCCCAGGGCAGCGCGAGTGCGAGCGCCGTCAGCACGGCGACCACGACCATGGTGGGCAGGACCAGTCGCTGCGTGATCTTCATGCGCTTGAAGGAGAAGGTCGGGATGCGGCTGACCAGCAGCCCGGCGACCACCAGCATGACCGGACCGACCAGCAGCGGGCTCCTGAAGAACTCGGCATGGAACTCGAGCCAGGCCATCAGCGGCAGCAGGACGAGACCGGCGCCCGCCGGCGCCGGCACGCCGGTGAAGAAGCGGCTGGTCCAGGCCGGGAGGTCGGCATTGTCGAGCTTGGTGTTGAAGCGCGCGAGACGGAGCGCCATGCCGGCGCTGAACAGCAGCACCAGCGCCCAGCCGGCGCCGCGCACGTCGTGCATGCTCCACATGAAGAGCATGACCGAGGGTCCGACGCCGAAGGAGACGAAGTCGCTCAAGGAATCGAGCTCGGCGCCGAACTTCGAGGAGGAGTCGAGGAGGCGCGCGATGCGGCCGTCGAGCGCGTCGAACACCGCCGCGAAGAGGATGGCGAGGACCGCGTGCTCCCATTCCTCGAGCAGCGCGAAGCGGATGCTGGTGAGCCCCGCGCACAGCGCGATCAGCGTCAGCATGTTGGGGATCAGCCGGTTGATCGAATGATCGCGCAGCCGGTTGCGGCGCATCATGCCGTCGCGCTTGCGGCCGGGCAGTTCCCAGTGTGCTCTTTCGCGGCTCATCGTTTTGGCCTCAGCGGCGGGCTCCCAGTCGGCTCGGCTCGTCGGAATGAAGGTCGGCGATCACCGTCTCGCCGGCGGTCACCGTCTGGCCCACTGCCACCAGGGGCTGGACCCCGTCGGGCAGATAGACGTCAACCCGGCTGCCGAACCGGATGATACCGAATCTCTCCCCCGCGAGCACCCGCTTTCCCGCGACCAGGTCGCAGTGGATCCGGCGGGCCACCAGGCCGGCGATCTGGACCAGCCCGATCTCGCGACCGTCGGCGAGGCGCAGCAGCACCGACTGGCGCTCGTTCTCCTCGCTTGCCTTGTCCAGCGAGGCGTTCAGGAACCGGCCGTCGCGATGGGCCAGGGTCGCCACCTCGGCATCGGCCGGAATCCGGTTCACATGGACGTTGAACACGTTCATGAAGACGCTGATCCGCATCAGCGCGCGCGGACCCATCCCGAGCTCCTGCGGCGGCGAGGCGGGCTGGATCATCTGCACCACGCCGTCGGCCGGGCTCACGACGAGGCCGGGACGGGTCGGTGTCACCCGCTCGGGATCGCGGAAGAAGTAGACGCACCAGGCGGTCAGCACCAGGCCGATCAGGCCGAGCGGCAGCCAGAGCCACCAGAGCAGCACGGTGGCGGCGGCGAAGGCGGCGATCAGCGGCCAGCCAAGGCGGTGGATCGGCGTCAGTACGGTGTCGAACACGAGTTATCCTTCTTCGGCCAAGAGCTGCGGCCCGGCAGCGTCATATGGGAATTCACGCCGGTTTTCCAATGCCATAGATCGTCGCGGCGGGCCACGGAAATGGGCTTTACAGATCGTTAATCTGGCCCGGGTTAGGTTGGGCTCCGCAGAACCTGGGCCGGCCGTGATCTTGAAGACCCTCCCGCTACTCGCATTGCAAGCCGTTCCGCCGGAGGAGCCTCGGCTCCACATCAATCCGGACGGTTCGCTGCAGGTCGGGCGCGCCGACGGCCAGATCGAGTTCGCCTTCCATTATCTCGGCTTTCCGTTCGAAGCCAATACGCGGCCGACCGCCAGCGGCCAGATGGTGCAGCTCTCGGCCGAGATCGGCCCGGTCCCCTTCTCCGCCGAAGGCATCGGCGTGCGTCGCGCCGTGCTCGCCATCATCGATGCGTCGCAGCTGATGCCGGAAGCGCGCCTCGTCATCAGCCGGCATCGCTGGATCTATTGCATCGGCAAAGGCGCGCTGCCGCCGGACTGGCAGCCACGGCATGCGATCGCCGCGACCGCGCGGCTGGTGCTCGAGGTCCGGCCCTATCTCATCATGCTGAGCGAGGCGCTGCCCAACCGCGCGCCCTGGAAGCACTGAATAGCCTCTAACCAGTCCTGACCGCGAAGGTCGGCACCGATCAGGTCGGCCGCAGCTGGTTGCGGATCTTCTCGAGGCGCTCCATCCGCCCCTTCGCCTCGCCCCAGTTCAACGCCTGCAGCCGGGCGACGATGATCTCGGTGAGCGCCGACAAGGCAGCGAAGGATTCCCAGCTCGACGGCATCGCGGTGCGCAGCGCGAAGACATGGCGCGCGGTCGCTGCGATCGGCGAAAGCCAATGGTCGGTGAACAAGATGACGTCGGTGCCCTGGGCTGCGGCTTCATTGGCAAAGCGGATGACGTCGTCCTGATAGCGGCGGATGTCGAACACGATGAGGACATCCTTGCTGCCGAAATCCAGCAGATGCTCCGGCCACATGGCGGTCTGCCCGCCGATCAAATGGACCTGGCCGCGCAATTCGCGCAGATGCAGATAGAATTGCAGTGCCACGCTGGTGCTGAACCGACCGCCCAGCAGGAAGATGCGCCGGCGGCGGTCGGCCAACAGGGCGAGCGCCCCCCTGAATTCCGAGCGCGGCAGCTCGCGCAACGAGGTCTCGATATTGGCGATGATGGCGCCGCCATAGCGGTTGACGAAATCGCCTTCCGGCCCCTTGCCCGCGGGGCGGGAGCCGATCTTGGCGAGGGGCGCGCGGACGCGCTGCTCGAGCTCGTCGCGCAGCGCCTGCTGGAACTTGGGATAGCTGGCGAAACCCAGCTTGGCCACCAGACGCAGGATCGTCGGCCCGCTGACGCCGGAGCGCTTGGCGAACTGTGCCACCGGCTCCAATCCGGGCACCGGATAGTTGGCGAGCAGCGCCAGGGCCGGTTTCCGCTCGGTCGGCGTCAGCCCGTCGAGACCCTGGCGGATCGCTTCCGCAATCGACAGCGCGCTGTTGCGTTTCGACTTCGCATCCATCGTGACCTGCACCGCCGCTCGCCGTCTTGCGAACCAGCATTACAAATTTGACTCGGAAATTACATTGTGAAATGCTCGATACAAAGCTCCAGACGGCTCCCGACGACGCTTTTCCGAGGGTAACGCCGCGAGAGCACGCAGCGCCGTCGCGCGCGGGGCGTGAGACAGGTCGAAGGCAAGGCTGCCGGGCGTCGCCGTTCTTTGCGCCGGGATGGCATTCGGGAGAGAGGACGGCATGGAGGCTGCGGCTGTTGCTGCGGAAGCGGCGCCCATTCTGGTCACCCGCGCCCTCACCAAGTCGTTCCGCCGGCTGACCGCCCTCAAGAATCACAGCGTCGAGGTGAAGAGCGGCGAGATCGTGGGCGTGATCGGCCCCAACGGCTCCGGCAAGAGCACGTTCTTCAACCTCGTCACCGGCTTTCTGAAGCCGAACGCCGGCACGGTGCATTTCGACGGCCGCGAGATTCAGCAGCTCAGCGCCCCGGAGATCGTGCGGCTGGGCCTTGCCCGCACCTTCCAGGGCACGCGCCTGTTTCCGCGGCTCACCGTGCGCGAGAACCTGCGCGCGGCGGCGCAGTTGCGGCACCGCCTGAGCTTCGTCGATGCCGTATTGGGCCTGCCGCGGCTCGGCGCCGTGAACAGCGCGGTGGACGAGCTGACCGACGAGATGCTCGACCTGATCGGCCTGCATGGAAGAGCCGACGACCGCGCTTCCGACCTCCCCTATGGCGACCAGCGCCGGCTCGAGCTGGTGCGCGCGCTGGCGACGCGGCCCCGCCTGCTGATGCTGGACGAGCCGGCCGCCGGCATGAACGCCGCGGAGACGCAGGAATTGCTGAAACTGATCGACAAGATCCGCCACCGCTATCGTCTCGCGGTCATCGTGGTCGAGCACGACATGGACCTGATCATGAATCTCTGCGATCGCATCCAGGTCCTGGCGCATGGTGAGATCATCTTCGAGGGCGTGCCCGCCGAGGTGCAGGCCAATCCCCGGGTCCGGGAGGTCTATCTTGGGCAAGCCTGAACCCATGCCCAGTCGACCGACGAACACGCCGGAGCGCTCCCCCGCGCAATCTGGCGCGAAGCCGTTGCTCGAAGTCTCCGATCTGCGCGTGAGCTACGGCGCGGTGACGGCGATCCGCGGCGTCAGCCTGAGCGTCGCCGCCGGTGAGGTCGTGGCGCTGCTGGGCGCCAACGGCGCCGGCAAGAGCACCATGCTGCGCACCATCTCGGGTTTGAGCCGGCCGCGCTCCGGGCGCATCAGCCTCGGCGGCGAGGCGATCCACCGCCTGCCGCCGGCGCGGATCGTGCGCTTGGGCATCGCCCACTGCCCGGAAGGCCGCCGCGTCTTCGGTTCGCTGTCGGTCGCGGAGAACCTCCGGCTCGGGGCCGCGGCGCGGGCGGAACGCAGCGGCATGGCCGAGGATCGCGAGCGCATCTATGCGATGTTTCCGATCCTGCGCGAGCGGATGACGCAATCCGCGGGCACGCTCTCCGGCGGCGAGCAGCAGATGCTGGCGCTCGGCCGTGCGCTGATGGCGCGTCCCAAGGTTCTGCTGCTCGACGAGCCGTCGCTCGGCCTCGCCCCTCTGCTGGTGCAGCAGATCTTCCGCACCCTGGCGGAATTGAAGGCGCAGGGCGTCACCATGCTGCTGGTGGAGCAGAACATCAATCTCGCGCTTGCTCTTGCGGATCGCGCCTATGTGCTGCGCACCGGCGAGGTGAGCCTGGCGGGATCGGCGGCGGAATTGCAGGCCGATTACGAGAAGGTGGCCGCCGCCTATCTGGGGGCGCGGCCATGAACCTCGGGCTCTACATCACCCAGCAGGTCATCAACGCGATCGCCCTCGGCAGCCTCTACGCGCTGGTCGCGATCGGCCTCTCGATGATCTTCGGCATCCTCAGGATGGCGAACTTCGCTCATGGCGACATGATGATGGTGGGCGGCTTCGGCACCTTGGTGCTGCAGGCGACCGGCATCGGCTTCGGCTGGGCGGCGGTCGGCGGGATCGCCATCGGCGCGCTCTGCGGCGTCATCGTCGAACGCGTCGCCTACCGGCCGGTGCGCGGCTCGCCCGAAGTGACGCTGCTGCTCACCAGCTTCGCGGTCACCTATATCCTGGAGAACCTCGGCATTCTCATCTTCACCAGCTCCGCACACAACTTCCCCCTGCCGGACTGGATGGACAATGCCTTCCAGTTCTCCGACGGCCAGATCACCTTCACCCAGATCAACATCCTGACGGTGGTGCTGACGGCGGTCGCCCTGGCCGGGCTTGGCTGGTTCGTCACTCGGACGGATCTCGGCCTCGGCATGCGCGCGGCGGCCGAGGACATGGGTGCCGCGCATCTGGTCGGCCTCGACGTCAACCGGCTGATCATCGTGGCCTTCGCCATCGCCTCGGGCTTCGCCGGCCTCGGCGGCGTCCTCTGGGCCGCGCAATCCGGCGTGGTCTCCTACAGCATGGGATTCACCCCGCTGCTGAAGGCCTTCGTCGCCGCCATCATCGGCGGCTTCGGCAGCATCGCCGGTGCGCTGCTCGGCGGCTATCTGCTCGGCGCGCTGGAGATCCTCATCGTCGCCTTCCTGCCGGCGGAGGTCTCGCCCTATCGCGACGCGATCGTGTTCGCGCTCCTGATCGCCTTCCTGCTGTTCCGGCCGAACGGGCTGTTGAAACGCGCCCAGGAGGTGAAGCTGTGAACGGATCCCGGCGCATCCTTCTGGTGGGCGTGGCGATCGCGGTCATGGCGGCGTTCAGCTTCACGGCGCCCGCGATGATGAACGACTATTTCGTCCGCATCATCACCGTCATGTGCATCAACGCCATGCTGGTCATCTCCATGGGCCTCGCCAACGGCTTCACCGGCGTCTTCTCGCTGGGCCATATGGGCTTCGTCGCGGTCGGCGCCTATGTCTCGGGCGTCCTGGCGCTGTCGGATCAGGCCAAGGCGAGCTATCTGCCCGACCTGCCCGGGTGGATCGCCGCGATTCATCTCGGCTATCTCTCCTCGACGCTGGTGGCGGCCCTGGTCTGCGTCGTGCTGGCCTTCCTGGTGGGCGCGCCGCTGCTGCGGCTCTCGGGCCATTTCGTCTCGGTCGCGACCCTGGGCTTCCTCATCATCGTCAACGTGGTCCTGGTGAACGCCGACGACTACACAAGGGGCGCCCGCACCTTCACCGGCGTGCCGCTGCAGACCAACCTGCCCTGGGCGATGGGCTGGCTGCTGCTGAGCCTCGTCATCCTGGCGCGCGTCGTCTATTCGCCGAAGGGTCGCGCCTGGCGCGCGGTGCGCGAGGACACCATCGCGGCCCAGGCGATCGGCATCGACGTCCTGCCCACGCGGCTCTCGGCCTTCGTCATCGGCGCCTTCTTCGCGGGGGCCGGCGGATCGCTCTATGGCCACTATCTCGGCTCCTTCTCGCCGTCCAGCTTCTACTTCGCCTACACCTTCTCGCTGATCAGCATGCTGGTGATCGGCGGGATGCAGAGCCTGACCGGCGCCCTCATCGGCGTCATCCTCGTCTCGGTGCTCAGCGAGCTGCTGCGCAACCTGGAACGCGGATTCGACCTCGGCTTCGTTACGGTTCCGCCCCTCTACGGGGCGAGCCAGATCGCTCTGGGCGTGATCTTCATCCTGATCATGATCTTCCGTCCGAGCGGGATCATGGGCGATCTGGAATTGTCGTTCGGGCGGATTGCCGCATTGCTTCACACATTGCTTCACAAGGGCCAGAAAGGAACCAACACATGACGATGACCAGAAGGACTGTCGTGGGATTGGCCGTGACGGCAGGTCTCGCGATTGCGACGTTCCCGGCGATGGCCGACGATACGATCAAGATCGGATCGCCGTTCAACGTCACCGGCGGCCTCGCCTCCGTGGAAGCGCCCGCACTGAACGGCGCCAAGCTGAAGGCCAAGGAGATCAACGATGCCGGCGGCGTGCTCGGCAAGAAGATCGAGCTCGTCATCTACGACACCAAGACCGACCCGACGGTGATCGCCGCGACCGGAAGCCAGCTGCTCAACCAGGACAAGGTGGTCGCCTCGTTGGCCTTCGCCGATTCCGACGCCGTCCTGGCGATGGCGCCGCAGTTCCAGACCGCCGGCGTGCCGCTGGTGACGCCGGGCGCCACCTCGCCGAAGCTGCCCGACCAGGTCGGCAGCGACATGTTCCTCGCCTGCTTCGGGGACAACGTGCAGGCCGCGGCCGGCGCGGAGTTCGTGCTCAACAAGCTCAGCGGGAAGACGGTCTATCTGCTGCGCGACAACACCACCGAATACACCACGCTGCTCGCCAAGTATTTCAAGGAAGCCTATGAGAATGGCGGCGGCAAGATCGTGCTGGCCGACGACTACAAGCACGGCGACACCTCCTTCACCGCGCAGATCACCAAGCTGAAGGCCTTGCCGGAGAAGCCCGACGTGCTCTACGTCTCGGCCCAGCCGGACGACATCGGCGTCGTCGTCAAGCAGATCCGCCAGGCCGGCATCACCCAGCCGATCGTCGGCGGCGACGGCTACGACACGCCGCTGCTGCTCAGCGTCGGCGGCAAGGCGGCCAACAACGTCTATTTCTCGACCCACGCCTTCATGGCCGAGGACAGCACGCCCGGCATCGTGAAGTTCTACCAGGCCTACAAGGCGGCCTATAACACGCCGCCCGAGAACGCCTTCGCGGCGCTCGGTTATGACACGGTCGGTCTGATCGTCGATGCGATCAGCCGGGCGGGCTCCACGGATTCCGCGAAGATCCGTGACGCGCTGGCAGCCACCCAGGGCTACCAGGGCATCACCGGATCGATCTCCTATTCGAACGGCAGCCGCGTTCCGGCCAAGACCGTCTCGATCATCGGCGTGAAGGACGACAAGCTCTACCTGGCGGCGGAAGTCACGCCGACCTGGATCGCGAAACCGTAAGACCAGGAATGGGGAGGCCAGAGTATCGGCCTCCCCGTTTCTGCGCGCGCGAGGACGGACCATGATCAACATAGAAGGCAAAGAGGTTCTGACCGAGCTCGCGGAGCTGGTCGATCCCAAGCATACCGCGCTGATCATGGTCGACATGCAATGCGACTTCATCGAGCCCGACGGGCTGTTCGGCTCGCTCGGCATCGATCTCTCCATGTACCAGGAGCAGCGGCCACGCCTGGCGGCGCTGCTGGCCGCCGCTCGGCGCGCCGGCGCGACCGTCGTGCATCTGCAGAACACGGCGCTGCCGGCGCGGATGAGCGATTCCCCGGCGCAGATCCGCTTCAATCTCCGCATGCACAAGGATGCCAGGCGCAACCAGCCGCCGTTGCGCTACACCCTCCCCGGCTCGCGGGGGCATGCCTTCACCGCGGAATTCACCCCGCTCGAGGACGAGCCCGTGGTGCGCAAATATCGCTCCAGCGGGTTCTGGGGCACCAATCTCGACATGATCCTGCGCAGCAACGGCATCAAGACTGTGGTGATGGGCGGCTGCACAACCGAAGGCTGCGTCGAATCCACGGCGCGTGACGCGATGTTCAACGACTACTACGTGGTGATCGCGGAGGACTGCGTCGCCAGCGACGACAAGGCGCAGCACGAAGCCTCGATGCTGCTGATGCGGCATCGCTTCGACATCGCCGGCGGCGAGGAGATCAAGCGCATCTGGGGCGAGAAGCAGAAATGAGCCGGCTCAAGAACCGCATCGCGCTTGTGACCGGCGCCGCCTCTGGCATCGGCCAGGGCATCGCCATCGCCTTCGCCCGCGAAGGCGCCGACATCGTGGTGGCCGATCGCGTCTCGGAGGACAAGGCCGCGGTCACCATGGCCGGCGTCAAGAAGCATGGGCGCGAAGCGTATTTCGTGCAGGCCGATGTCGGCGATGCCGGGAGCGTGCAGCGCATGGCGCAAGCGGCGCTCGCGCGTTTCGGCCGGGTCGACATCCTGGTCAACAACGCCGGCATCTTCACCGAATCCCTGATCGAGAACCTTTCGATCGAGGACTGGGACCGCGTCATGAACGTGAACCTGCGCGGAGTCTTTCTCTGCACCCGCGCGCTCCTCGGCCAGATGCTCGAGCGGCGCGACGGCCGCATCATCAATATCGCCTCCCAGCTGGCCTATATCGGCGGCAAGTCGATCGGCCACTACGCGGCGAGCAAGGCCGGCGTCGTCGGCTTCACCAAGTCGCTGGCCCGCGAGGTCGCGACCCGCGGCGTGCTGGTCAATGCCATCGCGCCGGGGCCGATCGAGACGCCGCTGCTGGAGAGCGAGACCGAGGAATGGCGCAGCGCCAAGCTCGCCGAGCTCCCCATCGGGCGCTTCGGCAAGGTCGAAGAGGTGACGCCGACCGCCGTGCTGCTGGCCTCGGCAGACGGCGCCTACTACGTGGGCGCGACACTCGGGCCGAACGGTGGGGATGTGATGCTATGACCTTCAGTCTCAAAGGCCGCGTCGCTCTGGTCACCGGAGCGGCCTCCGGCATCGGCGCGGCGACTGCGCGCATCTTTGCCGAGGCCGGCGCCGACCTGGCGCTCGCCTGGTATCCGCCGGACGGCCACGACATCGAGCCCGTGCGCAAGGCGGTGGAAGCCGCCGGGCGCAAGGCCGTGGTGGCCGAGGTCGATGTCACCAAGACGGCCGATGTCGATGCCTTGGTGGCAAGAGCGGTGCGCGAGCTCGGCGGCCTCGACATCGCGGTCGCCAATGCCGGCATCGCCCGCAAGGTCGAGCTCAAGGATCTCGACGACGCCGCGTTCAACAAGGTGCTCGACGTCAACCTGAACGGCGTGTGGCGCTGCTTCCGCGCCAGCATCCCGCACATGCAGCGCGCCGGCTTCGGACGGTTGATCGTGACCTCGTCGGTGGCGGGCACTGTTTCGGCTTGGCCGCTGCATCCGCACTATACCGCGTCGAAAGCCGCCGTGGTCGGGCTGATCCAGACGCTCGCCGTCGAGTTCGCCGGAAGCGGCATCACTGCGAATGCCGTGGCGCCCGGCGTCATCCGGACGCCGCAGGCGCTCGACCCGGTCAACTCGCTGGGGCCGGCCGGCGTCGATGCCGTGGCGCGCAAGATCCCCGCAGGGAGGGTCGGCACGCCGGAGGACATCGCCTATGTCTATCAGTTCCTGGCCAGCGCCGAGGCCGCCTATGTGAACGGCCAGCTGCTCGTCGTGGATGCCGCGCGCAGTCTCGCCGGCCTGGATTGAGATCGCTCAGGGAAGGAGAACGTCATGAAGTCTGCGAAAAAGCGCGCCGCCAAGGCGAAGGCCAGGAAGTCCGCGAAGGCTGAAAAGTCCAAGAAGAAGATGAACGTGCAGTTCTTCCGCAACCGGGACCTGGACAAGGGCGTCGCCGGCCTGCCGCGCGAGCTGGTCGGCTACGGCGAGCATCCGCCGCGGGTCCGCTGGGGCAACAAGCAGGCCAAGGTCGCGATCAACATCGTGATCAACTATGAGGAAGGCTCCGAGAAGACCTTCGCCATGGGCGATGGGATGAACGACGGCATGTATGAGCTGCCCTTCGCCGTCGACGACCAGCGCGATCTCGCCGTCGAATCGATGTACGAATACGGCGCCCGCGCCGGCATCTGGCGCATGTTCCGGGTGTTCGACGCGGCCGGGATCAACGTCACCTTCTTCGGCTGCGCCGTCGCGCTCGAACGCAATCCCGCCGTTGCGGCGAAGCTGGTGAAGCGCGGCGACGACGTCGCGGGCCACGGCTATCGCTGGAGCAACCACTACGAAATGAACCGGGACGAGGAGCGCGAGGCGATCCGGCTCTGCATCGAATCGCTGAAGAAGACCACGGGGGCACGGCCGCTCGGCTGGTATTGCCGCGAGATGAGCACCAACACCCGCGAGCTGGTGGTCGAGGAAGGCGGCTTCCTCTATGACTCCGACACCTACAACGACGACCTGCCCTACTGGACCAAGGTGCACGGCAAGACCCATCTGGTGGTGCCGTACGGGCTGGTCTGCAACGACGCGCGCTACATCTTGGGCACGGGCTATGGCAGCCCGGAGCAGTTCTTCGAAACGGCGAAGGCCCACCTCGATCGCCTGCGCAACGACGGCGACGATTGCGGCCGCATGATGTCGATCGGTCTGCACCCGAGGATCACCGGCAATCCGGCGCGCTCGGACGGCTTGGCGCGATTCATCGCCTATGCGCAGAAGTTCGACGATGTCGCCTTCATGCGACGGCTCGACATCGCCCAGGGCTTCGCGCGCCAGGTCCCCAAGCCGTGA
>DATKMF010000133.1:0-46746 GCA_035542015.1 Candidatus Cybelea sp.
ACATCGCGATCCGCGAGACCTCCGACGCCGGGACGCCGATCGTCGCGCAGGAGCCGCTTTCGCCGCACACCACCGCTTACAAAGCCGTCGCCGAGGCGGTCTGGCGCCAGCTCAACGACCAGCCGCTCAGGCCGGCGCCAAGGATCGTGATTCAGTAGCGGCGAGCAGCCCCGCCTTGCGCGCCGCAAGGTAGCGGTAGAGCTTGCCGCCGCCGGCGCGGGTTTCCGCAAGGCAGGCATAGACCAGCTTGATCACGTGCTCATCGTCGCTCGCCACCGCGGCCGGCAGGATCGTGTCCCAGCCCGGGAGATCGCGCGCGGTGGCTTCGGCGAGCGTCTCGGCATCCGGCAGGGCCGGGCGGTCGAGCGAGAGATAGAGTGCCAACAAAGCGCGCCAGACCTCGCGCGCATAGGCCCGGCGATCGATCGTCAGGTCGGCGAGCAGGCTGGCGGCATGCAATCCGGTCACCGCATGCAGGCTGTTGAAGTCGTCGGCGGCGAAGAAGAGATGCGCCGCCGCCTGACGCAGGCGGTCGAGCGTCAGCTCGTCCACATCGAGCGATGCGACGATGGCCGGATAAGCGGAATTCTCCGCAGCCGACGCCATCTCTCGATCGATCAGATTGTCGGCATCCGCCGGAAACGCAAACTCGGTCCGCTCCTGCAGCAACCGCAGCAGCGCGACCGGATCGCTGGCATGTGGGAACAGGGCGTCGCCCGCCGCATCCGCCGAGTGTGGCAGCGGCAGATAGCGGGAGGCCCAATAGGCGAGGCCGACCGCGATCTCCTCGCCGTCATCGGCGATGAGGCCGAAGGCGGTGCGGATCAGCGGATGAAAGGCGGCGGCGGAGACGCCCGGTGCCAGGGCCGGCAGCGCGGCCCGCAGCGCCCCGCGGGCGCCGGTCCGCGCGATCTCGCGGCGGAAGAAGCCGAGATAGTCGGCATAGGCCGCCTCTTCGCCCAGGCGCTCGCGCCAATTGCCCTGATGGATCGCGGTGCCGGGAACCGGCGCCGGCTCCATGCCGGAGAGATTCGCCTTGGCATGGACCTCGAGCCGTGCCGGCGTGGCACCCATCCGGTCGAGGGCGATCAGGGCCATCGGCAGATGGTTGCAGAGACCGCCACGGCAGCTCGGATGATAGCGGCGCGCCTCGACGAGCAGCTGCTTCAGCATCCGCGCACCTCGCTCATTCGCTCTTGAGCACCGCCTGCAGCTCGGCCCATTCGCGCTTGCCGAGGCCGCTCGATTCCATGGTGACGGTCTCGCCCTTCAACATGCGCTTGACGGCGGCAAGCGCGTTCTTGGACAGCGTCACCGCGTGGAGACGATGCTGCTCGAAGGCTTCCGCCGTCAACGGCACCCAGCGCTTCAGCACGTCGAGCATCGCCTCGGCATAGACCCGGATCTCGTATTGCGCATGCGGATCGGCGCGAAGGCTGAGGAAATGCATGAAGTTGTAGAGATCGATCTTCCAATACCACTGGGTATAGAAGTTGAGGCTCAAGTTCATCCGCGCGAGCTCGCGCGCCAGGCCCCGCTTCTCCGCCCCGATCGTCTCGCCCGCCTCGGTCTCGTTCAGCATCTCGACATAGTGATCGTAGGCGGTGCCGGAATCCTGCTTCAGGATATCCAGCACCCGCGCCGCCTCCGCGCCGGTGAGAACGTCGCCGCGCCCCTGCCGGTTCGCCGCCGATTGGGCCGCGAGATGCTGCGGCGCCGGGATGTAGAATTCCCGGTCGAGGATGGAATAGCGCGCCGAATATTCGTTCACATTGGCGGTGCGGTGCCGGATCCATTGCCGCGCCACGAAGATCGGCAGCTTCACGTGGAACTTGATCTCGCACATCTCGAAGGGCGTCGAGTGGCGATGTCGCATCAGGTAGTGGATGAGGCCCTTGTCCTCACTGACCTTCTTGGTGCCCTTGCCATAGGAAACGCGCGCCGCCTGAACCACGGCCGCGTCATCACCCATATAGTCGATGACGCGCACGAAGCCGTGGTCGAGAACCGGGATCGCCTCAAAGAGGATCTCCTCGAGCGCAGGTGCCACCGGGCGGCGCGTGGTCGCGGTTTCCGCGCGCTGGCGGTCGATCTCGGCTTGCTGGTCGGCGGAAAGCGGCATGATTCGGGCCGAATCGCTAGGCATTTGAACGGGCGAGACTAATACCGCGATCCGGCGAGGACGGGCAAACGCCGGCTCAGGATAGCCCGGGGCCGGTTTGATTCCAGCCCGTTCCATGCCTATATTAACAATTGTCGGGCAACCGACTATGGCGATAAACGCCCTGTGGAATAAGCGTAGCGGACCCGGGGGCAGTACCCGGCGCCTCCACCAGTTTCATCCTCCGAAGCCCATGGCGCCGGAGGACTTATGGGGGCGAAACAGGATCGACGCGCGTGGTAAAGGCAGTGCTTTCGCCCGGCATGGTTCCGCCGTTATCGGGCCATTTCAATAGATGCCAACGACAACGTTGCATCTGATCTTCGTCTGGCGGCCTAATAGCCCTCGCGGGCTATAAGCTGTTGACTTAGAACGCGGTACGGGGGGCGCCGGGCAACAGAAAGCCCCCCACTTGAATCTCCGGTTCGCTCGGAGGCCGGCGCCCGTCAAGAGGCGACGCCCGCGATCCCGGGAGGCGATAGGGGAGCGGCGGCACTCGCCATGGCGAAGGACGAACTGGGTTACGATCGAATCGTCGAGCGGCAGCTCCGCGGTGTTGCGCGCGAGGTCCTGGCGCAGGTCGCGGTCAAAGGACTGCCCGGCGACCACCACTTCTACATCACCTTCCGCACCGATCACCCGGGCGTCTCCATGGGTCCGAGCCTGAAGGCGCAATTCCCGCGCGAAATCACCATCGTGCTGCAGCACCAGTTCTGGGGCCTCGAAGTTTCCGAGGACGCTTTTGCCGTCACCCTGAGCTTCAGCGGCAAGCACGAGCGCCTGCACGTGCCGTTCGAGGCGCTGGTGAGCTTTACCGACCCTTCGGTCAAGTTCGGTCTGCAATTCGAGATGAAGAACCAGCATATCGAGCTGCAGCCGGCGCCCGAGAAGGCACAGGCCGAGAAGACTTCCGCCGAGAAAGCGCAGGCGGATGCGCCGAAGGCGCTGCCCAAGGGCCGCAGCGAATCGAAGTCGCCCGCGGCGACGCCGGCCGATCAGCCCGGCGACGCGCCCGCGGGCGAGGCCGGCAAGGCCGGCACCGTCATCGCGCTCGACACTTTCCGCAAGAAGCACTGACCGCGTCGGCCATAAAGTTGCGAATTTCGCCAATCTGAACGCGGCGGGTTGACGCACTTCGGTCCTGGCGGTTATTCTCCGCGCGCCTCTCGAACAAGGAGGAGGACGTCGAATGACCCATTTCATGAAAGGCTCGTACCGAGCCTGATTCGATGCCGGCGAAGGCCGCACGGCTTTCGTTTTCGCGACTCCTTGGTTCCTAGCTTGAATATCTGACCTGCGTCGCCGCTCTTCGCGGTGCCGCTGTCGACTTCGATCCCGGCGCGATTTGCGCCGTGCGATCGCCGGTCCTTGCTGCCGTTCCAAGGATATTGCGGAGACGCAACCACCACCGGCTTGCGCCTGCGTCGATCGCATCGAGACCCAACCCGCTGCGACCGCCGATCGCCCTTAAAGGGTGGTTCGACGAACGGGAGTGCTTGTCCGCAAGCGGTCCCGGACCGGAGGTCGCGGCACAACCCATCGGAGAAGAATCATGACATTCACCGTCAATCTGCTGAACCTGATCGCCGGCCTGCCGAACCTGATCGGCCGCCAGCTGGTCAACCGTTTGACCACCATCCTCAGGCCCGGCAGCAGGCACCGGCCGCGACCGCTGCCGCAGTCCCGGACCGGCCAGTCGCCACCGAGGCTGGACCACAGCTTCTGGCTGGCGCGGACCCGGATCAACTGGATCCGGCCGAGCGATCTCTCGCCGCATCTGCGGCGCGATATCGGCCTCGACTGGTAGCCCATGGAAAGGCCCGTCGCCCCCACTGGGGGCGGCGGGTTGCCGCCGCGATAGGGAATCCCTCTCCTCTTGATTTGCATCAATGATGCAGAGCTGGCGCCCTGGCATGCTGCCAGCATGTTGGAGCCACCCCGCGAGCGACCATGACCGCGCATCCGAATCCCGAACCGAGCCGGCTTGTGCTGCTGGTGGACGACGATCCGATCGTCCGGGCCACGCTCTCGCTGATCCTGAACGGCGCCGGATATCAGACGATCTGCGCCGAGGACGGCGATGTCGCGCAGCAGCTCATCCGTGACCGTCGCCCCGACGTGATCGTGACTGACATCTTCATGCCTAAGCAGGACGGATTCGGCCTGATGAACTGGCTCCGCCGTCAGGGCGTGCAGATTCCCGTGGTCGCGATCTCCGGACGCAGCTGCGCCGCCGAGTTCGACGGCCTGGGTCTGGCACGCCGTCTCGGCGCCGTATCGGTGTTGGAGAAGCCGTTCTCGACCCGGGACCTGACCGCCGCCGTCGGCACCGCGCTCGCCGCCTGAAAACCCGCCTCAGTTCTGATAGCGCGCGAGGAATGGCACGCTCGGCGTCGGCAGCGGCGCGTCGAACGCGACCGCGCCGAGGATCATATCGACACGGTTGTCGTCATCGACCGCCAACGGGAGCAGCAGGCGCTCATAGTCGAACCGCCGCTGATCCTGGTTGACGAAGGAGTGATGTGAGCAGATCGGTCGCTGCTCGGTAACGCATTGCCGATACTGCGATACGATCTCGTCCACGTGATCGTCGAGCTTCATCTCCGCGAGATGCTTGCGCGTCAGTGTCTGGTCGAAGGCCGCTTCGAGGAATGTGCCGGCGACGCGGAACACGAAGTCCAGGCTCGGATTGCGCTCCACGTCCATGATGAAGATATGCGGCAGTGCCAGCATCAGGGCGTGAGGATCGATGTCGGCGCGATGCGGGAGGCGGCGGCCATGCAGCTGCGCCGCCCAGTACTCAAACACCTGGCGAAGGAAGGCCGACTTGATGGCGGGTGGCAGCTGCTCCATGGCCAAGCGTTCCCCTCTCGCTGTCAGCCGTCCGAACAACCTGGACCGTCAGCGCGCAGCGATCATTGACGCAGATCAAGAACAGCCGCGAAGCGAAACTCCGTCCCTCCTAGCTCACCAGGCGTTGGGTCTGGCGCTCGATCTCGCTGTCGGCGTCGGCGAAGCGATGCGCGATCGCCTGGAACTCCTCGCGGATCGCCAGGAATGCGTCCGTGATGTCGGGGTCGAAATGCTTGCCCCGGCCCTCCGCAATCATTTCGACCGAGCGCTCGTGGGTGAACGGCGCCTTGTAGACGCGGCGGCTGATCAGCGCGTCGTACACATCGGCAACCGCCATCAGCCGCGCCGAGATCGGGATCTTGTCCCCGGCGAGGCCCTCGGGATAGCCGGAGCCGTCCCATTTCTCCTGATGCGAATAGGCAATCTCCTTGGCAAAGCGCAGGAACTCGACCGGCGTGCCAAGCTGGCGCTCGGCCTGCTCGATCGCGTCACGACCGAGCGTTGTGTGGGTCTTCATGATCTCAAACTCCTCCGGCGTCAGCTTGCCGGGCTTCAACAGGATGCGGTCGGGAATGCCGACCTTGCCGATGTCGTGCAGCGGCGCCGACTTGAACAGGAGCTCGATGGTGCGGTCGGTCAGGAAGGCGGAGAAGCGCGGATGGTCCTTCAGCTTCAGCGCCAGCGCCTTCACGTAATGCTGGGTGCGGCGGATGTGGTTGCCCGTCTCGTTGTCCCGCGTCTCCGCGAGCGAGGCCATGGTGAGGATGGTGACGTCCTGGATCGCCTGCACCTCGCGCGTGCGGCGGTAGACCTCGCCTTCGAGGTAGGCGTTCTTGTCCTTCAAGAAATCCGCGCTGACTTTGAGCTGCAGGTGGTTCTTCACGCGCGCCAGCAGGATGGGCGGGCTGATCGGCTTGGTGATGTAGTCGACGGCGCCGACTTCGAGGCCGAGCTGCTCGTCCTCGCTCTTGCTCTTGGCGGTCAGGAAAACGACCGGCACGTGCCGGGTGCGCCGTTCCGCCTTCAGACGGCGACAGACTTCGTATCCGTCCATGCCCGGCATCATGATGTCGAGCAAGACGAGGTCGGGCGGCAGATCGGAATTGGCGATGTCGAGCGCCTTCTCACCCGAACGCGAGACTTTTACCCGGTAGTGCCCCTTCAAGAGCCCGGTGATCAGCGAGAGATTGCTCGGCTGATCGTCCACCACCAGGATGGTAGGCAGGTTGGCTTCCGAAGCGTCGGTCATCGAGTGCTCCCTTGAGGCGCCGTGCGGAGGGATTCGAGCGCCGCCAGCGCCGTGTCGAAATCGTAGGCATGCGAGGCTTCGGCGAGGGCGGCGAAGCCGCTGGGCCCGAGGGCCGCCTTCAGCACGTCGCCTTCGGCATCGAGCAGTTCGACCGCCTCGCCGTCGTCTTCCTCGAGCAGGGCCGCAAGCCGGCGCACAACATCGGCCGCGCGACGGGGATCGCCGGCCTCGGCACACGGCGGCCCCGCTACCTGATCCGCGATCGACCGCTCGAGGCCTGCGATCAAATCGGCGAGCGCCGCACGCCAGGCCCCGAGGTGGCGCTGGATCTCGGCTCGCGCCGCGCCGTCGCGGATCGCGCTTTCCAGCGCTTCGGCCAGCGACTGCGTCTGCGAGGCGCCGATATTGCCGGCGAGCCCCTTCCCGGTATGCGCGATTCGCTCCGCCGTCACCGGGTCACCGGCATCGAGCGCCGCCTGCAGGGCGTCGGCCGCCGGCTTCTGACCGGCGATGAACTTCTTCACCAGATTGAGATAAAGCTCTCGCTTGCCCATCACCCGGCGCAGACCGAGGTCGAGATCGAGACCCGGCACGGTCTTCAAGGCCTCGAGTCCTGTCGTCGCGCCGTTGAGCGCGCTTCGAGACTGCTCCCGATCTCGCCTCGCCCCTCGGCTGCTCGGCTTGATCCAACGGCCGAGTGCCGCGAACAAGACCGCGGGATCGATCGGCTTCGCCAGGTGATCGTTCATCCCGGCTTCCAGGCACTTCTCCCGTTCCGCGGCCATGACGTTCGCGGTCATGGCGACGATCGGAAGGCTGCCGAAGCGCGCAAGCTTGCGGATCTCGCGGGTTGCGGTGAGGCCATCCATCACCGGCATCTGCATATCCATGAGCACGATGTCGTAGGTGCCGTCCGGCGCCTCTCTGAGCCGCGCCAGCGCCATGACACCATCCTCCGCCACATCGACCGCGAGGCCCGCATCCTTCAGGAGCTCGACCGCGACCTGCTGATTGAAATCGTTGTCCTCGACCAGGAGCACGCGGGCACCACGGATCTGCTCCGGAATCACGACGACGCCACCGCCCGTGCCGGGTGCGACGCGGGACGGAATTTCGGGCTCCTCGCCGAGCAAGCGGATCGTCGTGTCGAACAGCAGCGAGGGCGAGACCGGCTTCAACAGCACGCTCTCGATCCCCGTCGCCTCGGCCCGCTGCAACGCATCCTCCCGCCCGTGCGCCGTCACCATCACCAGATGGGGCGGTGTCGCGAGGTCGAGCGCGCGGATGGCGCGCGCCGTCTCGAAGCCGTCGAGGCCCGGCATCTGCCAGTCGAGATAGACGACGCGGATCGGACGTCCATCGGAGGCAGCGCGCTGGATCGCCTCCAGCGCTTCCGGGCCCGCGGGCGCCTGGAGGGGATCGAAGGTCATCTCCGCCAGCAGCTCGGAGAGCACCAGGCGCGCGCTCGCGTTGTCGTCCACCACCAGCACCCTCAGCCCGCGCAGGTCGGGGCGCGGTATCAGCGCCTTCCGTTCAACGCCCTTGCCAAGGCGCGCGGTGAACCAGAAGGTGCTGCCCTCGCCCTTCTTGCTTTCGACGCCCACCGTGCCGCCCATCATCTCGGCCAGGCGTTTCGAGATCGCGAGGCCGAGCCCGGTGCCGCCGTACTTTCGCGTGACCGAGCTGTCCGCCTGCTCGAAGGATTGGAACATGCGCGCGCTCTGCTCCGGCGTCATGCCGATCCCGGTGTCGCGCACCGAGAAGCGCAGGATCACGTCTTGATCGTCGTCCTCCAGGAGCTGCGCCTGGACATGAATCTCGCCGCGGTCGGTGAACTTGACGGCGTTGTTGGCGTAGTTGATCAGGATCTGGCCGAGCCGCAGCGGATCGCCGCGCAGAACCCGAGGCACCGCGCGATCGACCTCGATGATGAGCTCCAGACCCTTGGCGCCGGCCTTCTCCGCGACCAGGGTGGAGACGTTCTCCATCACCTTCTCGATCTCGAAATCGATGGTCTCGGTCTCGAGATGACCGGATTCGATCTTCGAGAAATCGAGGATGTCGTTGATGATGCCGAGGAGATGCTGGCCGGATTGCTGGATCTTCTTCAGATAATCGCTTTGCCTCGGATCCGTGTTTCGCTTGAGGGCAAGATGCGACATGCCGATGATGGCGTTCATCGGCGTGCGGATCTCGTGGCTCATGTTGGCGAGGAAATCGCTCTTCGCCTGGGCCGCGGCCTCGGCCGCCTGCTTGGCCTCGATGATCGCCGCCTCGGCCTGCTTGCGCTCGGTGATGTCGGTGCAGAGACCGCAGAGTGCGTAAGGCCGTCCGAGATCGTCGAGCAGCGGAAAGGTGACGTTGATGACGGTGTGCACGCCATCGACCTCGGGAATCCGGTCTTCGGCGATGCGGGTTTCGCCGGTCGCGAGCACGTGCCGCTCGTTGGCGATGCTTTCTTCGGCCGAGGTCGGCGAGAAGAGGTCGCGATCGGTCTTGCCGATCGCCGCCTCCTCCTCGAAGCCGAAGGCGGCGTTCCAGCTCTTGTTCACGAAGAGATACCGCCCGTCGAGATCCTTCTGATAGACGAGCGCCGGCGCGTTGTTCATGATCGCCTTCATCTCGCGGCGGCGCCGGCGCGCCTCCTTCTCCGCCTGCTGGCGCTCAAGGACTTCCCGTCGCAGCCTGCGGTTCGAGACCAGCATCCAGGCGATCAGGATCACGAGCGCCGCGGGAATCGGCCAGTATTTGCCGGCGATTTCGCCCCAATTGACCGCATAGACCGGCGGCAGCCAGCGGTCGCGGATTCTCTGGCGCTCGGCGTCGGTGATGGTGTCGATCGCGCGATCCAGCATGCCGGCGAGCTCCGGCCAGTCCTTGCGCACGGCGAAGTGGAGCGCACTGGTCGGCAAGCCGGCTTCCACGTGGGGCGCGACGTTGGCGAGGTTCAACCGGTTGATCAGGAAGCTCGCCACGATCATGTCGCCGACATAGGCATCGGCGCGGCCACCGGAGACGGCGCGCAACGCGGCCTCCGTGTCGTCGACCTCGAGCAGCTTGATGCCCGGCACCTGCTTGGGCAACAGCTCGCCCAAGGCATAGCCGCGCTCGATCGCGACCGTCTTGCCGGCAAGCGCGGTCAGCGCGCCGAGACTGGTGTCGCGCCGGGCGAAGACCACGTTGCTGCTGGTGATGTACGGCTTGGAGAAAGCAAGAAAGGTCTCGCGCTCCGGCGTCTGAGCTACCGAGACCAGGAGATCGACCTGCTGGGCCTTCGCCGCCGCGAGCGCCGACGGCCAGTCCGGAAAGATGACCGGCTCGACCTGGATGCCGAGCCGCTCGGCCACCAGATCCAGATAGTCGGCGCTGATGCCCTGATGCCGGCCGTTGCGGTCGACGAGATCGAAGGGCGCCCAGCCTGCCTTGTAGACGCCGAGCCGGATCGGCTGATGCGCCGTGAGCCACGCCCGCTCGGGCTCGGTCAAGGATACCCAGTCGGTGCGATCGCCCTGGTCGGCGGCGACGGCGGCGGCGCAGAACCGGAGCAGGGCGATCGCGAATATGAGGATATGCAGCAGCGCCCGCGCTGCGGCCAGGTTCGTCCTCAGCCTCCGACGCCGGACTGCCGCTCGCATGCTAAGAACCGCCTCCTCATTGGGCGCGGCGGCACCTTGCGTCGCCGCACAGAAACGGCGTTCAGTCTAGGCAACGATGCTTTACCATTCGTTAAGGGTTGCCGCACCGGGATTCGTAAGATGTCACAAGCATTTGAAACTCAATCGAATCTGCAGAAGCACACAGCGCCGGGGTAAGCTCGGCTGATTTCCCGATCCGGAGCGAGGAACCGATGCCCGAAGATCCCATCGCCGCCGCCAAGAAGAGTTCGGAGAGCTGGTACTGGTGGGGCATTCCGACCTTCTTCCGCTGTCCCTGGAACGAGGACCCGAAGGCGGCGGACATCGCCCTGGTCGGCGTGCCGCATTCGACCGGCAACGGCTCGACCGAGCGCGACCAACACCTGGGGCCGCGTGCCGTGCGGCACCAGTCCGGCTATTACCGCCGCGCCCATGCGATCCACAACATCGCGCCCTTCGAGGCGCTGCGTGTGAACGATCTCGGCGACGTGCCGCTGCCGGAGGCCATGAACAACGAGGCCTGCATCCGCGACATCGAGGCCTGGTTCCGGCGCCTGGACGCGGCCGGCAGCCGACCGGTCTCGATCGGCGGCGATCATTCGATCACCGGCGGCATCCTGAAAGCGATCGCCGGGCCGGGTCGCAAGCTCTCCGGCGGCCGGCCCTGCGCGCTCGTCCATTTCGACGCCCATACCGATTCATACGAGAACATGCCGCACTGGCTGGGTGCGGTGCGCTCGGCGGCGCATTGGGCCGCTTACACGGTCCGCGAGGATTCGGTCGACGCCGCGCGCAGCATCCAGATCGGCATCCGCGGCCATCCCTCGAAGGTGATCCATACCGAGAAGGTCGGCACCGCCAGCAGAGGCCTCGGCTACCAGGTCGTCACCATGGCCGAGTTCGAGACGATGGGCATCGAGAAGACCGTGGAGAAGATCAGGGCGCGGGTCGGCGACGCGCCGGTCTACGTCACCTTCGACCTCGACTGCCTCGACCCCTCGGTCGCTCCCGGGGTCGCCAATCTCGAGCCCGGCTTCGGCGGCATGTCCATCCGCGAAGCGACGCGGGTGCTCCAAGGCCTGGCGGGGCTCGACGTCATCGGCGGCGATGTAGTCTGCCTGATGCCGACCAAGGACAACCCCAACCAGATCACCGCCCAGGTGGCCATGGTGGTGATGTTCGAGATCATCTCGCTGATCTCTGTGGCGATGACGCGGAAAGACTCGGTCTAGCGCCCCTTTTCGGAGACCGCGTTTCCCGGTAAAAGCGCCTATCCAATCCACTCCGGAGCCAGTCCATGGCGAAAGCCGCGCTGAATTCGACCGCATCCGCCTCGAAATCCGCCACGCGATCGGAGGCCGATTCCTTCGGTCCGATCGACGTGCCGGCGGACATGCTCTGGGGGGCGCAGACCCAGCGCAGCCTGCAGAACTTCAAGATCGGCGGGCAGCGCATGCCGGTCGGCTTGATCCGCGCCTTCGGTCTGCTGAAGCAGGCGGCGGCGCGGGCCAATATGAAGCTGAAGAAGCTCGATCCGAAGCTGGGGAAAGCGATCGATGCGGCGGCGGCAGAAGTCGCCTCCGGCGCGCTCGATGAGCACTTTCCGCTGGTGGTGTGGCAGACCGGCTCCGGCACCCAGACCAACATGAACGTGAACGAGGTGCTGGCCAACCGCGCCAACGAGATGCTTGGGGGCAAACGCGGCGACAAGAAGCCGATCCATCCCAACGATCAGGTGAACTACGGCCAGTCCTCCAACGATTCCTTCCCCACCGCGATGCATATCGCCGCGGTCGCCCAGATCGAGCGCGAGGTGCTGCCGGCGCTCGACCATCTGCAGAAGGGGCTCAGCGCCAAGGCGAAGGAATTTTCGAAGATCATCAAGATCGGCCGCACCCATCTCCAGGATGCGACGCCGGTCACCCTCGGCCAGGAGTTCTCCGGCTACGCCGCACAGCTGAAGAGCGGCATCGTGCGGGTGCGGAACTGCCTGCCGCACCTGCTGGCAATTCCGCAGGGCGGCACCGCAGTCGGCACCGGATTGAACGCCGCCAGGGGCTTCGACAAGGGCTTCGCCGCCGAGCTCTCCGCACTGACGGGTTTCAAGTTCAAGGCGGCGGAGAACAAGTTCGAAGGCATGGCGGCGCATGACGCCTTCGCCGAAGTCAGCGGCGCCTACAACGTGCTTGCGGCTTCGCTGATGAAGATCGCCAACGACATCCGGCTGCTGGGCTCGGGCCCGCGCTCCGGTCTCGCCGAGATCAACCTGCCGGAGAACGAGCCCGGCTCGTCGATCATGCCGGGTAAGGTCAACCCGACCCAGGCCGAGGCGATGACCATGGTGGCGGCACAGGTGATGGGCAACAACGTCGCCGTCACCGTCGCCTGCTCCAACGGGCATCTGGAGCTGAACGTGTTCAAGCCGGTGATCATCCACAACGTGCTGCAATCGGGCCAGCTGATCGCCGATGCCTGCATGAGCTTCACCGACAACTGCGTCGCCGGCATCACGCCCAACCTGCCGCGGATCAAACAGTCGCTCGAGCAGTCGCTGATGCTGGTGACCGCGCTCAACACCCATATCGGCTACGACAACGCCGCCAAGGTGGCAAAGAAGGCGCACAAGGAAGGCACCAGCCTCAAGGAGGCGGCGCTGGCGCTCGGGCTCTTGACCGAGAAGCAGTTCGATCAGTGGGTGCGGCCCGAGGACATGCTGGGGCCGAAGTGAACCAAGCCTCGCCCGAGGTCTTCATCACCTATCTCAACGGCGCGGATATCGACGCGCTGGCACTGACCGACGACGAGATCCTCGCCGCGGTCGAGGACGGCCTGCGCGCACAAGGCTCGGGCGCGACCGTGATCGAGCCGCGGGTGCATCTCATTCCGGAGAGCTCGGCGATCGGCCATTTCAACGTCCTCAGGGGCGTGGTGAAGCCGCTCGGCTTCGCCGGCGTGAAGGTGGTCGGCGACTTCGTCAACAACTTCCAGCTCGGCCTTCCTTCCGAGATGGCGATCCTCAACCTGTTCGATCCTTCGACCGGCATGCCGAAGGCGATCCTGGACGCGACCGCCATCACCGATATGCGCACCGGCGCCATGACCGCGCTCGGCGCCAGATATCTCGCGCGTAAGAATTCGAAGGTGCTGGGCCATGTCGGCGCCCGCGGCACGGCGTACTGGAACGTGCGGCTGCTCGATCATCTCTTCGGCTTCGAGGAGATCCGCGTGCATTCCAAGCGGCGCGAGAGCCGCGAGGCCTTCGCCGTGCAACTGTCGAAGGAGCTCGGCAAACGTGTGATCGCGACCGAGGATTGGGAGAGCTGCCTCAAGGGCGCCGACATCCTGGTCGAGGCCTCGCGCCTGCCGTCGCCGCAGCCGCTGTTCAAGACCGCATGGGTCAAGCGGGGCGCCTTCGTCGTGCCCTATGGCACGATGAGCGCCGTCGAGCTCTCGCTCACCGACATCATGTCGAAGATGGTGGTCGACGATTGGGGCCAATGCCGCAAGGGGCTGCCCTTCGGCGCGCTCCGTGCGCATGTGGACAGCGACCGGCTCAACGAGGAGAACCTGCATGCCGAGCTGGGCCAGATCGTCGCCGGCAAGAAGCCCGGCCGCGAGGGCGACGACGAGACCATCCTGTTCTGGCATCGCGGCCTGAGCCTCAGCGACATCGCGCTCGGCGCGGCCTTGCTCGACAAGGCGACAGCGCGGGACATCGGCCAGCGCCTGCGCTTCCGCTGATGGCGGATTCGCCCACCCGTATCAAGAAGCACTCGGTCAGCATCGCCGGTCATCGCACCAGCGTCACGCTGGAGGCCGCCTTCTGGGCAGCGCTCGGCGCGATCGCGAAGCGGCGCGGTACGACCGTCGCCGCATTGATCTCCCGCATCGATGACGCCCGAGCGAAAGACCCCGCCGCCCCCAACCTCTCCAGCGCGATCCGCGTCTTCGTGCTGGAGGAGGCGCGCGCCGGCCGCTGAGGCTCAATTCCCTCCGGCACCGCTGGCGCCGGGTTCGGCGCTGGGCTCGGTCGTGGTCTGGTTGTTGGTCGGCAGCGGAATCACCTGGGCCGGTGCGGTCTGGTCGGTCGGTGCCGGCGTCGTGCCGGTTGAGCCCGGCTCAGCCGCCGGTGCGGTCTGCGTGCCCGTGGCCGGCTGGTTGTTGTTCTTATTTTTGTTCTTGTTCTTCTTCTTGTCCTTGTTGCTGCCGCCGAAGAGGTCGTTGACCAGCCCGCCCGCGGCGCCGCCGACGGCGGCACCCGAGCCCCCGCCGAGCGCGCCGCCGACCGCAGCCCCCGCCGCGCCGCCGACGCCGTTCGCGGCCGGCGCAGTCGTAGTCGTTCCCGTACCGCTCGGCGCCGTCGTGTTCGAGGAACCGCCAGGCAGGCCAGGGATGTTGACGCCCGGGATGATCCCGTTCGCGCCGGGTATGTTGACGCCCGGCAGGTTCAAACCGGGGATGCCGCTGGTGCTGGGCGCGGCACCGCTGCCGGAGAAGGAGGGCTTCGGCGAATCCACGGGGCCGTCGAGATTGATGCTCATGAAGGCCTTGTCGGAATTGGCGCCGTAGAGATCGACCAGCATCGACATCAGCCAGGCGCCGAGATCCACCTTCCCCTTGGCGTCCCCATGGGCGCGCGGGTTGGTGAAGGTCGTGTCCTGGGTGTTCAAGACGCCATTGGTAATGGTGAAGGTGCCGGTGACCTGGTTGTCGACGCCGGTGAAGGACGAGAGCACGCCGTTGATGCTGTCGGCGATACCCTGCACCTGCTTCACCTTCTGGCCGAGCACGCCCAGCAGCGCCGAGCCGACGGTCTGCTCGATCTTGCCGATGATCATGATCGTGCCGTTGAGATTGCCCTTGCCGTTCAGCGAGCGCACGAGATCGGCCTCGGAGAGGCCGCTGCCCGCGGCGTCGATGTCGAGCGAAAGCGGGCCCTTGATCTGGTTGCCGGCAATGCCCCCGCCCATCAGCTGGCCCATCTGGATCGACTTCACCACGGCCTTGGCGTTGACCTTGGGCGTACCGCTGCCATCGACGGTCGTGCCGGAGAGATCGAACGATCCGTCATAGATCTTGCCGGTGAGAGTCTCGATGTTGAGCAGTCCGTTCTTCAGCGTGATCTTGGCGGCCAGGTTGTCGATCCTCTGGCTCGGCAGGACCAGCGACTGCGCCTTGAAGTCGATGTCCGCGTCCTGCTTCTGCAGCGCGCTGAGATCGAGCGGCTCCTTGGACCAGGGGGCACCGCCGCTTCCGCCGCCACCCGATCCGCCGCCTCCGCCGGACTTGCCCCCCTGGGATCCCATGAACGGCGTCAGATTGACCGTGCCGCCGGAAAGGCTGGCAACGATGTTGGGCTTGGCCCCGGTCGCGTCGTAGCTCGCCGTGCCGCTAAGGCTGGAATCGCCCCACTTGGCGTCGAGCTGGCTCACCTGCGCCTTGTCGGTCGTGCCGGCCGCCTTCACGCTCACCGCCAGCGGGCCGCCCTTGGTGCCGGAGCCCGGAAGATCGGCGATCTTCATGAGGTCGGTGAACTCGGGATGGTTTGCGGTGATCGAGAGATCGAAGGCGATCGGCTTCGCCTTCGCCTTCACATTGCCCGCGACCTTCGCCGTGGCACCTGCCGCCGAGAGATCGAGATTGAGGTCCATGTTGTCGGCGCCGCCCTTCAGTGCGCCGGCGGCGGTCAGCACGCCCATGGCTTGCGCCTTCGCCCCCGCGAGGCCGGCGAGCTGTAGCAGCGGCGCCGGCTTCTCGGCGCGGAGGTTGAGCGTGGTGTCGACCTGGGGCGTGCCGGAGATGCCGGTCACCTTGCCGGTGAGCTTGCCGGAACCGCCGATCCCGCCGACCGAGAGCGTCACGTCATAGGTCAAGTCGTCGGCGCCGCTCTGCGCCGTGCCGGAGAAGGCGACGGCGCCGAGCTGCTTCGCCGCATCGGCGGGTCCACCGAAGAGCTGGGCCAGGGCCGCGGTGTCCTGGGCCTTGATGTCGAAGGTCGAGTTGATCTTCGGGATGCCGCCCGCCATCAACCCGCTCGCCGTGCCGCCGGCGGTACCGTCGAGCCCGACCCCGGTCATGCTCATCTGGTCGACTTTAAAGGTAACGTCGTTGGCGTTGCCCGATGCATCGGCCTTGAGGGCAAGCGCGCCGAACTTACCCGGCGGCTGGTCGCCCATGCCGGCCATCGCCAGCAGCCGACCCGCGTCCTTGGCCGAGACCTCGACACCGAGATCAAACTTGGGATCGCCCTTGAGGTTGGTGATCTTGCCGTTGATCTTGCCGCCGCCGCCCATCAGGTCTTTGACCGAGAGATCCTTGACGTCGAGGTTGCCGTCGGCCAAGCCGACCAGCACGTGCAGCCCGTTGATCTGCTGCTGGTTCATGGTGAGGCTGCCGCCCTTGAGCTCAATATTGGCATCGAGATCGCCGAGCGGCGCCAGCGCCTTCAGCGGATCCTGCGGTGCGGCGGTGCTTTTCGCGCCGCCGGAATTGTTCGCTGCCGCGGGCTTGCCACCCTGCGGCAGGTAGCCATCGATGTTGAGCTTGTCGACCGAAAGGCCGACGCCGAAAGCCATGCGCTTGCGCTTGACGTTGTCCGGCAAGGCGACGATCACGCCGCCCGAGAGCTTGGACGCGTCGAGCTGGGCGTTGAGATCCGCAATCTCGATCTGGGCGGGGCTGGCGTTCAGTCGGCTGGTGAGAGAGAGCTTGCGCAGCCGGTCCCCCGGCACGCTGGCGAGCGCACCCTTCGCGAACATGTCGGCGACGGCGCGCAGATTGTCGGAGCTCGCCTTCACCGCCCCGGTGAAGCTCGGCTGCCCGTCCTTCGGCGCCAGCGCGCCCGAGAGCGTGAACGCGGTGTTGCCGGGAAGCTGCGCGGAGAACTGCGAAAGATTGAGCACGCCGTCCTTCAGTTCCGCCACCAGCTTGGTGCCATCGATCGCTTGTCCCTGATAGGCGATCTGCTCGATCGTCGCCGTAACGTTGGCGGTGATGCCGGAAGGCAGGCTGAATGGCGCGGCCGGCTTGCCGCCCCCGCCCCCCTGCCCGCCATTGCCGCCGGACCCCGGCGCCGCATTGCCGGCGGGCATCAGCTTGTCGACATCGACGCGGTCGACCGCGAGCGTGGCATCGACCTCGGTGGCGGTGCCGTATTTGGCGGCGACGTCGCCATGCGCCGCGAGATCGCCGAGGGCGAGGTTGAGATTCTTCACAGTGGCCGCTTGCTGCCCGGCGCTCACGTCGGCGTCGAGCGAGAACGGCCGCTGGAGCGCCGGCGGCTGGTCGGCCGGCGCGCCGCCGGAGAGGGTCGCCAGCAGCGCTGCGACATTGTCCGCCTTGGCCGAGAGCTTGCCGGTTGCGATCGGCTTGGTCGCATCGCCCGCCGCCGACATGTCGGCCTGGCCGGAGAAGCCGAAGCTGCCCTTGCCGTCGCCGACCGAGAGCGTGAGGTCGATCGGCATCGGCGCACCCGGATCCATGCGGCCGAGCTTGACCGCGAAAGCGAGCGGCAGGTTCATGGCGGTCAAGCCACCCTTGGCGTCGAACGGACCCTTGAGGCTCGCCAGCGAGAGATCGACGTTGAACTTCTCGATCTTCTGCTCGGCGCCGGTAGCGTCGTCGCGATAGGTCAAGGTGCCGTCAACAACCGAGGCGGTGTCCACCTGCACATCCCAGCCGCCCCCTCCGGATGCGTTACCGCCGGAAGGCGTCGTGGCGGGCGCACTGGTTCCGCCGCCGGCAGAAATTCCAGCGCCTTGCGGATTCATCTGCCAGTTGCCTGTGCCGTCCTTCAGCTTCTCGAGCACCACGATAGGGTGGGTCAGCACGATGCTGACCTCTGCCTTGTGCGACACCAGCGGCATCAGCGCGACAGTGGCCTGCACCGACTCGATCTCCGCCATGTTGGGCGCGGTACCGCCGGCCGCGTTGCCGAACTTGATCCCGGAGACCGAGACCGACGGCGTGGGCAGGATCGAGAGCTTGATCGGTCCCTCGATCTTCACATCGCGTCCGGTCGCTTGCTTGACCTGCGCCTCGATGGTGCCCTTGTAGTTGTTGAGATCGACGAAGAACGGCGCGATCAGTGCCGCTGCGATCGCCAGCACCAGGATGCCGCCGATGATGTAGGCCAGTTTCTTCATGGTCGCGCTCCGCCCGTATTGCAATCACCCCGGCCGCGCCCCCGTTCGGGGTCGTTCTCCGAAGCCCGAGGCCTTCTCTCCCACCAGCGGGCTTGCCCGCCTGACCCGCCCCGAAACAATATGGGAAGAATGCCGGGGGAGTCGCGGCCCGGCAAGGCATTCCGGGCCGCCGATCGATGAAAAGACCGCGAGGCGAGCGATGGTGGAGATCGTCAATCTGAACAAGGCGCGCAAGGCCAAGAGCCGCGCCGATCAAGCATCCCAGGCGCGCGCCAACCGGGTCAAATATGGCCGAACCAAGGCGGAGAAGGAAAACGACCGCAGGGCGGAGGAGCGCCAGCGGGCGCTGCAGGAGGGACGGAAGCTGGAGGATGAAGAGAGCTGAACGGGCTCCTTTCTAGGCGTCATGCGCGGGCTTGACCGCGTTGGGACTTACCCGATCAGCTCCAGCCACTCATCCTCGGTCAAGGTCTTCACTCCGAGCTCGGCGGCCTTCTTCGCTTTCGAGCCGGCGTCCGCGCCGACGATCACGTAGTCGGTCTTGGCCGAGACCGAGCCCGCGACCTTGGCGCCGAGGCTTTCGGCGCGGGCCTTCGCCTCGTTGCGGGTCATCTTCGCCAGCGTGCCGGTGAAGACCACGGTCTTGCCGGCGATGGCGCTGTCGGCCGCGGCGACGGGCACGTAGTCCTCGACCGTCACCACCTCATCCAGCGCGTCGAGCACGTGGACGTTGTGCTTCTCGGCGAAGAAGGCGGTGAGATCGTCCACCACCGATGGCCCAATGCCGTCGATCTCATCCAGGTCCTGGCGCGCCTGGCTGCCGATCTCGTGCGCCGCGGTCATCGCCTCGCGCAACGCCTTGAACGAGAGATAGTGCTTGGCGAGCAGACGCGCCGTCACCTCGCCCACTTGCGGGATGCCGAGCGCATAGATGTAGCGTTCGAGCGGCACGGTCCGGCGCGCCTCGATCGCGTCGAGCAGCTTCTGCACCGAGGCCTCACCCCAGCCTTCGCGCTCCAGCAGCGCGTCGCGGTGCCGCGCCAGCTTGAAGATGTCGGCCGGCGACTTGAGCCATTTCAGCTCGAAGAACTCCTTGACGGTCTTGTCGCCGAGACCGTCGATGTCGAAGGCGGTGCGGCCGACGAAGTGGCGGAGGCGCTCGGTCGCCTGGTTGGCGCAGATCAGGCCGCCGATGCAGCGCCGCGCCGCCTCGCCCTCCTCGCGGATCGCCTGGCTGCCGCAGACCGGGCATTTCTCCGGCATCTTGAAGGGCCTGCCCCTGCCCTTGCGGTCAGCATCGACCACCTCGACGATCTGCGGAATCACGTCGCCGGCGCGCTGCACCACGACCTTGTCGCCGACCCTGATGTCCTTGCGCGCGACCTCGTCCTCGTTGTGCAGCGAGGCGCGGGAGACCATGACGCCGCCGACATTCACCGGCTCCAGCATGGCGATCGGCGTCAGCACGCCGGTGCGGCCGACCGAGACGAAGATGTCGTTCAAGGTGGTGATGGCGCGTTCGGCGGCAAATTTGTGCGCGATCGCCCAACGCGGCGCGCGGCCGACGAAGCCCAAACGCTCCTGCAGCACGAGGTCGTCCACCTTGTAGACGACGCCGTCGATGTCGTAGTCGAGATCGGCGCGGTCCCTGGCCATCCGGTCGTAGAAGGCCATCACGCCGTCGAGATCGTGGGCATGGCTGTTCAATGGATTGGTGGCGAAGCCCCAGGCCTTCAGCTGCTTCAGGAGATCGGTGTGGCTTTTCGGCCAGTCGAATCCCTCGGCATGGCCGAAGGCGTAGGCGAAGAAGCGCAAAGGCCGCGATTTGGTGATGCTGGGATCCATCTGACGCACGGAGCCCGCGGCGGCGTTGCGCGGGTTCATGAACGCGGATTCGCCTTCTTTTTCCCGCGCAGCGTTCATCTTCAGGAACCCGGCCTTGGTCATGAAGACCTCGCCGCGGATCTCCACCACCCCAGGGACCCCCGGCGGTGCCTTGCCCTTCAATTTGTGCGGCACGTCGGCGATCTGCATCAGGTTCTGGGTGATGTCCTCGCCGACCGCGCCGTCGCCGCGCGTCGCGCCGACAGTGAGCACGCCGTCCTCGTAGCGCAGATTTGCGGAAAGCCCGTCCATCTTGGGCTCCAGCGCCAGCGGAATCGCGGTCTCCGGCTTCATCCCGAGGAAGCGACGGATCTTGCCGAGGAAGTCCTCGACGTCCTCGCGGGTGAAGGCGTTGTCGAGCGAGAGCATCGGCTCCAGGTGCTTCACCTTGGCGAAGCCGGCCGCCGGTGCCGCACCGACTTTCTCCGTCGGTGAATCCTCGCGCTTCAATTCCGGGAAGCGTTTTTCGATCGCCTCGTTGCGCTGGACCAACGCATCGAACGCCGCATCGGAGATCTCCGGCGCGTCCTTCTGATAGTAGAGCGCGCGATGGTGTTCGATCTCCTTGGCGAGATGCGCAAGCTCCTTCTTCGCCTCAGCGGCGGAGAGCTCGGTCACGGGCTTGGCGGGCTTCATATCGCGCCCACCAGCAGCTTGTCGGCCGCGGCGCGGGCTTCGTCAGTGACGACGGCGCCGGAGAGCATGCGGGCGATCTCCTCGCGGCGCTCGGCCTCGTCGAGCGGCGTCGCGGCAGTCGCTACCTTGCCCTTGGCGCTGCGCTTCTCGACCCGCAAGTGATGCTGCGCCAAAGCCGCCACCTGCGGCGAATGGGTGATGACCAGGACCTGCACCTTCTGCGACAGCCGCCGAAGCCGCTCGCCGACCGCGGCCGCGGTGGCACCCCCGATGCCGGCGTCGACCTCGTCGAACACCAAGGTCGGCACCGGCTGGTTCGCCGCCAGCGTCACTTTGAGCGCCAGCATGAAGCGCGCGAGCTCGCCGCCCGAGGCGATGCGGTTGATCGGCCCGGGCGAGGCGCCGGGATTGGTCGCGACCTGGAACTGCACGCGGTCCCAACCCGCCTCGCCCCAGTCCGTTTCGCCGAGCGTCTCGATCCGGGTTGCGAACCGCGCCTTCTCCAGCTTCAGCGGCGGCAGCTCCTTGTTGACCGCCGCATCCATCGCCTTCGCCGCCTTGGTGCGCGCGGCGCTCAGCGCGCCCGCCGCCTCGCGATAGGCGGCGCGGGTCTGCTCCGCAGCCTTCTTGAGTGTGCCGAGATCGGCGCTCTTGCCCTCGATCAGCGCCAGGCGGCGCTTCAAATCAGCGAGCAGATCGATAAGACCGGTCACCGGCACGCGATGCTTGCGCGAGAGCTCGCGCAGCAGGTTCAGGCGATCGTCGAGCTTCTCCAGCCGCGCCGGATCGGCATCCAGATCGGAGGCGAGGCGCTGCAGGCCGGAGATGCCCTCGGCGAGCTCGGTCGCCGCGCGGTCGAGCGCCGCGATCACGGCGGAAAATCCGGCGCCGCCCTTGTCGGCAAGGCGCTGCAGCCGGCGGCCGGCCGAAGCGAGCGCACGGTCGGCGCCGCGCTCGCCGGCCAGCTCGGCGTGGGCGGCCTCGATCGCTTCCAAGAGCTGCTCGCGATGCATCAGCTGCTGGCGCTCGGCGGCGAGCTCGGTCTCCTCATTGAGCTTGGGATCGGCGAGCTCCAGCTCGCCCGCGGCATGGCGCAGATAGTCCTCATCAGCCCGGGCCTGGGCGAGCTCCGCTTCGGCGGAGGCAAGAGCCGCGCTCGCCGCGCGCCAGGCATGGAAGCTCTCGCGCGCTGCATCGGCGAGCGGTTCCAGCCCGCCGAACGCGTCGAGATGCGTGCGGTGAGTGGCAAGATCGAGCAGGCCATGCGCCTCGAACTGGCCTTCGACCTCGATCAACGCCTCGCCCAAGCGCTTCAAGAGCGCGACGCTGACCGGCTGGTCGTTGACGAAGGCGCGGGACTTGCCGTCGGGGGAGAGTTGCCTTCGCAGGATCAGCACGTCGTCGCGCTCGATCCCCTGGTCCTCCAGCATCGCTTCGACCGGATGCTGCTCGGCCAAGCTGAACTCCGCGGTTGCGCCCGCCTGCGTGGCGCCGCTCTTGACCAGGCTCGCTTCGGCGCGCGCGCCGAGAGCGAGGCCGAGTGCATCCAGCAAGATCGACTTGCCGGCGCCGGTCTCACCCGTGAGGGCGGTGAGGCCCGAGGCGAAGGTGAGCTCCAGGCGGTCGATCAGCACGATGTTTTGGACGGTCAGACCGACCAGCATCGCCCGATCAATAGGTGCTGTTGGTGACCGGCGTACCGGTGTCGCTGCTGCCGCTGCCGCCGCCCGACATGCTGCTCGGCGGATTGGCCGGCGGCACCGGCTGCTCCTCGACCGGCGGCGTCGGCACTGCCGGCGGCGGGGGCGGCAGGCCAGCCCCGCCCGCCTGACCGCCGGGCGGCGTGTAGGCCCCGTTGCTCGCCTGGGGCGCCGGCGATATTGGCGGCAGGCCGTTGTCGGCGGGCGCCGGTTCGGCGCTGGCAGGCTCCGGCGGCGGTGGACCGGGCGGCGCCTTCTCCGGATGGGTCACGACCGGCGGCAGCTCGGCCTGCTCCATGGAGAGGCCCTTGGAGGTCAGAAGATTGTAGGCGTCCTGATACCAGCTGCTGCCCGGATAGTTGTAGCCGAGTACCGAGGCCGTGCGCTCCGCCTCGTCATAGACACCGAGCGCGACATAGGCATCTGTCAGCCGGCCCAGCGCCTCGGGGACATGCGTCGTGGTCTGATACTGGTCGATCACCACCTTGTAGCGGTTGATCGCCGCCAGGTACTGGCCGCGCTTCTCGTAGTAGCGGCCGACCGCCATCTCCTTGCCGGCAAGGTGGTCGCGCACCAGATCGAGCTTTAAGGTGGCGTCGCGAGCATAGGGCGTGTTCGGGAAGCGCGCGATGACATCCGAGAGCGCGCGCTGTGCCTCCTCGGTGTTGCCCTGGTCGCGGCTCACGTCCGCGATCTGCTCGTAGTAGCAGAGGGCGCGGAGATAATAGGCATAGGCCGCGCCGCGGTTGCCCGGGTGGAGATCGATGAAGCGCTCTAAGGCCGGGATCGCATCGTCGTAGGAATCGATCAGGTAGTAGGAATAGGCCGACATCAGCTGGGCCTGGGTCGCCCAGATCGAATAGGGATGCTGGCGCTCCACCTCGTCGAACAGCTTCGCCGCCTGGCGGGTGTTGCCCGCGTTCAAGGTGTCGAGCGCGTTGTTGTAGAGCACATCGACCGGCGTATCCGGGATGTCCTTCTCCGGCGACTTGCAGGCGCCGAGCACCAGCAGCGCCGCGGCCGGGAGGCCCAGGAATGCGAGGCGCAACCGCTTCGATGGGCGCGGGACGGCGCGAGAAGGACGGCGACAGCCGGGCTTGAGCGGCACGATTCCAGTGTTCCCTATTTAGACCCCGGCGACTATAGGCGGAGAGATCGCCCATCTCAAGCCCGGGATAAGGCAGCCAAGCTATTATGATCCTTGACAAATCCGGTTCTGCGACGCTGCTAAAGCGCGACAAGCTGTGGCGGTCGTTGCACTTGGTCGATATTGCACGCGGCTGGAATTTGTTCGGTTCGATGGGCAGCGCGAGCGCTCGACGACAAGCCGCCGCTGCGTCAACCATTGTGAGAGGGCTATCGGGCAGCCGTGCGGCGTTTCGGGCCTGAGCGCTTCGACTCGCGCCGCATATGATGATATGATGGAATTGCAGTCGGTATGTGGGGGAACGATCATGGGCGTGAACCTCATTACCCGCTTCCATGCGAACCGATCGGTGCGCGCGGCAGTCGTCGCTGCGATGGCCGGGTTTGGAGCGGTTGCATCGGCTTCCGGCGCTCTTGCTGTTCCGCTCAACCCGGTGCAATTCAATGTCACGACGGTAGATGCCGTCGCAGACGGCAACCCCTTCAGCGTGTCGCAGTTCACGCCGGTCACCGGCTTCGGCAGCTTCACGGCGAGCGTCAACGGCGCGAGCGGCTCCAAGGCCACAACGCATGGCAAAATGAGCGGCGGAATCGACCCGAAGCTCGACGCCTCGATCGTGCTTTCCAATACCGGGACGCCGAGCGCCGCAGCCGGTAGCGCCCATCCCTTCGGCGTCATCTACCAGTTCGCAGTGAATGGTCCGGGGCCGACGGTGTCGCTCAGTTTCGTCGCGAACGGTACGCTGACCACGACCGCCCTTGCAAACCAGATCGACGGCCAGGGCTCGGCACTTCTCGAGTTCAGCGTCACCGGCCCGGGCGTGAACGTGGCGCCCTTCATCTCTTGCTCAGTCAGCACGACCGCTTGCTCGCAGTCGTTCAGCGGCGGCTTGGCGACGTTCCAGACCGGTCAGGTCTACACCGTCTCCATCGGCACCCAGATGGACGCCAGCCTGTTCTCATCGCTGACGGCGGAGAACCTCACGGTTCACGGCACGATCGATCCGCAGTTCTTCGCCCCCGACAACAGGTACAGCTTCGAGTTCAGCCCCGGCCTCGTCAATGCGGCGGCAACGCCCCTGCCGGCTGCCCTTCCGTTGTTCGTCAGCGGATTGGGCGCGCTAGCGATGTTCGGCTGGCGCCGGAAGCTCGGGTGAAGCTGGAGCCGCCAGCTCACGAACTGCGACCAAACTCCTCCCCGATAGAGTTTCTCCGAAAACAAAAGCCCGGAATGCGCTCGTCGCGCATTCCGGGCCGGAGGTTGAGGCACCGTAGAGGTGAGACCCTCGGCCGGGCGGGGCTTCGGGTCTCGGCCGCGTCAGCGGCCTTTTCTTAAGCCGGTCAATTCGCCTGGCGGCGGAGGAAGGCCGGGATGTCGAGCAGGTCCTCCTCCGAGCGCTGGCCGGCGATGCGATCGCTGGGGTCGAGGTTCAGCATCGGCTGGGCGGCGGGCGCCTCCAGCTTCGGCTCGACCCGCTGCGGCTCACGCACCGCCGCGCGCGGCGCCGGCGCGGAACGCGCGGCCGGCGCGACGGGTGACACGGCCGGTGCCTGCGTCGGCAACGGCTGCCCGGTCAGACGCGAGGTCATCTTCTCGAACAGCGTGGCGCTGCGGCGCGCAACCCCAGGTCCATCCGCCGGCGCTGCAGCTCGATGCCCGCCTGCCTCCATCGCCTGCGGGGCGATGAAGGGCCGGTCATCGACCGGACGCTCCGCCGGACGCGGCGCGGTGGTCGCGCGTTGCAGCTGCGCCATCTCGTCCTTCAGCACGGGCGAGCGCGCGGGCTGCGCTTGGAGCGCGGTCGCGCCGATGCTCGAGGTCGCAAACCCCGACCCGCCCTGGCCGGTGGCCGTGGTCGCAGTCGGCATCGGCCGCGGCATGGCCGACGCTTGCGCCACGGCCGGAGCGTGCGCGACGATCGGCGCCGGTTGCAGCGGTTGCGCCGCCACCGGGGCCATCTCCATCCGCACAGCAGCCCGCTCCTCGGCAGCATGGCCGAGAGACGCGTTGCCGAGCGAGTGGCCGCCATAGGGTGCCGCCTGCGGCATCGGGTTCGACGAGATGACGCTCAAGCTGACGCCGCCGGTCTGGCTCGGACGCTGCTGCTGCGCCACGGCCTCGATGCCGGTCGCCACCACCGAGATACGGATCTTGCCGTCGAGCGATTGGTCGAAGGTCGAGCCGAAGATGATGTTGGCCTCGGGATCGACTTCGTCACGGATCCGGTTCGCGGATTCGTCGACCTCGAACAGGGTCATGTCCATCCCGCCGGTGATGTTGATGAGGACGCCGCGAGCGCCTTTCATCGAAACTTCATCGAGCAGCGGGTTGGAGATCGCGGCCTCGGCGGCGGCGATGGCGCGATTCTCGCCGGTCGCCTCGCCGGTGCCCATCATCGCCTTGCCCATCTCGCTCATCACCGCGCGGATGTCGGCGAAGTCGAGATTGATCAGGCCCGGCATCACCATCAGGTCGGTGACGCCGCGCACGCCGGAATAGAGCACCTCATCCGCCATCTTAAAAGCGTCGGCGAAGGTGGTCTTCTCGTTGGCGACCCTGAACAGGTTCTGGTTCGGGATGATGATCAGCGTGTCGACATACTGCTGCAGCTCCTGAATGCCGTGCTCGGCCAGCCGCATGCGGTGCGCGCCCTCGAAGTGGAAGGGCTTGGTGACGACGCCGACGGTCAGGATCCCCTGCTCGCGGGCGATCTGCGCCACCACGGGTGCCGCACCGGTGCCGGTGCCGCCGCCCATGCCAGCGGTGATGAAGGCCATGTTGGAGCCGGCCAATTGCTCGGCGATCTCGCGTACGGCTTCTTCCGCCGCGAGTCTCCCCACGTCGGGACGGGCGCCGGCACCCAATCCCTTGGTGGTGTTCTGGCCGAGCTGGATGCGCCGCTCGCACATGCTCTGCTGCAGCGCTTGTGCGTCGGTGTTGGCGATCAGGAACTCGACGCCCTCGAGCTGGGCGCGAATCATGTTGGTGACGGCGTTGCCGCCGGCGCCGCCCACACCGATGACGGTGATGCGCGGCCTGATGTCGAACGGATCCTGCGGAAGTGAGAGATTGAGAGCCATGTGGTGCCTCCTAAGAGTTTTGATGGTCGTTGATCAGAAGTTGTCTTTCAACCAGGAACCGATGCGCCCGATGAATCCCGCGTGCGGAATGTGCTGGGAGCGGCCTGGAGTCAGCGTTTCAGGCTCGGCCTGCAATGCGTAGTTCAAGAGCCCTGCAGCGGTTGCGAAGGCGGGTCCGCCGGTCGAATCGGCGAGACCGTGGATGCGAATCGGGCGGCCCATCCGCACCTGCTTGTCGAGCACGAGTGCCGAGAGCTCGCGCACGCCGCCCAATTGACTGCCGCCGCCGGTCAACACGACTCGACGGCCGGCGATCTTGTCGAAGCCCGAGGCTTCGAGTCGCGAGCGCACGAGCTCGAAGGTCTCCTCGAGCCGTGGCTGCACGATGCCGATCAGGATCGAGCGCGGAATCGGGTTGGTGATGCCCCCCTCTTCGCCGACCTGAGGTACCTGGATGATCTCGCGCTCGTCCGCTGGAGTCGCGAGGCAGTTGCCGTAGAGCGTCTTCATGCGCTCGGCATGGGCCAGCGGAGTCGAGAGGCCGCGAGCGATGTCGTTGGTGACATGCGCGCCGCCGATCGCGATCGAGTCGGTATAGACCACGTGGCCGTCGAAGAAGACGGCGATCGAGGTCATCCCGGCACCCATGTCGATCACGGTGACGCCCAAGTCCATCTCGTCCTCGACCAGGGTCGCGAGGCCGGAGGCGTAGGGCGAGACCACCAGGGCCTTGATGTCGAGATGGCAGCGCGAGACGCAGTTGGTGAGGTTCCTGACGGCGCCGGCCGCGGCGGTCACCACATGCATGTCGACACCGAGGCGATCCCCGAACATGCCGCGGGGATCCCGGATGCCGCGAGAACCATCGATCGAGTAGCCGACCGGGATCGAGTGAATGAGGCGTCGCTCGATCCCGCCGTTGATCTGCGCGCCCTGCATCAGCACGCGCTGCAGGTCGTGGTCGCCGATCTCGCGGCCCGAGAGCGGCACCTCGACGCCGACGGTCTGCGAGGCCGGATAGCCGCCGGAAAGATTGATGACGACGTCCTCGATGGTGTCCTCGGCCATCTGCTCGGCGGCGTGGACGGTCGAGAGCACCGCCATCTCGGCCTGCTCCATATCGACGATCGAACCGGTCCTGACACCGCGCGAGATCTGATGGCCGATGCCGACCACGTTCGGCTTGCCGTCCTCCGCCAGCTTGGCGATGAAGCAGCAGATCTTGCTCGAGCCGACGTCGACTGCGGCGATGAGGCCGCTCTTGGTGACGATGCGCGGCTTCTTCATGCGAGCACCCCGAAATCCCGTTTCACACCCTTCCCCTCCTCAAGGTCCCGTTGGTTCACGTCTCGTCGCTAAGTCTCATTGCTCTTGGGCGGCGGCTGCGTCGGATCGGCCGCCGGCGTCGGATGCGCCTGGCGCACGACCACGCGGTCCGGCTGGCGCATATCGACGGCACTGATGTCCTTGTTCAGAAGGTCGTTCTTGCGGTTCAAGTCGGCGAAGCGATGCCAGGCGTCGGCGGCGGCGTCTTCCGGCAGCTTCACATCGACGTCGTTGTCGAGGCGGATGTTCCAGCGCCGCTTGCCGACCAGCACCGCCGCGGTCACATGCGGCCGGAGATCGGGCTCCGCCGCCAGCATCTCGAACAGCGGCTCGGCCTTCTTCGGCGCGTCATCGCCGACGATGATGAGCAGCTTCGAATACTTGGCGATATTGGCGGTCTCGATCACCTCGCCGCCGCGGCTCACCAGATAGAGCTTGTGGTCGCGCTGCCAGAGCGCCATCGGCTCGGCCTCGGTGACCGAGACCACGAGCTGGTCCGGGAACCGGCGCTCGACGCTGGCGCTGACGATCCAGGGCAGGTCTTCGAGGCGGTTGCGGATCGCGTCGATGTCGATACCGAGCATGGGATCGCCGCGATTGGCATGGACCGCGTTCAGGATGTCGGCGACCGCCGTCTCGCCGCGGCCGTCGACCCGGACCTCGCGCAGCGCGAAGCCGGAGCGCGCGGTGTAGTCGAGCAGCGCCTGATGGCCCTGCGCGACCGCCGCGACGACGGCACCGCTGGAGATCGCCCAGTAGACCGGCAGCACGATCGCGAGCACGGCGGCAACACCGGCTGTCAGCTTCATCACCCGCCGTGCCAGCTGCCCCTTGAGGTGCGGGCGCAGTTCGTCACGCTTCGGTGCCCTCGAACCGCCCCTCGACACAGCCGGGCCGAAGCGCGGACCCGATTGAGGCTGCACGTTCACTCGTCCCATGCGGCGTGCTCCACCATCCAGCTCACCAGCTCGGGATAAGGGATACCGAGATGGCGCGCCTGCTCCGGCACCAGGCTCAGCGCCGTCATGCCGGGCTGCGTGTTGATCTCGAGGAGATAGAGTCCCGAATCCGAGTCGTCCGCGGCGCCGTTCGCCCTGCTGTCGTCGAAACGGAAGTCGGCGCGCGCGACACCGCGGCAGCCGATGGCGCGATAGGCGCCGAGCGCCATCTGCATCGCCTCGTCGTAGACGTCCTTCGGCAACGGCGCTGGGCAGAGGTGCTCGGTCTTCCCGTCGGTGTATTTGTTGGTGTAGTCGTAGAAGCCCGATTTCGGCCGGAGCTCGGTCACCGCCATGGCGCGCTCCCCCATCACGCCGACGGTAAGCTCGCGGCCCGGGATGTAGCGCTCGCAGAGGATGCGATCGTCGAACGGCCAGTCGATGCCGGCGAAGGGATTGGCGTTGTCGCCCGCGCGCACGATATGGACGCCGACACTGGAGCCTTCGTTGGCGGGCTTCACCACGTAGGGCCGCGGCAGCGGATCGCCTTTGGCGAAATCCGCACGCTTCAGCTCGATCCCCTCCGGGCAACGGATGCCATTGGCGGCGAAGATCCGCTTCGCCACAGACTTGTCCATCGCCAGGGCAGACGCCATGACGCCGGAATGCGTGTAGGGCAGTTTCAGGAGATTGAGAAGTCCCTGGAAGTTGCCGTCCTCGCCGAAGCGGCCATGCAGCGCATTGAAGGCGACGTCCGGCTTCTGCGCCAGGAGACCGTCGATCACGTCGCGGATGTCGCCTTTGACATCGAGGGTCTCGACAGGATACCCCGCCTCGCGCAAGGCCGCGGCGCAATTGGCGCCCGAGGCCAGCGAGACCTCTCGCTCCGCCGAATAACCGCCCATCAGGACCGAGACGCGCTTCATGCCTCGCTCTCCGTCTTGACCCGGAGCGGCGAATCCTTGGGCACGCCGATGCGCTTGATCTCCCATTCCAGCGTCACGCCGGACTGCGCCTTCACCCGCCGGCGCACCTCCTCGCCCAAGGCCTCGAGATCGGTGGCGGTGGCGGTGCCGGTGTTGATCAGGAAGTTGCAGTGCTTCTCCGAGACCATGGCGCCGCCGATCGAAGAACCACGGCAGCCCGCGGCATCGATCAGTTCCCAGGCCTTGCGATGCGGCGGGTTGGTGAAGGTGCTTCCCCCCGTGCGCGCGCGGATCGGCTGGCTCTCGGCCCGCGCGTTCTGGATCTCGGCGATCCGCGCCTGGATCGCCTGCGGCGTGTCCGCGCGTCCGGCGAGTTCGGCGCCGACGAAGATCCAGTCCTCCGGCACCGCGCTGTGGCGATAGGTGAAACCGAGTTCGTCACGCGAGAGCTTGTGCAGACGGCCATGCGCGTCGAGCGCGCTTGCCGAGACGACGACCGCCGCCATGTCGCTGCCATAGGCACCGGCGTTCATGCGCAGCGCGCCGCCGATCGTGCCGGGCACGCCCGCGAGGAACTCGAGCCCGGCGATGCCGGCATCCCGCGCCGACAAAGCGACATTGAGATCGAGCGCGCCGGCGCCGACATGCAGGTGCATGCCCGAGACGCGGATCTCGGCGAAGGAGCGGCCAAGGCGCAGCACGACTCCCGGCACGCCGCCGTCGCGCACCAGCAGATTGGAACCGACGCCGAGCACCGTCACCGGCACGTCCTCGGGCTTGCGCTCGAGGAAGCCCTGCAAGTCCATGAGATCGGCCGGGCGGAACAGCACTTCGGCCGCGCCGCCGACCCGGAACCAGGTGACATTGCTGAGCCCCGCGCCGGCGCTCAAACGCCCGCGGACCTTGGGGAGGCGATCGATGAGGGGGCGCGCTTCGGTCATCAGGGCCCTCATTCCGCCGCTCCGGTCGCCCTGGCGCCGGCGAAAGCGGCTTCGAGCTCGGCCGGCAGCGACTGCGCCCAATAGGTGATGGAGCCGGCGCCGAGGCAGACCACCATGTCGCCGCTCTTCAGCATCGGCGCCAGTTGCTGCGCCAGCTGCTTCGGATCCTTCATCACCTCGACGTTGCGATGGCCGCGCTCGCGCATGCCCTGCACCAGCGCCTCGGCGTTGACGCCCTCGATCGGCGTCTCGCCGGCGGAATAGACGTCGGCCACCAGGACCGCATCGGCATCGTTGAAGCAGGTGCAGAAACCGTCGAACAGACTGTGGAGCCGCGTGTAGCGATGCGGCTGCACGACGGCGATGACGCGACCCCGGCTCGCTTGGCGCGCGGCGGTCAGCACGGCGGAGATCTCGACCGGATGATGCCCGTAATCGTCGATCACGGTGACGCCGCGCGCCTCGCCGGTCTTGGTGAAGCGGCGCTTGACGCCGCCGAAGCCGGCCAGGCCGGCCCGGATCGTGTCGTCGGCGATCCCCATCTCGTTGGCGACGGCGATCGCCGCCAGGCTGTTCTGCACATTGTGCTGGCCGACCATCGGCAGGCGCACATGCGCGATCTCGCGCTGGGCGTCGCGATAGCGGTCGGTGATGAGCACGCGGTATTCCGATCCATCGGGATGCATGGTGACGTCGACCGCCCGCACGTCGGCCTGCGGCGAGAACCCGTAGGTTATGATGCGGCGATCGATCAGGTGCGGGATGGTAGCCTGTACCACCGGATGGTCGATGCAGAGCGCCGCAAAGCCATAGAACGGGATGTTCTCGACGAAGGCCTCGTAGGCGCGATTCATCGCCTCGACCGAGCCGTAGTAGTCGAGATGCTCGGGATCCATGTTGGTGACGATGGCGATGGTCGCGGGCAGCTTGACGAAGCTCCCGTCGCTCTCGTCGGCCTCGACCACCATCCAGTCGCCGGCGCCGAGGCGCGCATTGGTGCCGTAGTTGTTGATGATGCCGCCGTTGATCACCGTCGGGTCGAAGCCGCCGGCTTCGAGCAACGCGGCGACCAACGAGGTTGTGGTGGTCTTGCCGTGGGTGCCGCCGATCGCGATCGACCATTTCAACCGCATCAGCTCGCCGAGCATCTCGGCGCGGCGCACCACGGGCAGCAGGCGCGCGCGGGCGGCGAGCACCTCCGGATTGTCCGGCTTCACCGCCGAGGAGACCACGACGACCGCCGCGTCGCCGAGATTCTCGGCGCGATGTCCGATCTCGATCTGCACGCCGCGGTCCTTGAGGCGCTTGGTGTTATAGCTCTCGGACAGATCGCTGCCGCGCACCTTGTAACCCAGGTTGTGCAACGTCTCGGCGATGCCGCTCATGCCGATCCCGCCGATGCCGACGAAGTGGATGACGCCGATGTCGAGAGGCAATGCGCGCATCAGGCCGCCTCCCCCATGGTCTTATGGGTGAGACCGGCGACCAGGTCGGCCAGCCGTTCCGCCGCATCGGTGCGGGCGAGACGCCGCGCGTTTTCCGCCGCGCGCTGCAGCGCGTCGCGATCGCCGAGGATCGCGGCGAGGCGCTGGGCGAGCGCTTCCGGCGAGCATTCGTTCTCGTCGAGCACCCAGCCGGCACCCTGCTCCGCCAGCGACCGCGCATTGGCGCGCTGGTGATCGTCGATCGAGTTCGGCAGCGGGATCATCAGCGCCGGCCGGCCGCTGGCCTCGATCTCGGCGACCGAGGAGGCGCCGGAGCGGCACATCACCAGATGCGCCCAGTCGTAGCGCGCCGGCATGTCGTTGAAGAACGGCTGCAGCGCCGCGTCGAGTCCCATCTTGCGGTAAGTGTCGGTCACGGAATCGAGGTCTTCCGGACGGCATTGCTGCACCAGCTTGAGGCGCCGCCGCAGCGCGTCGGGCAACAGTGCAATTGCGGGCGGCGTCACGCGACCAAACACGCGGGCGCCCTGGCTGCCGCCAAACACCAGAAGATTGAGCGGCCCGTCCTCGCGCGGCGCCGCATAGGGACGGGCGCCGATCTCGGAGACGGCGGCGCGCACCGGATTGCCGGTGACGACCTTGCGCGAAGCGGGGACTTGCTCGGTGTGTTTCACCTGCTCGAAGCTCAGGGCGACGCGGCTGGCGCGCTTCATCAACATGCGGTTGGCGCGGCCGGCGACGGCGTTCTGCTCGTGCACGACCGTGTGGATGCGGCTCCATTGCGCGACCAGGATCGGCGGCACCGAGGGATAGCCGCCGAAGCCCACGGCCACCAGGGGGCGCAGGCGTTTCAGGAGATTGCGGGACTGCAACACGCCGAGGGCCAGGCGCAGCGAGTTGCGCGCACGCGCCGAGATGCCTTTGCCGGCGATGCCGCCCGAGGCAATGCGATGCACCGGCACGTTCGCGAGCCTGCTGAAGCCCGTGCCGCGCTCATCGGTCACGAGGTCGACGGCGAAGCCGCGACCGAGCAACGCGCCGGCAAGCGCCTCCGCCGGGAAGAGGTGCCCGCCGGTGCCGCCGGCCGCGAGGAGGATGCGCCCCCCTTGGTTCATCGCAGGACTCACGGCCGTCATATCTCCTGGCTCCCCGGGAAGCGCTTGCGGGTCAAAGCCAGCAGCATGCCGACGCCGAGTGCGATGGCGACGATCGACGAGCCGCCGTAGGAGATGAACGGCAGGGTCATCCCCTTGGTCGGCATCAAATGCAGGGTCGAGGCCATGTTGACGACGGCCTGCAGGCCGAAGCTGGTGACCAATCCGGTCACCGCCAGCAGGACGAAGAGATTGGTCTCGCCCAGCATGCGCAGCAGGCTGCGGAGCACAATGAAAGCGAACAGAGCCACGATCAGCGTGCAAACGATCATGCCGAACTCCTCGCCGGCGACGGCGAAGACGAAGTCGGCATGCGCGTCGGGCAGTACCAGCTTGACCGTGCCGCCGCCGGGCCCGCGTCCCACCAAGCCGCCATTGCTGAAGGCCTCCAGCGCGCGATCGATCTGGTAGTTGTCGCCGGCGGAGGGATCAATGAACTGATCGACGCGCTCGGTCACATGGGGCAGCGCGACATAGGCGGCGACCAGGCCGGCGCCGCCGCAGCCGGCGAGCAGCGCCACCCAGTAGATCGGCAGACCCGCGACGAAGAATTGCGCGGCCCAGGTCGTGGTGATGACGACGGTCATGCCGAGATCGGGCTGCTTGATCAGCAGAGCCACGGTCACGGCGTACGCGCCGATGCTGATGAGGTTGCCGGGGATGCGCTGGCCCGGCGCCTCGGTACGCTGCAGCGCGAACATCCAGGCGGTGAAGATCGCGAAACAAGGCTTCAGAAACTCGGAGGGCTGCAACGACAACGGGCCGACATTGATCCAGCGCGTCGCTCCCTTGATCTCGACGCCGGACTCCAGCGTCAGTGCGGTGAGAACGAGGAAGAAGGGGAACAGAACGACACCGAGCCGGCGCACCTGGCGCGGCGACAACAGCGAGACCGAGATCAGGGTCGCCGCCGCCAGCGGCAGCATCATGTAGTGGTGGCGCACCAGATAGAAGCTGTCGAGGCCGATGCGGGTCGCGACCGCGGGGCTCGCCGCCAGGACCATGATGGCGCCGACGAACATCAGCGCGATCACGGCGGCGAGGGTCCAGCGGTCGACGGTCCACCACCACTGGCCGAGCACCGAACGGTCGGTGCGGGCGAAGCCTCTCATGCCGCGCCCCCGCTTGCGGCGAGCGCCGCCACGAGCTCTCTGAAATGGTCGCCGCGCACTTCGAAATTGGGATACTGGTCGAAGGAGGCGCAAGCCGGCGAGAGAAGCACGACCGGGCCCCTTCCTTCCCCCTTTCGGGGATCGTGCGCGGCGTCCTTGCTTGCATCCGCTGCGGCGGCGGCCACGGCCTGGTCCAGCGTGCCGCAGCGGCGCGCCACGACGGCGCTGCCCAGCTGGGCGCTGAAGGCCTCGGCCGCCTCCCCGATCAGATAGGCGCGGCGGATGCGGCGATAGTATGGTTCGAGCCCAGCAAGCCCGCCTTCCTTGGCACGGCCGCCGGCGATCCAATAGATGTTGTCGTAGCAGGCGAGCGCCTTCGCCGCGGCGTCGGCATTGGTCGCCTTGCTGTCGTTGACGAAGCGGATGCCGTCGATGGTCGCCACCAGCTCCTGGCGATGCACCAGGCCGGGATAGCTCTTCAGGCCGGCGACCACCTCGTCGATGCCGAGGCCGAGCGCGCGGGCTGCGGCGTAGCCGGCGGCGGCGTTCTGCCAATTGTGCTTGCCCGGTAGCCGCGCGATCGTCGTGAGATCGAGAATCTCGATCGGCTTGCCCGAGATCGCGTCGACGAGGCGACCGTTCGCGGCGGAGACGCCGCCTTCGACCGGGCCCTCGGCGGAGATCGGCACCATGCGGCGCGCGCCTCGCTCCAGCGCGGCATACATCTTCCGGCCGGGCTCGTCGTCGATGCCGATGATGCCGAGGCTGTTGCTCCCTTTGGGTCGCATGATCGTCCGCTTGGCCGCGATGTAGCCTTCCATCCCGCCGTGCCGGTCGAGATGATCGGGCGTGATGTTCAAGAGGATCGCGATGTCGGAGACCGGGCTCGGCGTGATCTCGAGCTGATAAGAGGAGAGCTCCAGAACATAGATGCCGGTCGGCCCGAGCGGCCTCAAGCCCAGCACCGCCTGGCCGAGATTGCCGCCGGTCTCGACCTCGCGGCCTGCGGCACCGAGGACGTGGCCGAGCAGCGTCGTCACCGTCGACTTGCCGTTGGTGCCGGTGATGCCGACCATGCGCGCCTTCGGCTGGGCGCGATGCAAGAGCTCGATGTCACTGATCAGCGGCACGCCGGCGGCCATCGCCGCAGCGGCCACGACATGCGGTTGCGGGAAGGTCGTCGGGATGCCGGGGCTCATCACCAGCGCCGAGACGCCGTCCCAGTCGACGCGCGCGAGATCGACCAGCAGCGCCGCCGGAATGTCGGCGCGCGCGGCCTCGGCGTCGTCCCAGGCCCAGACCTCGGCGCCGGAATTGTGCAGCACCTCGACCGCGGCGCGGCCGGAGCGCGCAAGGCCCAGCACGGCCATCACCTTGTTCGCGACATCGGGAATGCGGATTGCGCTCGCCATCCTCTCCCCTACCGCAGCTTCAAGGTGGCGAGACCGATCAGCGCCAACACCGCGGCGATGATCCAGAAGCGGATGACGATGGTCGGCTCCGCCCAGCCCTGCTTCTCGAAATGATGATGCAGCGGCGCCATGCGGAAGACGCGGCGGCCGGTGGTCTTGAAGGAGACCACCTGCACTACGACCGATACCGTCTCCAGCACGAAGAGCCCGCCGATGATGGCGAGGACCAGTTCGTGCTTGGTGATGACACTGATGGCGCCGAGCGCGCCGCCCATGGAGAGCGAACCGGTATCGCCCATGAAGACCATGGCCGGTGGCGCGTTGAACCAGAGGAAGCCCAACCCTGCCCCGCAGAGCGCGCCGCAGAAGACCGCGAGCTCGCCGGTGCGGGGCACGAAATGCAGCTGCAGGTATTCGGCGAAGACGGCGTTGCCGACCAGATAGGCGATCAGCGAGAAGCAGGCGGCGGCGATCATCACCGGCACGATGGCGAGGCCGTCGAGCCCGTCGGTCAGGTTGACCGCGTTGGAAGCGCCCATCATCACGAAGGCACCGACCGGCACGAAGAACCATCCCAACGGGATCAACAGCTCTTTCAGGAACGGCACGGCCAGCGCGTTGGAGAGCGGCACCGGCGTCAGCACCGAGACCCAATATGCAGCGGCCAGGCCGATCACCGCCTGGGCGACGAGCTTCAGCCGGCCGGGCAGACCTTTGGTGTTGCGCCGGGTCAATTTCAGGAAATCGTCGCCGAAGCCGACGAGGCCGTAGCCGATCGTCACCATGAGCACGATCCAGACGAAGCCGTTGGTGAGATCCGCCCAGAGCAACGTGGTGGCTGCGGCCGACAGCAGGATCATCAGCCCGCCCATGGTGGGCGTACCCTTCTTGGTGACGAGATGCGATTCCGGCCCGTCGTCGCGGATCGGCTGGCCTTCGCGCTGCACGCGCTTCAGCCAGCGGATCATGATCGGGCCGATGATCAACGTGACAGCGAGCGAGAACAGGATGGCGCTGCCGGTGCGGAAGGTGAGATAGCGAAACAGGTTGAAGAGACCGCCTTCCTCCGCCAGTGGTGTCATCAGGTTATAGAGCACGCGCGATCTCTCCCCCTCAGTCGCCATTGGCGGCTTTCGGCCGCTCGGTGGCTTGGCGATCCGCTGCGCGCAGCGCCTCGACGATCGGCGCCATGCGCGTGCCGAGCGAGCCCTTCACCAGCACGACGTCGCCGGCGCGCAAGGCCGCCATCAGCGGCGCGATCGCCGCGGTGGACTCGCCCCAATGACCGGCGCGCATGCCTTCGGGGACCGCGTCGTGGAGGCCGCGCATCAGCGGACCCACGAGATAGGCGAGATCGACCCCTGAAGCGGCCAGGTCGGGCGCCAGCTCGCGATGCAGCGCCGGGCCCGCCGTGCCGAGCTCGCGCATATCGCCGAGCACCGCGATGCGACGGCCGCGTCCCTCCGGCACCGAGGCGGCGAGCAGCGAGAGCGCCGCGCGCACCGACGCGGGGCTGGCGTTGTAGGATTCGTCGAGCAAGGTGATCGGGCCGGCGGCGAGGTTGAGACGCTCGCGCGCGCCGCGGCCCTTGAGCGCGGCGAGACCGGCGAAGGTCGCGGCGGCCTTCGCCACGTCGAGACCGAGCGCCCCGACTGCGGCGAGCACGGCGAGGCTGTTGCGCGCCTGATGCAGGCCGGGCATGCCGAGCGCGTAGTTTAGGCGCCGGCCCAGGACCTCCGCCGTCACGCGGCTGCCATTGGGCGACACGCTGCATTCGATCAGCCGTGCATCGCAATTGGCGTCGGCGCCGAAGGAGAGGATGCGGGTGATACCGCGGCGCTGCGCGTGCCCCACCAGCCGGTCGTAATGCGGATTGTCGCGGGGGAGCACGACGGCGCCCTCGGGCGCCATGCCCGCCATGATCTCCGCCTTGGCATCGGCGATCTCCGCCACCGAGGCGAAGAACTCGATATGCACCGCCTCGACGGTGGTGATGATCGAGACCTCGGGGCGGACCAGGCGCGAGAGCGGCGCGATCTCGCCGGCGTGATTCATGCCGAGCTCGAACACGCCGAATTCCGCGTCCCGTGGCATGCGCGCCAAGGAGAGCGGCGCGCCCCAATGATTGTTGAGATTGCCCTGGCTGGCGAAGGTTTGGCCGAAGGGTGCCAGCGCGGCTCTGAGCGCTTCCTTGGTGCTGGTCTTGCCGACGCTGCCGGTCACCGCGGCGATTCGCGCCCGGCTGCGGGAGCGCGCGGCGGATCCCAGCGCCTGCAGACCTTCCAGCGTATCCTCGACGATGACGACCGGCATCTCCGCGGCGATGCCGGAGGGGAGCCGGTGCAACAGCGCGCCGGCGGCGCCGGCGGTCAGCGCAGCGGCGACGAAATCGTGGCCGTCGAAGTTCGGGCCGTGGAGCGCAACGAAGAGATCCCCCGGCGCGATCTTCCGGCTGTCGATCGAGACGCCGTCGGCCTCGAAGCGGCGGCCGGCGCGACCGTTGGTGGCGGCGACGATCTCGGCGGAGGTCCAGAGCGCGCGGCCGGCCATCACTCAACCTCCGCGGCGAGCTGGGCGACGGCGGCCTTGGCGATCGCGCTGTCGTCGAACGGATGCTTGGTCTTGCCGACAATCTGGTAGGTCTCGTGGCCCTTCCCGGCGATGACCAGAAGGTCGCCGGCCTTGAGATCGCCGATCGCCGCACGGATCGCTTCCGCACGATCGCCGATCTCCGTTGCGCCGGGCGCGCCCTTGAGAACCGCGGCGCGGATCGCCGCCGCGTCTTCGGTGCGCGGGTTGTCGTCGGTGACGATGACCCGGTCGGCGAGCCGGATCGCGATCTCGCCCATCGCTGCGCGCTTGCCGGGATCGCGATCGCCGCCGCAGCCGAAGGCCACGACCAGCTTGCCCATGGTGTGCGGGCGGAGCGCGGTCAGCACGGCTTCGAGGCCGGCGGGCTTGTGCGCATAGTCGACATAGACGGCGCCGCCCGATGGTGTTGTCGCCACGTGCTCGATACGGCCATGCACGCCGGTCAGCCGGCACACCATGCCGAGCGCCTTCTCCGCATCGGCGCCGGCACCGATCACGAGGCCGAGCGATGCCAGCAGGTTCTCCGCCTGGAACAGACCGATCACCGGGAAGCTCACTTCATGCCGACGTCCTAGCACGTCCAGTTCCAGCGTTTGGCCGGTCGAGCCGGGCACCTGGCGCAGGAGCCGGATCTCGGCGCCGTGGCGGCCGAAACTGATCACGCGTTGCTTGCGCCGCTTAGCGACCTCGATCACGCGCGCACCTTCCGGCACGTCGGCGTTGACGATGGCGGCGGCCCCGGCCGGCAGCAGCTCGGAGAAGAGCCGCAGCTTGGCCGCGAGATAGGCTTCCATCGTCGGGTGATAGTCGAGATGGTCGCGCGAGAGATTGGTGAAGGCCGCGGCAGCGAGCTGCACACCATCCAGCCGGTACTGGTCGAGCCCGTGGCTCGAAGCCTCGATCGCCAGGTGATCAACATCGGCTCGCGCGAGCTCGGCCAGAATGCGATGCAGCTCGACCGGATCCGGCGTGGTCAGCGATTCAGTGCGCTCGTAGCCCGGCGCCACGACGCCGATGGTGCCGAGACTGCCGGCGCGATGGCCGAGCAGAGTCCAGAGCTGGCGCACGAACACCGTGGTCGAGGTCTTGCCGCTCGTGCCGGTGACCGCAACCACGATCTTCGGCTGGGCGCCGGCAAAACGCGCCGCCATCAGCGCCAGCGCGCGGCGCGGATTGGCGGAGGTCAAGACCGCGATCTCGGCGGGGATCGAGAGCCGGCTGCCTTCGGGCAGCAGCAAAGCGGCAGCGCCGGCTTTGAGCGCCGCCGGCACGTAGTCGCGCCCGTCGGCCTCGGCGCCGGGTAGCGCCGCGAAGAGATAGCCTGGCGCCACGCCGCGCGAATCAGCGGTCAGGCCGGCGATCTCGACGCCGGTCGGGCCGGTCGCCTTCAGGAACTCGGCGCTGCCCGCCGCGATGTCGATTGCCGTGATCATGTCATTCAGCCGCAAGCGGATCTCCGGAGGAATGCGTGCTCGACGCGGGCGCCGAATCGGCGGCGGCCGTCGCCTTCACTTCCATCACCAGCGAATGCGGTTTTTTCGAGGCGGGAGAATCGTAGTCGGGCACCATCGCGAGCAGCGGATCCTGCGCCTCCGGTGCATCATCGGGAATTGGAGAAAGACCCATCAGCGGCGCGATGCGCTCGACGATCGCGCCGACCGCCGGCGCCGAGACCCAGCCGCCGGTCGAGTAGCCGTGGCTCTTCGCGTTGGGCTTCGGCTCATCGACCATGATGAGTATCTCGTATTTGGGGTCGCTCATCGGAAAGGCGGCAATGAACGAGGAGAGATTGGCGTGCTCCGCATAGCGCCCGCCCTTCTCCTTGTCGGCGGTGCCGGTCTTGCCACCGACCAGATAGCCCGGCGTGTTGGCGAACTTGCCGGTGCCGACCAAGGTGACGAGACGCATCAGCTGGCGGATGCGCGACGAGACCTCCTCCGAGACGACGCGTTGACCCGCCGGCACCTCATTCGGGTTACGCTTCAGCAATGTCGGCGAGATCATCAGGCCATGGTTGACCGCGGCGGAGACACCGCTCACCAATTGCATCGGGCTGACCGAGATGCCGTGGCCATAGGCGACGGTCATGGTGTTGATGCGCTTCCAGTTCTTCGGCGCCGGATAGTGCGGATCGCCGATCTCGGGGAGCTCGACCGGCGATTTCGACAGCAGCCCGAACTTGGCGAGATAAGCCTGCTGCACCTCGGCACCGAACTGGTCGGCCATCTTCGCCGAGCCGATGTTGGAGGAATAGGTGAAGATCTCCGGCACCGAGAGCGGCCGATGCTTGCCGTGGAAATCGTCGATGGTGAAGCGGCTGATCTTGATCGGGTTGGTCGCGTCATAGACGTCAGTGATGGAGGATGTGCTCGAATCGAGCGCGATCGCCGTGTTGAAGATCTTGAAGACCGAGCCCATCTCAAACACGCCGAGGGTCGCGCGGTTGAAGCGCGCATCGGCATCGGCATCGCCGGCGTCGGTCGGGTCGAAGTCGGGCAGCGAGACCAACGCCAGGACTTCGCCGGTCTTGATGTCGGTGACGATGCCGACGCCGCCGATGCCGTTGAAATCGGCGATCGCATGCGCGAGCTCGTCGTGCACGATGTTCTGGATGCGAAGATCGAGCGACAGCTGCAGCGGCCGCTGGCCGCCCGCCAGCAGGTCGTCGAACGAGCGCTCGACTCCGGCCAGGCCGTGGCCGTCCACGTCGGTGAAGCCGACGACGTGGGCGGTGAGGTTGCCTTGCGGATAAATGCGCTTGGTCTCCATCTGAAAATAGAGGCCGGGGATGCCGAGATGGTTGACGGCGTCCGCTTCCTTCGGGGTCAAATTGCGCTTCAGCCAGATGAAGCTCTTGTCGGAATCGAGCTTCGCCGCCGTCGAGGCGACGTTGAGATCCGGCAGCACCATGTTGAGGAGCTCGGCGGTGTTGTCGGGATCCTTGATCTGCTTCGGGTTGGCGTAGAGCGAGGCGGTCGCCAGCGACGTCGCCAGCACGACGCCGTTGCGATCGATAATGTCGGCGCGATCGGTGACCGCGGTCGCATCGGGCTTGCGCGCCGCCACCGCATCCTGGTCCTCGGGAAGCAGCGTCACCATCGCCAGGCGCACGGTGATCACGACGAAGGCGACGGCGAACAGGCCGGCACCCAGCATCACCCGGTTATGGCTGGTCTCCAGGATGCGCGACTGCGGGCCGATGAGCTCGGGCTCGATCGCCATCGGATCGATGACCGGTTGGGGCTGGCGGACGTCGAAGTCCGGCTCGCCGCGCTTCCTGCGCATCCAGCCGATCATGGCTTCTGCGCCTTCTTCATGTCGGCGAGGATGGCGTTGATGACGTCATCGGCCGCGGCCTGATCGTCGGTCGGCTGGAGCGACTTCTTGGTCTGGACGGCCGGTTGCGCCTTCGCGGCCGCAGGCGTTGCGGCAGCCGTGGTCGCGGCGGCGGTGGTCGCGGCGACGCGCGGCGGTGCCGGTTGCGCGCTCGCCAGCGGCGGCGGCGTGGACGCGGCATTCGACGGGACATCGCGGTGCCAGTTGCGCTCGAAGGGCGGCAGGTAGGGGTTGAACTCCGATATGCGCAGGGCGAGGCGATCGAAGCCTGCGATCTGGGTCGGCGTTACGGGGGCGAGGTCGGTGTAGCGGCGGGTGAGTTCGGCGAGCCGCGTGGGGTCGTTGAGATAGCTCCATTCGGCCTCGAGCACGTGCATCGCCTCGCGGTCGGTATCGATCTTGCGATTGATGTCTTTGAGCTCGGCCTCTTTGGCCAGCACACCCAGCTCGACCTGATAGAGGCCGACGCCGATCAGCGTCAGGATCGCGAGCCAGACGAAGGTGCCGAGCCGGATCATGCCGCCACCTTCTCGGCGACCCGCAGACGCGCCGAACGCGCTCGTGGATTCTCCGCGACTTCGGCATCGGAAGCCGTGATGCCGCCCGGCGCGATCAGGCGGAACGCGGGCCGTTTCCCATCCTCCGCCGCGACCGGCAGATGGCGCGAGCCCTTGGGCGCAGCACCCGCACGATCCCGCAGGAACTGCTTCACCCGCCGGTCCTCCAGCGAGTGGAACGAGACGACAGCGAGGCGGCCGCCGGGCGCCAGCAATTGCTCTGCGGCCGCGAGGCCGCGGTCGATCTCGCCGAGCTCATCGTTGACCGCGATGCGGAGCGCCTGAAAGGTGCGGGTCGCCGGGTCGATCTGCTGCGCACCCTTGGCGCCGATGGCGCGGCGCACGATCTCGGCCAAGCGATCGGTGGTTTCGATCGGCGCCAAGTCGCGGGCGGCGACGATGGCGCGGGCGATGCGCCGGGCCTGGCGCTCCTCGCCGAAGGTGAAGATCAAGTCGGCGAGCGGGCGCTCGGCCATGGCGTTGACCAGATCGGCGGCGCTGGGGCCCGCCTGCTCCATCCGCATGTCGAGCGGGCCGGAGAAGCGGAAGGAGAAGCCCCGCGCCGGCTGATCGAGTTGCATCGAGGAGACGCCGAAGTCGAGCGCGATGCCGTTGACCGCAGCGATGCCGCGCTCCGCCATGAGCCGTGCCATCTCGCCGAACCGGCCCTGCATCACATGGAGCCGATCGGGGAAGCGCTGGATGAGGGGTGCCGCACCTTTGACCGCATCAGGATCGCGATCGATGGCGAAGACCGTGCAGTTGGCCGACTCCAGGAGCGCGCGCGTATAGCCGCCGGCGCCGAAGGTGCCATCGATGAAGATCGCGCCATCATGGCTACGGCCGGCGGGAAGCAGCGCTTCGACGACCTCGGCGAGCATGACGGGACGATGGCCGCTCATGCGCCACCTCCACCGCCCCGCGGCAAGGTGCGGCGCGTCTCCAGGGCGCGCAGCCTCGCCTCGGCCTTGTAGGTCTCGAGCGCCTTCGGCTGCCAGATCTCGAAGGTGTGGCCGCGGCCAACGAAGGCGGCGGCCTCGTCGATCTTGGCGTGCTGGGTGAGGATCTCGGGCAGCATGATGCGCCCCTCGCCGTCGAAGGCGAGTTGCTTCGCGTCGGCGAACAGCGTCGCCGTCAGGTCGTCATGCTCGTCGGAGAAGAGATCGACCTTGCCCACCGTCTCGGTGAGCGCGGACATCCAGTCCATGCCGGCGCATTGGATGGCGGGATACTTGAAGCTGGGGAAGGCGATGATGCCCTGGAAGACTTGGCCCGCCAGTGCAGCCCGGTAGGGCGCCGGGACCGAGACCCGGCCCTTGCGGTCGATCTTGTTGATGAAGGTGTCGATGAACAACGCCACCGATCGCCCATCCGCGCCCCGGAATGCAGCCCGCTTGCGGGCTCTTGGGAACGCGCCCCTCTGATGGCCGGCGCCGCCATCGGAATGCCGCGGAAACCATGACCGACCCGCCCGCCGGCCATGGGAGTAGCAGTAAGACTATGGGATACCATGGGATATCATGGGGGTCAATGGGAATTGGCCGTAACGCTATGGAAAATCTTGGGTTTTTGCCATTGCGCCGTGTTGCCGCAATTTCGTGAATCAATCGATTCAAGTGGTTAGACTGCGACGTTAAAGTGCCATCCGATAGGAATCGGGATTGGGCCGTGGGGCGACCCGGGCAACGTTCTTGTAAGGTTCGCCGAATCGCCGGAAAACAGAGGGAAATGCCAGATGACCTGTAAGCCGGGTTCTGTCCGGGGCTTTCGCCCCTGGATGGCCATTCATCTGGGACGGCCGTTGCCGACCGCCTCGCGCGACCTACCCGAGGATCTGGCGCGGAAGCCGCCCGGCTCGCGTCGCCGCAAGCCCATCCTCCTATGCAGTCTTGCTCCCGGCGGGGTTTGCCGTGCCGCGTCCGTTGCCGTCCGCGCGGTGCGCTCTTACCGCACCGTTTCACCCTTGCCGACGATCGGCACGAAGCCGCTTGGTCGGCGGTCTCATCTCTGTGGCACTGTCCCTGGGCTCGCGCCCGCCGGCCGTTAGCCGGCGCCGTTCTTCCATGGAGCCCGGACTTTCCTCCCTCCCCTTTCGGGAAGAGCGGCCATCCGGTCATCTGGCGGGTCTGAGTTAGGCGTGTGACGACATCATGTCAATGAGGCCGTTCAGCACCGCCTTGAGCTCCGGATCGGGCGCGGGCACGAGCTTCGCCGGCCGGAAATGCCGCGCAAAGGCCACGATCGCGGCTCCACGCGCCTTCGCAGGATCGTCGCCCTCGAGATCGTAGCCATAGCGCCCGAGCTGCAACAGGAACTCGGAATCGCTCCAGGCGCAGGGTTTCGGTTTCGCCCAGATTCCGACGCCATTTGCGGCGAGCCATGCCCAGTCGAACAGCTCGCCCGGATCCTCCTTCCGGAGCGGTGCGACATCGGAATGGCCAAGCACACGCGCAGGAGGAACGCGATGGCGGGAGACAATATCTCGCGCGAGCTCCAGCACGGCTTGCATTTGCGCGTCAGGGAACGGCCGATAGCCGAACTCGTGGCCCGGATTGACGATCTCGATGCCGATCGCATGTCCGTTGATGTCGCGCACGCCCTGCCAGTAGGAGGCGCCGGCATGCCAGGCGCGATGTTCCTCGGCGACCAGATGATAGGTCGTGCCGTCCTCGTCCACCACATAGTGCGCGCTCACCTGCGCTGCAGGATCGCGCAGGCGATCGATCGCTTCCTGCGCGGTACGCATCCCTGTGTAATGCATCAGCAGGATGTCGATCGGCGCAGTGCGCGCGTTGAAGTTCGGCGAGGGGAGATCGACGATCGCCATGGCTCAGATACCGGTCTTAGTCGAAGGTGCGATGACGGCCGGGCGGCGCAGGATGATGATGGCGACCCCGGCGAGGATCGCCATGCCACCCGCCACCATGCGCGTGCTGATATCTTCCGAGAGCAGCGCCGCGCCGGCGGCGACACCGATCAAGGGCTGCAGCAGCATGAAGGGCATCACCTGGTTGACCGGGTAGCGCCGCATCAGGTTGTACCAGATCCAATAGCTGAGGGCGGCGACGATCAGCGCCTGATAGACCAGCGCGAACAAGCCCGGCCAGCCGATCTCTGTTGGACGCGGCCAGCGGTCTCCTTCGAGGATATATGAGATCAGGAGGAGCTGCGGCGCCGCCAGGAGCGCGATCCAGCCATTGAGGTGCACGGCATCGACCGCATCACCGATGATCTTCACCTGCACATTGGCCACCGACCAGACGAGGGCCGCGGCGATCACCGAGGCGAGCGGCCAGGGATTGTCGAGGAAGCGCGGCTGTCCCGCGATCAGGACGATCCCGGCGAAAGCGATCACCATGCCGGTGATCCGGCGCCAGTGCAGCGTCTCGCCGAAGAAGAAGGCAGCCAGGACCGCCGAGAATGGCACCTGGAGCTGCACGGCGATCGCCGTGGTCGCGGCATCGAGATAGTGCATGCCGGTGAAGATCAATGTGAAATGCATCACGCCCAACGTGAAGGAGAGCGGGATCACCTGTCTCAAGCGCTGCCGCGGCAATCCGGCGAAGGGCAGTAAGATCAGTGCTGCGAGGCTGAAACGCAGCGCCACGAAGAACAGCGGGGGCATATGCGCGAGACCGACCTTCACCACGACGAAATTGACGCCCCAGATCAGCTGGATCAGGAGCATCAGCAGCAAGTCGCGTGGCTTCAGGCTCATTTCGTCTCGAAGATCGGCTCGCCGAGATCGTTGTCGCGGACGGCGATGCCGAGGCCGAGGCCGGGCGGCGCGAAGAGCAGCCCGTCGCGCGTCGGCGGGATGCCGTCGCCATGGCCGGTGGTGACCCAGTTGTGGAAATCGACCGTATGGGCGCGGAGATGCTCCGGTGTCGAGAGCGAGAGATGGATCATTGCCGCGGTGTCGATCTCGGCGCCGCCGGTATCCTCGACCGTGACCTGCAGCCGTGCGGCCACCGCGACATCGCGGATCAATCGCGCCTTGCCGATGCCGCCGACGCGCGAGATCTTGACCGTGACGCCGTCGGCGGTGCCGTCCTGGATCGCCGTCAGCAGTGCCTCCAGCGACACGATCGATTCGTCGAGCACCAGCGGCTGGCGGCATTGGGCCCGCAGGTCGCGGCACTCGGTGTAGGAGAAACAGGGCTGCTCGAGGGTGAAGTCGGCGCTGCCGACCGCGAGCAGGAACCGCCGCGCCTGCTGCAGGGTCCAGCCGCCATTGGCATCGCAATAGAGCACGATGTCCTTGCCGACCGCCGCGCGCACCGCTTCGAAGCGCTCGACGTCGAGCGCGGGATCGCCGCCGACTTTCACCTGAAGCCGGCGATAGCCCTCCTTCGCGTATTTCAGCGCCCGCCGCGCCATGGCGTCCGGCGCCTCCTGCGAGATCGAACGATAGAGCGCTACCGCGTCGCCGAAGCGGCCGCCGAGGGTCTCGCAGAGCGGCTGGCCGGCGGCCTTCGCGCGCAGGTCCCAGCAGGCCATGTCGAGTGCCGACTTCAC
>DATKMF010000134.1:0-3496 GCA_035542015.1 Candidatus Cybelea sp.
CGCCGCGTCGGGATCGAGATTGATGAAGACGAAATCCGCCAGGATCTCGGTGTTCACCGGCTTCAGCCCATAGTCGCGCTTGTCGAAATCCGGCAGGCGCTCGGTGCGGGGCGCGCTCTTCAAGGCGCCGTCGCGGCCGTAGCACCAGGAGTGATAGCCGCAGCGGATGACGCTGCCGAGCTTGCCGCGCCGCGCGTCGAGCAGCCGGTTGCCCCGGTGCTGGCAGACATTGTGGAAGGCGCGGAGTTGGCCGTCGTCACCCCGCGTCACCACGACCGACTGGTCGAGGATGTCCAAGACCGCATAGCTGCCGGGCTCGGCCAATTCGCTGATATGGGCCACGCAATGCCAGGCGGGATAGAAGATCCGCTCGCGCTCGGCGGCGAAGACCGCCGGGTCGTAGAAATAGCGGGCGGGCAGGGTGAGGGCGCGCTCGGGTGCTGCGGGCGTCCAGTCCAGGCTCTTGGCGGCGATCATGCGGCGTCTCCGGTCCAATCGGGCGTTGACCGGACGGTAGACCGGTGCGACAAGTTGACTTGATCAAATCCGTCACCCCGTCGTCGTAAAAGATCAGAGTTCGATCGGTGGCCGAGACCCCCCACGAAGTTCGCCTCCTGCTGCTGCCGGCGTTCTCAAACCTGTGCCTGGCCGCGGTCACGGAGCCGCTCTTCATCGCCAACTGGCTGAGCGGCCGCAGGCTCTACCGCTGGCGCACGCTTTCGCTCGACGGCAACCCGGTGGTCGCCAGCAGCGGCAACGCCGTGCCGGTCGAGAGCGGCCTCGCCGAGGAGATCGACTTCGACTCGCTCTTCGTGCTTGCGAGCTTCGACTTGAAGCGCCTGATCCGCGACCGGTCGCTGAAAGCCTGGCTCCGGCGCGTGGCCCGCCATGGCGCCACCATCGCCGGCATCGAGACCGCGAGTGAGATCATCGCCGCTGCCGGCCTGCTCGACGGCATGGCCGTCGCCGTTCATTGGGACAACCTGCAGGGCTTCGCCGAATCCCATCCCCAATGCCGCGCGGTCTCCGAGCTCTACACCGCGGCGCCGGGCCGCCTCACCTGTGCCGGACAAAGCGCCATCCTGGACATGATGCTGGATTGGATCGCCGGCCAGCAGGGCTCGGCATTGGCGGGAGAGATCGCGGCCCAGATGATGCTGCCTTCCTGGCGCCGCGGCGACGAGCCCCAGCCGGCGCCGGGCGCCGCCGCGCGCCGCGAGTCCGAGCCGGCGCTCGAACAGGCCCTCGCCATCATGGAAGCGAATGTGGAGGAGCCGGTCAGTTGCGATGCGATCGCGAAACGGGTCGGCACCTCGCTGCGGCAGCTGCAGCGCCTGTTCGCGCGCAAGCTCGGCACCACGCCGGTCAGGCACTACCAGCTGGTGCGGCTCTCGCGCGCCCATGCACTGCTGCAGCAGACCGATCTCTCGGTCACCGAGATCGCCGTCGGCGCCGGCTTCGGCTCATTGGAGCATTTCTGCCGACTCTATCGCCGCCGCTTCGGCTGCCGCCCCCGCGACGACCGAAGGCAGAGCGTCACGGCACCGGTGCTGCGTCGGCCGGCTTAGAACATCTCGATGTCGCCGATGGCGTCGCGCACCAGGCGCGGATCGACCTTTCGGCGCAGGGTATCGACCACGTCGATCAGATCGTCGGCCGTGAGGTCGCGATCGGCGCGCTCAGGCGCCGACGTTTCGCGTGAGACAAGTCTTACTGCAATGGCACCCAAGGCCAGGCCAAGCCTGCCCATCATCTTCCCTTCCTTCGAACAGTTGGAGGTGAGCCGAACGGATCGTGTCGCCCATGGTTTGTTGGCGTGGTTTATCGGCGCGGTTCTACTGGCCATACGCCGCCATCGCCTGGTCGGTCACGGTCAGCGGCGCCCTCGAGGAGCGAAACCCGTCCGGCTGGCGCGGCGCCACCAAGGCGACGACGATGGCGACGAGCATCAGCCCGGCGACGATCCGTACGCGGCCCATATCTTCCCGATAGGCGTTCATGACGAGTCTCCTCGTTCCGGCTTCGCTTGGGGCGAAGACGGCCGTTGCTGGGAGCCTTCCGAAACGCGCCGGAACGATCGGGCCGGCGGGGATTACTTATGATCCAGGGGCCCGCTTCGCATGCTGCAATGCATCAGAGGAGGTCTGACGATTTTGCATGGGCGAAAACAGGAAGATAAGCGTCGACGCAAGCCCCGTCAGTGACGGAAGTCACTGGAAGGGCGGTCGCCTTATTCCACCTTGGTGAGCGCCCCATAGGTCTCCGGCCGCCGGTCGCGGAAGAACTGCCAGGTGTTCCGCACCTCGCGGACCATATCCATGTTCAAGTCATGGACGAGGAGCTCGTCCTTGTCGCGGCTGGCGATCGCCTCGATGACCCCACGCGGATTGACGAAATAGCTCTGGCCGTAGAACTCGCCGATATTCCACGGCGCCTCGCGCCCGATCCGGTTGATTGCGCCGATATAGACGCCGTTCGCCACCGCCGAGGCCGGCTGCTCCAGCTTCCACAGATGCTCGGACAAGCCGGCGACCGTGGCCGACGGGTTGACGATATATTCGGCCCCATTGAGGGCGAGCGCGCGCCAGCCTTCCGGGAAGTGGCGGTCATAGCAGATATAGACGCCGAGCTTGCAATAGGCGGTCTTGTAGACCGGGAACTCGGTATTGCCGGGCTTGAAGAAGAACTTCTCCCAGAACCCCGCCACCTGCGGGATATGCGTCTTCCGCGTCTTGCCGAGATAGCTTCCGTCCGCATCGATCACGGCGGCGGTGTTGTAATAGACGCCGGTCATCGCCTCCTCATAGATCGGGACGACGATCACCATCCGGTGCTTCCTGGCGAGATCCTGCATCAGCTTGACGGTCGGTCCGTCCGGGATCGTCTCGGCGGCGGCGTACCATTTGGCGTCCTGGCTGGGGCAGAAATAGGGCTGGGTGAAGACCTCCTGGAAGCAGAGCACCTGCACGCCTTTCTTCCCGGCCTCCTCGATCAGCGGCAGATGCGCGTCCAGCATCGCCTGCCGGATCTCCGCCGGCGATTTCTCGGTCGGCGCGTTGAGCCCCATCTGGATCAGACCGCCGCGCAAGGTCGCCATCGCCGTTCTCCCCAATTCCAGTGATGCCTTTCACAGGATCACATGATGATCACGGGCGGTGCTCTCTGCAACGGTCCGGAGCTGGCCCTTGCCCCAGGCCGTGCCCAGGGGCTTGCCGATGTCGGCTGCGCTGACCATTTCTCCGCCATGCCCTACGATGCCCCGCATGGCGAAAGCCCAGAGCGCGCTGCCCCGCTGACCGAGGAGGCGCTGGATCCCTATTCCGCGCGGGTGGCCCATGCCTTCGAGACGGTGGGCCCGGCTGTCGTGCACATCCTCGCCGAAGCCAACGGGCCGCGCGGCCGCCGCGCCGGCACTGGATCCGGCGTGCTCTTCGCGCCCGATGGCTATCTCCTCACCAACAGCCATGTGGTGAGCGGCGCCGACAAGCTCTCCGGC
>DATKMF010000135.1:0-62257 GCA_035542015.1 Candidatus Cybelea sp.
GCGGGGCAGGTGCCCTGGAGTTCGACGGTGAAGCGGTTGACCGAGAAGCCGGCTTCGGCGGCGCTCTTCTTCACCGCATTGGCGATGCCGCGGTCCTCGATCTCGACGGCGCCGTTGCAGCGGGTGCAGATCAGGAACTGGCTGACATGCCGGTCCTCGGGGTGGTCGCAGCCGACGAAGGCATTGAGGCTTTCGATGCGGTGGATCAGGCCCTGCTCCATCAGGAAGTCGAGCGCCCGATAGACGGTGGGCGGCGCGGCGCCCCGATCGCCCTCGCGCAGCTGATCGAGGATCGCATAGGCGCCGGCCGGCCGGTGGCTGTTCCAGACCAGTTCCAGCACCCGGCGGCGGAGTGGGGTCAGGCGAGCGCCGCGCCTGGCGCAGACCGCCTCCGCCATCTCCAGCGCATCGGCAATGCAGCGGTCATGGTCATGGGGAGCGGTGGACGGGTTCGGCCTGGGGCTCAAACGGGCAACTCCCAAAGGGCAACTCCTTGCAATCGCTGCGATCATACTCGCCGCGCCAGTGCTTCGCGACCGGCTTCGCCTGGACTCAATTTTATCAACACAGACGTGTGAAATACGATTCTTGTGGGGTTTGGCCTTGACTTGCCACACACCGAGTACGTATCTGAGACGACAGGAAAACTTATCAAGCCGTCCATTTGTCGGTTGATTAGTGTGAATAGGCCGAGCATGCAGGCGTTCCCGATCTTCTTGCGACTCCAGGACCGGCGCGTGCTGGTGGTCGGTGCCGGTCAGGCGGCCGATGCCAAGCAGCGACTGCTGGAAGGCGCGGGTGCGCGCGTCGAGCGCAGTGAGAACCGGTTGCCGGAAAGCAGTCTCTCTCGGTTCGCGCTGATCTTCGGCGCTTCGGGCAACGAGGCCCTGGACCGCGCGGTCGCCGAGGCGGCGTGCGCATCCGGCGTGCCGGTGAATGTGGTGGACCGGCCCGAGCTTTCCGATTTCATCATGCCGGCGGTGGTCGATCGCGGCGAGGTCGTGATCGGCATCTCGACCGGTGGCGGCTCGCCGATCCTGGCGCAGCGCGTTCGCGCCTGGATCGAAGACGCGCTGCCGCAGGGCGTTGACCGGCTCGCGGCTTTCGCACGCCGCTTCCGCAAGGTGGTGCAGGACCGCATCTCGGACAACCCGACGCGGCGGCGCTTCTGGGAGCGCTTCTTCGACGGCGAAGGCGCGGCGCTGGTGATGGGCGGCGACGACGCGGGCGCGGCCCGGCAGATGATCCGCGACATCAACAGCGCCAAAGCCGACGCCGCCCCGGCGGGATCGGTGACGGTGCTCGATCTCCTTTCGCACGACGCCGACGATCTGACCCTGAAGGCGCTGCGCGCGCTGCGCCGGGCCGATGTGATCGCCCATGATGCATCGGTGCCGGCCGCGATCCTGGATTATGCGCGGCGCGATGCCCGCCGGATTGCGCTGGACGTGGATCTCGCGGCGGAGCAGGCCCGTGGGGCGCGTGTCGTCGTGCTGCGATCGCGTGTCGATGCGCGTCGTATGGGAGGTGCGCTGTGAGCGTGCAGATCGTGACGGCGAACCGGCTGCGCGATGGCGCCGTGGTCTATTTGACCGCGACCCAGCATTGGTCGGAGGAGTTCGCGGCGAGCGCGGTGTTCCGCGACGACGCGGCGGCGCAGTTGGCGCTCGATGGGGCCGGCGCCGCGGTGAAGGCGCGGCTGGTGGTCGGGCCCTATCTCGCCGAGGCCAAGGAGACCGCGGAAGGTCTGCAGCCCATCAACGCTCGCGAGCGGATTCGCGCCAGCCGCCAGCCGACCATCACGGTCGATGCCGGTTCCTGGACCGGAAGGATCGCCGGCTGATGTATCGCTACGACGAGTTCGATGCCACTTTCGTCGCCGAACGGGTGAAGCAGTTCCGCGGCCAGGTGGCGCGGCGGCTCGCCGGCGAGTTGACGGAGGACGAGTTCCGGCCGTTGCGCCTGCAGAACGGGCTCTACCTGCAGCTCCATGCCTACATGCTGCGGATCGCCATTCCCTACGGTTCGCTTTCGTCGAAGCAGCTGCGCAAGCTTGCCTTCATCGCGCGGCGCTACGACAAGGGTTTCGGCCATTTCACCACGCGGCAGAACATCCAGTTCAACTGGCCGCAGCTCGACGAGATTCCGGACATCCTGGCGCATCTCGCCGAAGTCGAGATGCATGCCATCCAGACCAGCGGCAACTGCATCCGCAACGTGACCGCGGACCATTTCGCCGGTGTCGCGCCCGATGAGATCGAGGATCCGCGCATCTGGGCGGAGATCATCCGGCAGTGGTCGACGCTGCATCCCGAGTTCGCCTTCCTGCCGCGCAAGTTCAAGATCGCCGTCACCGGGGCGAGCCATGACCGCGCGGCGGTGAAGTTCCACGATATCGGCCTCAAGATGGCGCGGAACGAGGCCGGCGAGATCGGCTTCGAGGTCATCGTAGGCGGCGGCATGGGCCGCACGCCCGCGATCGGGCCGACCATCCGCGGCTTCCTGCCGAAGCAGCACCTGCTGAGCTATCTGGAGGCGATTCTCCGCGTCTACAACCTGCTCGGTCGCCGCGACAACCTCTACAAGTCCCGGATCAAGATCCTGGTGGCCTCGACCGGCACGGCGGAGTTCGCGCGGCTCGTGGAGGAGGAATGGGCGCGGATCAGGGATGGCATGCTGACGCTGCCGCGCGAGGAGGTCGAGCGCATCGAGCGCTATTTCAACCCGCCGGCTTACGAGAAACTGCCCGTGTTTTCGCCGGAGCTGGAGACCGCGAAGCGCGGCGATGCGGCCTTCGCGCGCTGGGTTCGCACCAACACCCATCCGCACAAGGTGGACGGCTACAGCATCGTCACTGTCTCGCTGAAACCGGAGGGTGGGGCCCCGGGCGATGCCTCCGCCGACCAGATGGACCTGATCGCCGATCTCGCCGACGAATACAGCTTCCGCGAGGTCCGAGTCACCCATCACCAGAACCTGGTGCTGCCGAACGTGCGCAAGCAGGACCTTTACGCGCTCTGGCAGCGCCTCGCCGCCGTGCGCCTGGCGCAACCCAATGTCGGATTCCTGACCGACATCATCGCCTGCCCGGGATTGGACTACTGCAACCTCGCCAATGCGCGCTCGATCCCGATCGCGCAGCGCATCCAGCGCCGCTTCAATGATTTCCAGCGGCTGGAGGAGATCGGCGAGCTCAGGCTCAACATCTCCGGCTGCATCAATGCCTGCGGCCACCACCACGCCGGCAATATCGGCATCCTCGGCGTCGATAAGCAGGGCGAGGAGTTCTACCAGATCACCCTCGGCGGCTCGTCCAAGGACGATTCCTCGATCGGCAAGATCGTGGGCCCGGCCTTCGCCATCGACCAGGTCGCGGACGCCGTCGAGACCATCGTCGATGTCTACCTGGAGAAGCGGCTGAGTGCGGAGGAGCGGTTCCTCGAAACCTACCGCCGCGTCGGCCTCGATCCTTTCAAGGAGAAGCTCTATGGCAATCCTCAAGCGCGGCGCCCTGCAGCCGAATGACTGGCTGACGGTCGCAGACGACCAGCCTCTGCCCGAAGGCAAGGCGGCGGTGGTCTCGCTCGACCGTTGGCTGAAGGAGCGCGAGACGCTGATCGGTCGAAATGCACCGATCGGTGTCCGCCTGCGCAGCGACCAGTCGCCGATGGCGATCGCCGAGGATCTCGATCGCCTCGCGCTGATCGTGCTCGAGTTCCCGAAGTTCACCGACGGCCGCGGCTATTCCCATGCCAGGGCTCTGCGCCAGCGCCTCGGCTATCAGGGCGAGCTCCGGGCGGCGGGCAACGTGCTGCGCGACCAGTATCTCTTCATGGACCGCTGCGGCATCGATTCGGTCGAGATCGCCGACGAGGCCAAGGCCGCGGGCTTCCTGGAATCGCTCGGTGAGTTCTCGATCTGGTATCAGCCGGCCGCCGACGCGCGGCCGACCGTGCTGCAGCTGCGCCACGGCAAGGGTGCCGATGCAGCGGGTGGCAGCTCCGTCCTGCGTGAGAGCGTCGCCGCCAGCTGGGCCTATTGACGGAAGAAGTCCCTCCCAACAAGTCTCGACTTCCCGTAAAAACTCGCGGCGGCTCCGGCCGCCGCTTCTGTTTTCAGCGGATGGTGTCGTAGGCGGCCAGTGCACGCTTGCGGGCGCTCTCATGGTCGACGATGGGCTGCGGGTAGTCGCGGCCGAGCACGATACCGGTTTCCGCCAAGTCGAGCGGAGCTGTCTCCCAAGGGGCGTGGATCGCCTTGCCGTCGAGCCGGGCCAGTTCCGGGATCCAGCGGCGGATGTAGTCGCCGTCGGGATCGAATTTCCGGCTCTGGAGGACGGGATTGAAGATGCGGAAATAGGGCGCGGCATCGGCGCCGCTGCCCGCGACCCACTGCCAATTGCCGGCGTTCTGGGCGAGGTCGGCATCGACCAGCGTGTCCCAGAACCAGGCCTCGCCTTGCCGCCAGTCGATCAGCAGATCCTTGATCAGGAACGAGGCCGCGACCATGCGCACGCGGTTGTGCATCCACCCGGTGGCCCAGAGCTCGCGCATGCCGGCATCGACCAGGGGATAACCGGTTCGACCGCGCTGCCAGGCGCGAAGGCCGATGTCATCGTTTCGGAAGGGAAATCGCGCGAAGCGGCGCGTCCAGCTCTCGTGGGGCAGTGACGGAAAGTGATAGAGCAGGTGACTGTTGAAGTCGCGCCAGCCCAGCTGTCGCAAGTACGGCAGAGCCGCGTCCCCAAGCTCCTCATGAACCCGGCGCCAGGCCTCGTGCACGCTGATTTCGCCCCAGGCGAGATGCGGGCTGAGGCGCGAGGTGCCATCCCAGTCCGGCCGGTCGCGGCGCGCGGAATAGGTCCCGGCTTCGGTGAGGAACGTCGCCAGCCGCTGCTGAGCTCCCTCTTCTCCCGGTTGCCATGATGCAGCCAAGCCCCGCGCCCACGGCGCCGTGACCTGCCAGGCCTCGATCGGTTCGCTCGGGGGCCAGAGGTGCGGGGCGAGGAGGGTGTGCGGCGCAGGAAGTGCTGGTGGCGCGTGGTACGCTTCGCTCAAGCGCCGCCAGAAGGGCGTGAACACCTTGAAGGCATCGCCGGCCGAGGTTCTCAGCCTCCAGGGTTCATGAAGGCGATTGGCGTCGCGCTCGATGACCTCGACGCCGCGTTCCCGCATCGCCCCAATCACCGCGGCTTCGACGGCGATCTGGGCGGGTTCAAGGCTCCGGTTGAAGAGCAGCACGGTCGCGCCGGATTCCCGAGCCAGAGAATGGAGCGCTCGGCGCGGCTCGTCCGTTCGCAGCACGAGGCTGGAACCGATCGCTTGAAGCCGCGCGCGCATCGCCGCGACGCTTTCCCCGAGCCACCAGGCGGCGGCGCCGATTTCCGACGTCAGCGGTCGAACGCATATTGGAATCACCGGCCGGCCCATCTCCGCGGCGGCGGCCAAAGCGGGGTTGTCGCTCAGCCGTAGGTCACGGCGGAGCCAGAGCAGGATGGGCCGATCGGATTGCATGCAGAACTTCGTGCCGTCGTGAAGTGGACAGGCCGCCACACCGCAGTTAGCCTCGACCCTATCAGATTCGGCGAAGGTTCCAGCCACCATGCTCGAAGAACGGATTCCCCTCGGCATCATCTGCGCCATGCCGGAAGAGGTCGCCGCGCTGCTTGGCGACATGGTGGACGTGCAACGCCGCGAGCTCGCGGGCCGCGAGGTGCTGACCGGACATCTCTACGATCGTTCTGTCGCCATGATCGAAAGCGGCATCGGCAAGGTGGCATCGTCGATGACGGCGACGATGCTGCTCGACGGCCTGCGCTGCCGCGCGCTGCTGGTCTCCGGCGTGGCCGGCGGGATTGATCCCGCGCTGGCGATCGGAGATCTGGTGGTCGCCCGGCGGCTGGTGCAGCACGACTACGGCCGGCTGCAGGCGGACGGCATCACCCCATTCCGCCCCGGCGTGCCGCCCTTCGGCCCCGGGCGGAAGGACTATGCCTTCGATCTCCCGGAAGCGCTGGTTGCACGGATTCATCAGGCGCTCGACGGCTTTCAGCTGCCGTCTCTACCGAAGGATCTGGTGTCCGATCCGGTCCGTGCACCGGTGATCAAGGTCGGCACCATCGTCAGCGGGGACCAGTTCATCAACGACGAGGGGCATCGCCGGCGGCTCGAAACCGAGTTCGGCGCCCATGCCGTGGAGATGGAAGGGGCCGCCGTGGCTCAGGTGGCGGAGGCGTTCGGTGTGCCGGCGATCGTGATCCGGAGCTTGAGCGACCTCGCCGGCTCGGACAGCCACCTCGATTTCGGCCGCTTCGTCGCCGCCGTGGCGCCGACCGCTGCGCGGGTCGTCGAGCGGCTGATCCCAGTGCTTGATTCCATCCAATAGCAGCGCGATGGACGGGCCCGATCTGACGGAGACGCTCATCGCTCTCGTCTCAGCGCTGGCGCTCGTCGGCGTGGCCAACTGGCAGCTGCGCCGGCCGATCGACCGGCGGCTATTTCCGATCGTGCCCTGGCTCGGGGTTCAGTTCGTCGCGGCGGCGATCGTGCTGGTCTTTGCGGCGCATCTGGTCAGTTTGTTGACCGGGCATCACTTCACCAGCCGCAACGGCATCTGATTGGGCTCAGGCGAGGCGTTCCCGCCACTGGATCACCTCGACCTCCGCCTCGTCGCTGGTGAAGGGCTGGGGCGCCTGAACGCCCCAGATCGGCCGCGGCCAGGCGGGATCGCTGCTGAACCGGCCGATGACATGGACATGAAGCTGCGGCACCACGTTTCCGAGCGCCGCCACGTTCAGCTTCTCCGGTTTGAGCGCGGAGCGCATGGCGCGGCTGGCCTGGTCGATCTCGCCGAGCAGCAGCGTCTGGTCGGCCTTCGAAAGATCGATGATGTCGCGCTTGCCCGTGCGGCGCGGAACCAGGATGAGCCAGGGATAAGCGCGGTCGTTCATCCGGAGGACGCGGCAGAGCGGCCAATCCACCAAGAACAGGCAGTCCGCATCGAGCCTGGAATCGAGTTCGAAATCATAGCCGGTCATGCGCAGTCATCCCTGGCGCCAGGCCTTCGGTCATCCGGCGCGGTTGTTCCCGGCCTGTCGCGATGCTACCAGTCGACGCCGCAGACCGCCGCGTATTTGTGGGAGAGGTTAGAGCATGATCCGTGTCGATCGCCACAATTTCCGCATGCTCACCGTTCCCTGACACGATGCCGAGCAGATATCGATGATTCAGACACTCGGCAGCGTCTTCAATCTTCTGCTCGGGACCGCCATCCTGGTCGTCGGCAACTCGCTGCTGGGCATCGTCCTGCCGGTCCGGATGGGACTGGAGCGCGTGCCGGAGTTCCAGTCCGGCCTCGTCATGTCGGCCTTCTATCTCGGCTTCGTCATCGGCAGCGCGCGGATCCAGGTGCTGATCCGCCGCGTGGGGCATATCCGTGCCTTCGCGGCGCTCGCCGCCATCTACACTGCCGCCGTGATGCTCTATCCGCTGTTGATCGACGTCTGGATCTGGGCGGCGTTGCGGGTTGTGAGCGGCCTCTGCATGGCCGGGCTCTACGCGATCATCGAAAGCTGGCTCAACGTCAAGAGCAGCAACGAGAACCGTGGCCAGGTCCTGGCGATCTACGTGGTCACGGTCTATACCGCGTCGTTCGGCGGCCAGTTCCTGGTGAATCTCGGGACGGTCGAGGGCTTCGAGCTCTTTTGCGTGATCGGTCTGACCATCGTGCTTTCGCTGGTGCCGGTGGTGCTGACCAAGGTCGCCGGCCCGGAGATCGACAAGATCAAGGCGATGAGCCTGCTCTCGCTCTATCGCGCCTCGCCGCTGGGCACGGTCGTCACCTGCGGCGCGGGCCTCATTTCCGGCGCCTTCTATGCGCTGGGTGCCATTTATGCGAACGAGCTCGGATTGAACGTATTCCAGGTCTCGCTGTTCATGGGCGCGCCCATCTTCGGCGGGCTGGCGCTGCAATACCCGATCGGCCGGCTTTCCGACCGGTTCGACCGGCGCACCGTGCTGCTGGGCGTGGTCGCGGGGACGTCGCTCTCCAGTGTCGCGATGATGCTGATCGCGATGAAGGTGGGGCCGTTCTGGGGCACGCTCGTCTCGGTCTTCGTGTTCGGCGGCTGCCTCGCCGCGATCTATCCGATCGCGGTTTCGCAGGTCTACGACTACATCGAGCGCGCCGCTATGGTCTCCGCCTCGGGTGGGTTGCTGCTGATCTGGTCGGTGGGTGCGATGACGGGCCCGCTGATCGCCTCGGCGGCCATGGGCTGGTTCGGTCCGATCGCCTTCCTCATCTATCTCGCCGGTGTCGGGCTGATGCTATTGAGCTTCACCCGCTATCGCATGGTGCGCCGCGTCGCGCGTCCCGCCGACCAGCAGACCGGCTTCGTCGCCATGGGCACCACCTCCGCGATCGCCGGCGCCCTCGACCCGCGCACCGATCCGCTGCCGGAGTTCTATTACGAGGACGTGGATCCGGGGGATCGGTAGTCAGAAGTCGGAAGTCAGAAGTCAGAAGTCAGTATTTTTCCGACTTCCGACTTCCGACTCCTGACTTCTGCTAAATCGGTCGATCGCCGAGGATCGTCGCACGGTGCATGCGACGGGTCCGCGGGTAATAGTCCGCAACCACCATGTGCTGGGTGATGCGGTTGTCCCAGAACAGGACGTCGCCGGTGCGCCAGCGGTGGCGATAGCCGAATTGCGGCTGCTCGGCGTGGCGGAACAGCAGCTCCAATAGCGCATCACTCTCCAGCGTCGAGAGGCCTTCGATCGCTTCGGTGAAGCCGCGGTTTACGAACAGGCCCTTCTCGCCGGTCTCGGGATGGGTGCGCACGACCGGGTGGCTGACCGGCGGGTTGTTCTTGCGCGCCTTCTCCCATTTCTCCGGATCGTTCTGGTCGCTGTAATAACTACTGATGCGGAAGCTGCGCACGAAGTCGTGGCGGGCCCGCAGGCCGTCGAGCGCGCGCTTCAGCGGCTCCGAAAGCGCCTTGTAGGCCGCGCCGAGATCGGCAAACAGCGTGTCGCCGCCGACCTCGGGGATCTCGGCGCCGTAGAGAATCGAGCCCAACGGTGGTGTGGCGATGAAGGTCACGTCGGTGTGGAACTCGTCCCGCTCCGGCGGCCGCTGCTCGTTGTAATCGAGCACGATGATCTCGGGATTGTCGTTCGCGCCGTCGTTGTTCAGCAGCGGGTGGATGTGGAGATCGCCGAAGCGGGCGGCGAAGGTCTTCTGCTGCCGTGGCGTCAGGACCTGGTCGCGGAATAGCAGCAGCTTGTATTGCGTCAGTGCCTTGCGGATTGCGGCAATCGTCGCGTCGGAATGCGACTGGGCGAGGTCGATGTCATGCACCTCGGCCACGAAGGTCGGGTTAAGCGGCGTCACATCGATGGCGGTGCCGATGTTCTTTGCACGAGGTGCGAGACTGGTCTTGGACATGGTTGTTTCTCCTTTGGTGGGTGGAACTATTCCTGGCCCTTCCAGGGCGTCAGGGTGCGTTCGAGCAGGCGCAGGGCGAACAGGAAGGCGGCGGCGAGGGCGGCGATGGTGAGGATGCCGACGAAGACCACGTCGGTGACCAGGAACTGCGCGGCCGAGAGCGTCATGAAGCCGAGCCCCTTGGTCGCGGCGACCAGCTCGGCGGCGACCAGGGTGCCCCAGCCGGAACCGATGCCGAGTCGGAGGCCGGTCAGGATCTCAGGCAACGCGCTCGGCAGCACGACGTGGCGGAACACCTGCGCACGGCTGGCGCCCAGCGTCTGTGCGGCGTGGATGCGTGCCACCGACACCGAGCGGACGCCGGCCTGGGCCGAGACCACGATGGGCGCGAACATGGCCAGCGCGAGCAGGGTGATCTTCGCCGTCTCGCCGATGCCGAACCAGATGATCACCAGCGGCAGATAGGCCAGGGGCGGGACCGGCCAGTAGAGCTGGATCGGCGGGCTCACGATGCCGCGCACCCAGCGATTCATCCCCATGGCGAGCCCGAGCGGGATGCCGATCGCCGCGGCGATGGCGAAGCCGGACGTCACGCGGAAGAGGCTGGTGCCGACATGCTGCAGCAGAGTCGCGTTGGAGAAGCCGTCGACCGCGACGGAATAGAATTGCTTGGCAACATCCAGTGGCGAGGGGAGGAAGAGCGGGGCGATCAGCTTCAGCTTGGTCACGACTGCCCAGGCCACCAGCAAGCCGAGCGTGGAGAGCAGGGTGATCGGCACACCGCCGTCGCCGTTGAGTGCACGGACGACGCGGAGGGGCCCGCGTTGGACAGAAGGCGCTTCAGCCCGCGCGGGCAAGGAGAGATCGGTCATGGCTTTGGCTTCCCGTCTGATGATTGCCGGTCGCGTGAATGAGGTTCCGGATCTCTTCCCGGAAGGCGATGAACCGGGGATCGGACTTGATCGCGGACGCGTCGCCGCTCTCGACGAAGCGGCGGACGAAATCAAGCTGATAGCGCCGGATGATGCGCCCTGGCCGTGGCGACATCACCACGACCTCGGTGCCGAGGAAGAGCGCTTCCTCGATCGAATGGGTGATGAAGAAGATCGACTTCCCCGTTTTCGCCCAGATGTTGACGATCAGCTCCTGCATAGTCTCGCGGGTGAGCGAGTCCAGGGCGCCCAGAGGCTCGTCCATCAGCAAGATCTCGGGATCGGTCGCCAGCGCGCGGGCGAGGCTGACGCGCTGGCGCATGCCGCCCGAGAGCTGATAGGTCGCCGAGCGCTCGAAACCTTCGAGTCCGACCAGGGCGAGCAGCTCCCGTGCCTTGGCTTCGCGCGTCGTCCGATCGACGTCGGCGAGCATCAGGCCGAAGGCCACGTTGTCAACCACGTTGAGCCAGGGATAGAGCGTGTCCTTCTGGAACACGACGCCGCGATCCGGACCTGGGCCGGTGACCGGGACACCGTCCACGGTCACCGTGCCTGCGGTCAGACGGAGGAAGCCGGCCATGGCGTTCAGCAAGGTGGTCTTGCCGCAGCCCGAGGCTCCGAGCGCCACCACGGAGCCTTCGCGTGGGATCGTGAGCGAGGCATCCTCCAGGGCATGGACGGGGTGGGCGTCCACACTCTGATAGATGACGCTGGCATTCTCGACCGCCAAGGTCATGGCCGGTTCCTCCGTCTTCTCGAGATCAATTGCTGGCGAGGGCGGCCTGGACGAAGCGCGGATCGATGAAGGCCGCGTAGCTATCCAGCACCTGGTTGATCTTCTGCTGCTCCTTCAGGAACTGGGCCGTGTCCTTCAGCACCTTGGCGAGGGTGCTGCTCTCGCCGCCGCCGAGCCATTGCGGGCTCGCCTGATCGGCCGCCGAGACATAGACCGAGACCTTCAAACGATCGGCGATGTCCTGCGGCTTCGCGCCGGTGAACTTGGAGAGCACCTTCACGTTGTCGGAATCGGCGGCCCAGTTCTCGGGATGGGTCTCGAGATCGCGGTAGTACTTGTCGACGATCTTCACGAACTGCTGCACGAAATCGGCGTGGCTCTTGACCAGATCGCCGGTCGCGACCAGTGCGCCGAAGGTGACGGCGCCGCGCGCCGCCGCCTGCTTGGCGGTCAGCAGCTCTTTGCCGTTCTTCAGGAGCGCACCGAGCGCTGGATCCCAGACGAAGGCGGCGTCGATGTCGCCGCGCTGCCAACCGGCGACGATCTCCGGCTGCGGGATCGCGAGCACGGTCGCGTCATTGGGGCCGATGCCTTCCTGTTTCAAGGTCGAGAGCAGCATGAAGTGGTCGGTCGAAACCGGCGCCGCGGCGACCCGCTTGCCCTTCAAGTCGGCGAGGCTGTTGATGCCGCTGCCGTTGCGCGCGACCAGCGCTTCGTCCTCGCCCGCGGCGCCGCTGATATAGACCGCCTTCACATCGATGCCCTTGCTGACCGAAGCGGCGAAGGGGCTGGAGCCGACGTCGCCGATCTGCACGTCACCGGCGGCAATCGCGGCGAAGATCTCGGCGCCGGAGTTGAACTGGCGAAACTCCACATGCCAGCCGGGGATCTTCTCGATCTCGCCGGAGGCGACGGCGCGCACGAAGGGCGAGAAGCCGGTCTGATAGGCGATGGTGATGGTGTGGTCGTCCGCTCTGGCGAGCGATGCGGGGGACGTGGCGACAAGGCCGAGACCGATGGTCAGGGCTGCCGCGAGATTGCGTGCGAGTGACATAAAAAATCTCCTTCCATCGCGCGATGCTCTTGCTTCGCGCGTTCCTTTCAAGTTGATCGAATTGGTCGAGATTTGCGGCGCGTCTATCCGCGCCGGACAGCCCTCAGCAGCCGCAACAACGGAGTGCGGTCATCGGGCTCACATCGCGCAAACATGCGTCTGCTGACATCCTGGCCTCCTCGCTCTGAAGCGACGCGCACGTGACGTGCGTGTCGCCGTCTCTGCAATCTATCGGGCGGAGACCAAGGGGCAACGGAGAAGTTCTTGCGTAGCCGGGCAAGGATTTCTCGCCGTCGGACGGCAACCGTCGGTAGCCGTAGCTGGTGCAGCCGCTGCGACCGTGATAGGCTGTCGCAGAGTTGCTCCAGAGACTCTTCGCAGCGCCGCCAAGTGAGGTGTGCCCATGCGCAAGTTCGTTCTGCCCTGGCTCGTCGCTGTGGCGCTGGGCAGCGGTGCCGCCGCACCGGCGACGGCAAATACGATAGGCTATTCCTGGTCCGGCATTGTCGATCATGTCGTTGCCGGGTCCCCGGCCGGAGTGACGGTCGGCCAGCACATCACGATCTCGCTCAGCCTGAGCGACGCTGTTCCCGACATGAATCCGTCGCCAAGTCACGGCGACTACGAGACCATGGCTGATATTCCACCCGTCTTGGTGCTCGGCGTCGATATCGGCGGCGTCACGGATATCGGAGCGTTCCAGTTCGGCACGGTCCTTCACGACGAAGGAGGCGTAGACGAGTTCGATGTCGAAACGGGCGACCAAATGATAGGCAGCCGCTTCGACATACACTTTGCGACGACGCATCCGGGCGTTCTGTCCTCCGATGCCATCCCGCTGTCGATCAACCCGGCGGATTTCGAGACTGCCACCTTTTCGGTCAACGAGCCGGGACCGCTGCAAGAGTTCCTGCCCGTCTTCAATGGGCGGATCTTAGCGGTTTCTACGCTTCCGGTTCCGAACAGCCTGGCCATGTTCTCTCTCGCCCTTGGCTGTCTGTGGGTGGTTGCGGCCTGGAGATCGGCTCGCACGCGCAAGCCTGCATAGCGACGCCCCAGCGCGCCTGGCGAGAGCCCGCGTCTACTAGCGCTGCTTGGTCTGCCAGTCCTTCGCGTGATAGACCGGCACGTCGGCCCGCGGCAGCGGCGGCTTGCCGGCGATCATATCGGCGCATTTCTCGGCGATCATGATCGTGGGCGCGTTCAGGTTGCCGCTGACGACCGATGGCATGATCGAGGCGTCGACGACGCGCAGGCCGTCGAGCCCGCGCACCTTCGCCTCCGGATCGACCACGGCCAACGGATCGGTGCCCATCTTGCAGGTGCAGGAGGGATGATAGGCGCTGTCGCCCCGGGCGCGCACGAAAGCGTCGATGTCGGCGTCCGAGGTCGCGTTGTCGCCGGGTTGGATCTCCGGACCGCGATACGGATCGAAGGCCTTCTGGGCGAAGATCTCGCGGGTCAGCTTCACCGCGTCGCGGAACTCGCGGCGGTCGCGCTCGGTCTGCAGGTAGAAGGGCTGGATGCGCGGGTGATCCGTCGGCTTGTCGGACTTCAGCTTGATCCAGCCGCGTGCCTCCTGGCGCATGTTGCCGATATGCACCTGATAGGCATGGCAGGTGCCGTTCTTCCGGCCGTGATCGTTCACCGTCGAGGGGAGGAAGTGGAACTGCAGATTGGGATGCTCGACGCCCGCCTCGGAGCGGATGAAGCCGCCGGCCTCGAGATGCGAGGTGGCGCAGATGCCCTTATGGGTCATGAACCAGCGGACGCCGGCCAAAGCCATCGGCAAGGGCTTGGTATAGGTGTAGAGCGTGATCGGCTGCTTGCATTGCTGCTGGACGTACATCTCCAGATGCTCCTGGAGATTCTGCCCGACGCCTGGCAGATCATGCTGAACCGGTACGCCGACCTCCTTCAGGTGATCGGCGGGGCCGATTCCGGAGAGCATCAGGACTTGCGGCGAGTTGATGGCGCCGCCCGAGAGGATCACCTCACGCTCGGCACGATAGCGCCTGGTCTCGCCGTTCTGCGTGAACTCGATGCCGATTGCGCGTTTGCCTTCGAGCAGGATGCGCGTGGTGAGCGCCTTCGTTTCCACGGTGACATTGGCGCGTTTCTCGGCGGTGCGGAGATAGGCCATGGCGGTGGACCAGCGACGGCCGTTATGGGTCGTCATGTCCATCTTGCCGACACCTTCCTGCTGATAGCCGTTGAGGTCCTGCGTGAAGGGATAGCCGGCCTGCTGCCCGGCCTCGATGAAGGCCTCGTAGAGCGGATTCGGCGTGTCGCCGGTATGGACCCAAAGCGGGCCCTCGCTGCCGTGATAGTCGTCGCGCCGGCTCTCGTGATGCTCGGCACGCCGGAAATAGGGGAGGATCTCCTGATAGGACCAGCCGCGGCAATTCTCGCGGAAGGCCCAGCGGTCGTAGTCGAGCGCATGGCCGCGGATATAGACCATGGCGTTCAGGCTCGACGAGCCGCCGAGCACGCGGCCGCGCGGCCAATACATGACGCGGTTGTTCATGTAGGGCTGCGGCTCGGTCTCGTAGTACCAGTTGTAGCGTTCGTGGCAGAGGTTGTACATCAGCGCGGCCGGCATATGGATCTGCCAGTTCCACCAATGATCCTTGGGCCCCGCTTCCACCACGCAGACCTTGACCTTCGGGTCTTCGCTCAAGCGGCTGGTGAGCACGCAGCCAGCCGAGCCGGCGCCGACGATGACATAGTCGAATATGCGGTCGAACTTCATGCGAGCACGCGACCCAGTTTGGCATTGAGATAGTCGAGCACGAGGCGCCGCGCCCGCACCGGGTCGGGACCGTCGGCGGAGAGTGCTGCGCGCAGCCAGAGCCCGTCGATCAGCGCCTCGGTGACGCCGGCGATCTCTTCGGCATCGTTACGGCCCATGCGCTTCAGGGCATCCACGAGATTGTCGTTGAGACGCGAGATGATCACGTGCTGGATGCGGGCCAGGCGCGGGCTCGTCGGCACTTGGGCCCAGAAGGCGAGCCAGGCGGAAACGCCTTCCGGAGTGAACTGGCCGGCGCCGAGATTGCCGTCGACCACGGCCAGCAGGCGCTCGGCCGGCGTGCGCGCCCGCTCAAGCCGGCTCACGACGGCGAGCCGCAGGGTCGTGCCGAGCTGGCGGAGTGTCGATTCCAGGAGCTCGGCTTTGTCGGCGAAATAGTGGTGCACGATTCCGGTCGAGACGCCGGCCCGCGCCGAGATCCTGGAGAGGCTTGATTCGGCCAGGCCCACCTCATGGATCGAGGCGATCGTTGCGTCGATGAGCTGGCGGCGGCGGATTCCGGTCATTCCGAGCTTTGGCATGGTCGCTCCGCGGCGCTCCCCCGTCTTTCGGCCCATCTTGCCGGTTCTTATATTGGACGATCAATCAAAAAACCGGCTCCGCAACCGCCTGGACGGGCCTTATACTCGCGGGTAGCAGTCGGAAGGGGGGCTCTTGGGATTTTGTCGCGGTTTCGCAGCAGTCGTCTCGGCGCTGGCGGTGGCCGTGCCCCTGATCGCGCACGCCGCCGAGCTGCCGTCCTGCCGGACGATCCGGATCGCCAGCCTCGGTTGGGCGGACAACGAGGCGCTGGACGGCGTGTTCGACGCAATCGCCAAGGGTCTCGGCTATCAGGTCAAGGTCGAGAGCCTGCAGCTGCCGGCTATCCTCGAGGGGCTTAAGGCGAAGCGCCTCGATCTTTTCCTGGACAATTGGCTGCCGACCAATGCGGCCGCGCTCCAGCCCTATCTCGACGCAAAGTCGATCGAGCAGCTTAGCCCCAATGTCGCCGGCATGGGCTATGGGCCGGCGGTACCGGACTATGTGGCGGCCGCCGGCGTGCGTGACATCGCGGATCTCGCCGCCAATGCCGAGCGGTTCGGACGAAGGATCTATGCGGTGGAGGTCGACAGTGCGGCCGATGCACTTCTCCAGAAGCGCATAGACGATCCCGCCTCGGGCCTTCGTGGATGGACGATCATGGCCGCGTCCGAGCAGGGGATGATCGGCCAGGTCCAGGCCCTGATCGCGCAGCAGAAATGGGTGGTGTTGCTTGGTTGGCGCCCTCATCCCGCCATGAACAAGATGCCGCTGGTCTTTCTCACCGGCTTCGAGAAGGACGGCTTCGGCGCGGCCGAGGTGACGCCGCTGATCCGCGCGGGCTATCGCGACGAATGCCCCAATCTCGCCCGCCTGCTCGCGAATCTGCAATTCAGCCCGGAGATGGAATCCATGGTCATGTCGGACTCGACCAGCGTCGACAGCGACGGAGCGGGCGCCAACTGGCTCACCGCACACCCGGACGTGCTCGCGCCCTGGCTCGCCGGCGTCACGGTGTTCGATGGCAGCGACGGCTTGGCGGCGGTCCGCAAGTCTCTCGGGATCAGCGCGCCATGATCCAGGCGATCCTGTTCGACAAGGACGGCACGCTGTTCGATTTCTATCGGACCTGGGGCGTCGTCACCGAGGAGGCGGCGCTGCTCGCGGCGGATGGTGACGCGGCACGGGCGGCCGAGCTGATGCTCCGCTCGGGCAAGGACCCGACGACCGGGCGCTACCTCCCGGGCTCGGTGATCGCTTCCGGGAGCAACCGCGAGATCGCCGCGATCTGGGCCGAAATTCTCGGTCGCGCCGACGTGGACGTTATCCATGAGGCGGTGCAGGCGCATTTCCTCAAGCGCCAGCCGGAGGTGATGGCGCCGGTCGTCGATTTCGGCAGCTTCTTCGCCAGGCTGAAGCAGCGCGGCTACAAGCTCGGCATCGCCACCATGGACAGCGAGATCGCCGCACACCAGGCCATGGACAAGTTCGGCGTCCGGCTCTCGCTCGATTTCATCTGCGGCTTCGACACCGGCCATGGGCTGAAGCCCGGCGGCGGCATGGTCGAGGCCTTCGCGCGCCGGCTCGATCTGCCGGCGCGCGCGGTCGCCGTGGTCGGCGACAGTCCGCACGACATGCACATGGCGCGGGCGGGCGGCGCCGGACGCGCGGTCGGGGTGCTGACCGGCGTCAGTCCCAAGGAGGCGCTGCTGGAAGCCGGCGCGCATGTCGTGCTCGAAAGCATCGCCGACCTGGAAGCGGCGCTCTGATCAGAGGCTGAAGGTCGGCTGCGCTCGGTTGGCAACGACCGGGTCGGAACACTCCACCCCAATGGCGGCGAGACGCGACCGGATCCCGCCGATCGCGTTTCCCGAACGGATGCCGCCCTCCGCGTCGACCGCTTCCGAGAAGAAGACGATGTCGTCCGATTGCGCGTCGAGCCCGGTTTCGCGATGGTCGCGGCAGTTGAAGCCCCAGCAGAGCACCATGTCGCCGGCGGCATAGACCACCAGATCCGGATTCAGCGGAAAATCCTCGGGCTTGCCGCCGAGCGGCAGGAACCGGTCGATATCCGGCGTCGCGAAGCGGAGCCGCATCGGCAAAGAGGGGAGCTTCGCCATGTCATAGGCGCCCATTGGCGCGAGCGTGCCCAGCGAGACGGCATTGTAGAGATTGACCGCCGGAATCGGCAGTGCGAGATCGGCGCCACCGAGCGCGCGCCTTGTCAGGGATTCGATGCTGGCGCGGAATTGCGACGGCCGGACGTTCAGCTTCGCATAGGCCTCGCGCCAGACGGCGATCGGCGGGAAGGCCGCCAGCTTCTCGCGATCGAGGCCGAGCGCCAGGACGCCGGCGACGGCATCCCGCAACCGCCGGACATGATCGAGCTGCGACGCGGCGGCGCGCAAGCCCCGGGCGCGGATCGCATGCACTTCGATATCGGGAAAGCGCGCCGCGACCTCGGGCGCGATCGCGAACTCCATCAGGCGGCGCGCCGGTTGCCGCGGATCCAGGCGCGCATGGCGGCGAGCCCCTGCGGCACATAGCTCCGGCCGAAGCCGATGCGGAAACGGTCCGTCGGCACCGGCGTCAGCGCCGATTGATAGAGGCTGGCCGGCAGCAGCACGACGCCGATCTCTTCGGCCAGGCGCCGGCAGAACGTCTCGACGCCGTCCTTGCCCTTGTAGCGGGGAAATCCGATGCAGCCGCCGTCGGGCAGTTGCCAGTCGAAGAGATCCGCGAACTCGTCGAAGAAGTCGCTCACCGCTTCGAGATTGGTCGCGATCAGCGCGAGGTTGCGGCGCAAGATACGCTCCCGCGCCTTCAACGCAATGATCGCGAGATGCTCGCTCGGTCCGGCGTTGCAGATCGAGAGATAGTGCTTGATCCGCTCCATGCGCGAGAGGACGGCGCGATCGCGGCAGGCGATCCAGCCGACCCGCAGGCCCGGCAGCCCGTAGGCCTTTGACATCACGTTGAGCGAGAGGCCGCGTTCGTAGATCTCCGCCGCCTGCGGCAGCGGCAGCTGCGGCCGACGCTCCAGGCCGCGATAGACCTCGTCGGAGAAGAGATAGATACCGCGCTCGTCGCAGAGCTTCACCACCGCACCGAAGGTGGCGTGGTCGATCACCTTGCCGGTCGGGTTGTGCGGGAAGTTAACCAGGACCAGCTTGGTATTCGGCCGCAAGGCGGCTTCCAGCTCATCGAGGTCGAGCCGCCAATTCTCGTTTTCGCGCAGCGCGACGCCGGTCGCCGCGCAGATCGACAGCGGCACGGATTCGCTCGATTGATAGTTCGGCGTCACCACGACGGCGTGGGAGTCGCGATCGAGCAGAGCATGCGCCGCGCAGAAGATGCCTTCCTCGGCACCGGCGAAGGCGATCACGTCCTCGGAAACCAGCCCGTCATAGGTCGCAGCGATCACGGTCCGCAATGCCGGCGTGCCGAAAGTCTCGATGTAGCCCAGCTTCAGGCGTTGGAAGGCTTCGCGATCCGCCGGCTCCGCCATGGCGAGCAGCTCGGCGATGCTGAGCGTCTCCATGTCCGAGGCGGTCATGTGGTAGCGCGCGGCGAACTCCCATTTCGAGAGATAGGTCTCGAGCTTGAAGTCGGGGAGCATGGTCATTTGCGTTTCCTGGCCTTGGTTTCACCTTTGGGCGTGCGTGCTTCGCGCAGCAGCATGTAGACGGTGGTGCGCGAGAGATCGAGTGCCGCCGCGATATGATCGACCGCGCGCCGGGTCTGGAAGGCGCCGCTTTCGTCGAGATGCGCGATCAGCGCCACTCGGCCGGCCTGATCGAGCGCCGTGATGTTCAGGTTATGCCGTTTCAGGTAGTCGGCAACCTGCAGATTGATCTGCTCCCGGATGTCCTTGCGGAACATCCATTCCGGACGGCTCGCGCTGCTGGCGGCGAAGCCCTGCAGCAGCCGCGCGGCGGCGTCGAATTGCGAGACATCGAGATTGATGCAGAGAACATACCGCGGCACCTGCGCCTGATTGCGGAGCACGGCGCTGATCGACTTCAGCCGTGCGCCCTTGGGGCTGGCCTTCTCATAGGGCCCGATGACATCCTCTTCGACCATTTCAGGATCGATGTCGTCGAGGTCGGACGGCTCACCGGGCTTCCGACCCGAGAAGGGATTCCAGATCTGCGCGATCTGGCGGGTCGCGAGATCGTGCAGAACCACCTCGGCATGGGGATGCAGCAGCTGCGCGATGGTTGCGGCCATGGTCTCGACCACAGCCCAAGTGGGTTGGGCGGTGGGGGGCAGCTCGATCGGCCGTCGTTTCGGGAGCTGGATGCTCATGCCGCACCTCCCTCGATGCCGGACAGTTTGTGCATTTCGCACAGTTTGTGTCAACCCGCGATCAAGCGACCGGCACGCTGCTTTGCGGCGATCTCTTCACCCATGTCGGCGGCGGCGGCGCGGCTTTGGTCGAGACCGACATCCTCGGGCCCGCCATCGCGGCGGAGGAGATGTTCCAGGCCACCGCCTTGGCGCCGCGCACGCCGGAGATCCTGCGGCGGCTCGCCGAGCTCAAGCCCCGCACGCTCGCGTTGATGCACGGCGCCTCCTATCGCGGCGATGGCGCCGCAGCGTTGCGCGGCCTGGCCGACTACACCGCCGAGCGGATGCGGAAGCTCGCGGCCTGAGCGGGGAGCCGTTCAACACCCTGTGACTGCGGCATTTCGGAGCGGGGCCCCAGCTTGACCTTCGGCCAGGGAATGGAGATATTTCCCTGGCAAATGCGAATTATTCGCAGATTTTGACCTGAATCATGGCCAGTGTCGGCCGTTGCGTGGAGTATCTATGTCGTTGATTTTGCGTCTTTCTCTTGCCGCCCTGCTGCTGGCCCCGATGGGACTGAGCGCCGGGGTGGCCCGGGCCGAGGATTCGACCGTGATCCAGGTGACCTTGAGCAATCATCGCTTCGATCCGGCTGAGATCCACGTGCCGGCGGGCAAGAAGGTCGATCTCGTCGTGACCAACAAGGACGCGGAGCCGGAGGAGTTCGATTCCAGCGATCTCAAGGTCGAGAAAGTGATCGCCGGTGGCCAGCAGGCGACGATCCATCTGCGGCCGCTGGCCGCGGGGAAATACGCCTTCGAGGGCGAGTATCATGACGATACCGCCAAGGGCGTGGTGATCGCCGAATAACGGACCGGAGCCATGCTCGCCGCCTTCATCATCGTCTTTCGCGAAGCCATCGAAGCCGGATTGATCGTCGGCATCGTGCTCGCCGCCACGCGCGGGCTGGCGCATCGCGGACGCTGGATCGCCTACGGCGTCGGCGGCGGCGTGATCGGTGCCTGTCTGGTCGCGGCCTTCGCCGGAGAGCTCGGCAACCTGTTCGAGGGTTCCGGCCAGGAACTGTTCAACGCGGCGATCCTGCTGTTCGCGGTCGGCATGCTGACCTGGCACAACGTCTGGATGGCGAGTCATGGCCGCGACATGGCCCGCCAGCTGCAGCAGGTCGGCGCCGCCGTCGCTTCCGGCGATCGTTCGCTCATGGCGCTGGCGCTGGTGGTGGGCGTCGCCGTGTTGCGCGAGGGGTCGGAGGTCGTGCTCTTCCTTTACGGCGTGCTCATGGGCGGCGCCTCGCCGATGACGATCGGGGCGGGCGGCGCGTTGGGCCTGCTCGGCGGCGTCGCGCTGTCGGTCGTCATGTATCTCGGCCTGCTGGCCGTGCCGACCAAGCGGCTGTTCGGCGTGACCAGTGGACTGATCGTGCTGGTGGCGGCCGGCCTGGCGTCCCAGGCGGTGGCCTTCCTGCAGCAAGGCGGCTTCATCAGCATGCTGATGACGCCGCTCTGGGATACGTCCTGGCTGCTGACCGACGGCAGCGTTCCGGGGCGGCTGCTGAAGACCCTGATCGGCTACACCGCGCAGCCGGACGGCGCGCAGCTGATCGCCTATCTCGCCACCATCGCCCTGATGGTCGGCCTCATGTCGGCGACCCGGCCGCGCGTCCGGCCGCTCCCGGCTCACGCCGAGTGAGCCATTCGTCGCGGCGAATCCGATAGAGGACGTGGTGATAGAGCGGATGCTGCCTGCCGAGCCGCTCATGGCCGAAATCGTCCTTGGGATCGCGATGCATGCCGAGCCGCTCCATCACCGCGCGTGAGCGCATGTTGCCGGCCGCGGTGAAGGAGACGATCTCCGCGAGCCCGGCCTCGGTGAAGCCGTAATCCATCGCCGCGACGGCGCCTTCGGTCGCGTAGCCCTTACCCCAATGTTCGAACGCCAAGCGCCAGCCGATCTCCACGGCGGGGGTGAAGTGTGCCTCGAAGCTCGGCACGGCGAGGCCGACGAAGCCGATGAAGGGCGCCGCGCCGGGCACCTCGACCGCCCAGCGGCCATAGCCGCGCTCGGCGAACTCGGCGAAGATCTTCGCCGCCAGGATGTCGCTGAAGGTGCGATCGCCCGGTCCACCCAGCATGGCGGCGACCCGGGGATCGGCGTTCATCGCGGCGAAGGGTTCGAGATCCTCCGGCCGCCAGGGGCGCAGGATCAGGCGCTCGGTCTTGAGCGTCGGGCCAGAGCCCGGATCGGTTGGGCTCACATCCGTTCCGGCGTGGCGATACCCAGCAGTTCCAGGCACAGCTCCAGCTCCTTCAGCACCAGCTCGGCGATCGCCAGACGTGAACGCCGGAGCGCCGTGTCGGTTTCGCTGAGGATGTGGAAGTTGGCGTAATAGCCGCTGAAGGTCTGGGCGAGGTTGTAGGCGAAATCGGCGATCTTGCTGGGGGCGAGATCGTCATAGGCGGCCCGGATCGCGTCCGGCATCTGGCCCAGCATCAGCATGAGATCGCGTTCGCCCGGCGCCGGCGGCACGATCTCCCCCGGCGTGTCGTTCTGCTCCCGCGCCTTCTTCAGCAGCGATTTGACGCGCACCGCGGCGTAGAGCAGGTAGGGGCCGGTCCTGCCCTCGAACCGCGAGAAGCGATCGAGGTCGAAGACGTAGTTGGCGATCGGGTTGTTGGAGAGGTCGGCGAACTTCAATGCGGCGACCCCGACCTTGTTGGCGATGTCGACGCGCTCGTCCTCGGCATAGCCGCTGCCGAGCCCGTGCTCGGTCAGCTTCTTCATCGCCTCGTCGGTGACCATCTGGAAGAGATCGTCCAGCCGCATCACGCCGCCGGCGCGGGTCTTGAACGGCTTGCCGTCGGTGCCGTTCATGGTGCCGTAGCCCAAATGCACCAGCTCGCCCTTGCCGTTGATCTTCGCCTTCTTGGCGGCGCGGAACACCTGGACGAAATGCAGGTGCTGGCGGTGATCGACCACGTAGATGCTCAAGTCCGGGTTCTGGCAATTCACCCGGTCGACGATGGTGGCGAGATCCGTGGTCGCATACATGTAGGCGCCATCCGATTTCACCAGGATCATCGGCGGGATCTCGTGCTTGTCGTCGGGCTCGGCGACGCGGACGACCTCGGCGCCCTCGCTCTCCTCGACGATGCCGAGACGCTTCATCTTCTCGATCATCGGCGGGATGAGATCGTGGACGCAGGCCTCGCCCTTCCAGAGGTCGAAATGGACGCCGAGATTGCCGTAGTCGCGCTCCAGGGCCACGATCGAGATATCGAAGAAATGCTGCCAGAGCGCGCGGTAGCCGGGCCTTCCGTCCTGCAGCTCCGCCGTCGCCAGGCGCGAGCGCTCCATGCGCGCGGGGTCCGCCTTGCTGTCGCGCGAGGCCGCCGGATACATCTCCTCGAGCTCGGCCAAGGTGACCGGGCTCTCCTTCGGATAGGGTCCGGTGAAGCCCTTGTCGAAGTAGGGGAGGTCGGGGCGGCGGATCTCCAGCTCGGAGACGATCATGCCCATCTGCAGGCCCCAGTCGCCGAGATGGACGTCGCCGACCGTGGTGTCGCCGACGAACTTGTAGATGCGCCGCAGCGAGTCGCCGATGATGCCGGCCCGGAGATGGCCGACATGCATCGGCTTGGCGATGTTGGCCCCGCCGTAATCCAGCACCACCATCCTGGGATCGGCTTTCGCCGGCATGCCGAGCCGTGCGTCGCCGGCGATGCGGTTCATCTCCTGCGCCAGATAGTCGTCGGTGACGTTCAGATTGATGAAGCCCGGTCCGGCGAGCGAGACCTCGCGGAAGACCGGCTCACGCTTCATCCGTTCCGCGACCTTCTCGGCGATCGCGCGCGGCGGCTGCTTTGCGGCCTTGGCGGCGGCGAGCGCACCGTTGCATTGGAACTGGGCGAGGTCCGGACGGCTCGAGACCGTCACCTTGCCGAAACTGGGGTCGAGGCCCTCCGCCGCGAAGGCGCGGCCGGCGATCTCGGAAAGCAGGGCGGGGAGAGAGGACATGGACGAGCTTCGGAAAATGAGCTGGCACTATCGCGACTGCATCAAGGCCCTCATCCCAACCTTCTCCCTACGGGAGAAGGGGCTCACCGGAGCGCCTGCAACAGCGTTCCCTCTCCCATAGGGAGAGGGACAGGGTGAGGGTCTTGCCGCGGGTTCGGTCTATCGGATCAGAACGCGGCTTCTTCCGCGGCGCCGCGGTCGCGGCGTCGGGTGCGGCGCGCGGCAGGGGCCGCAGCGGCGCCCGAGAGCAGCGCCTGCGCGCCTTCGGTGATCGGGCCGAGCCTCGCCGCAATCTCCGCGGCATTCGGCTTGGGGCCGGGCTGGTGCGCGTCCAAGGCGGTGCGGATCGAACGCAGATGCTCCGGCGAGGTGCCGCAGCAGCCGCCGACGATCCGGGCGCCGGCGTCGCGCACGATCCGGGCATAGTCGGCCATCAGCTCCGGCGTGCCGTTGTAGCGGATCTTGCCGTCCTCGTAGTAGGGGATGCCGCAATTGCCTTTGGCGACGATGATGTCGTCCGGCGCCGCCGCCTCGGAGAGCTTCACGATGGTGGCGACGAGGTCGGCCGCGCCGACGCCGCAATTGGCGCCGAAGGCGACCGGCTTCGGCTCCAGCCCATGGACGAAGGCGACGAAATCCGCCGGCGAGATGCCCATCATGGTCTTGCCGTTGGTGTCGAAGCTCATGGTGGTGACGATCGGCAGGCCGACGCCCGCGGCACCCTTCACGGCGGCGGCCACTTCCTCCTTGGAGGACATGGTCTCGATCCAGATCACGTCGACGCCGCCTTCCTTCAAGGCCGCGGCCTGTTCGGCGAAGGCGGCGATGCCCTCGGCCTCGGTCAGCGCGCCCAGCGGCTCGAACAGCTCCCCGGTCGGACCCATCGAGCCCGCGACCACGACCGGCCGGCCGGCCTTCTCCGCGACCTTGCGCGCGATTTCCGCCGCGCGCTTGTTGATCTCACGCACGCGGTCCTGGGCCTGGTGCAGCTTCAATCGGTGCCGCGTGCCGCCGAAGGAGTTGGTGAGGAAGAGGTCGGCGCCGGCATCGACGAAGCTCTGGTGCAAGGCCTCGATCCGCTCCGGATGGTCGAAGTTCCAGAGCTCCGGCGCGTCGCCGGTCATCAGCCCCATGCCGAAGAGGTTGGTGCCGGTGGCGCCGTCGGCCATCAGGAAGGGTCGTTGCTCCAGAAGCTCCAAGAATCGGTTGCCCATCGCGGGTCCTATTGCCTAACCAATGCCAACTTTGGAAAGTAGGCGCTTCGCAGTTGCGGGGCAAGCCGCCAGTTGACCCGGCGGCCTGCGAAAAATGTAGGACTTTCATGCCACTTATAGCTAGCTTCTCCGGTGGCGTGAAGCGCCCGCTGGAACGCCCGAAAAATACAGTTGCGGCCGGCCATACAAAAATTAGGTTTCGTGAGAGTTTGATGTTCGTCAGGTGGGGTCGGCATGGGTGGTTCGGGGCAGACGGCGAGAAGGGATGAGGCCGTGTTCCAGGCGCTGATCACGACCGCAGTGGACGGCATCATCGTCATCGATGCCAAAGGCCACATCCAGATCTTCAACCCGGCCTGCGAGCGGTTGTTCGGCTACAAGCCGGCCGAGGTGATCGGCCAGAACGTGAAGATGCTGATGCCGCAGCCCTATCGCGGCGAGCACGACGGCTATCTGCAACACTATCGGGAGACCGGCGAGCGCAAGATCATCGGCATCGGACGCGAGGTGGTCGGCCAGCGCAAGGACGGCTCGACCTTCCCGATGTATCTCTCGGTCGGCCAGGGCAGGCTCGACGGCGCCGACATCTATGTCGGCATCATCCATGACCTGACCGAGCGTAATCAGGCTGAGCAGCGGCTGATCGACAGCCAGGAGCGCCTGCGCTCGATTCTGGACACGGTGCTCGACGCCATCGTCATCATCGACGAGAAGGGGATCGTCCAATCCTTCAGCCCGGCGGCGTCGCGCCTGTTCGGTTACCCGGCGGACCAGGTGGTCGGCCGGAGCGTCAACCTGCTGATGCCGGAGCCCTATCGCGAGGAGCACGACGGCTACGTCCAGCGCTATCTCGAGACCGGGGAGAAGCGCATCATCGGCACCGTCCGCGTCGTCGTCGGCCAGCGCAGCGACGGCAGCACGTTCCCGATGGAGCTCACGGTCGGCGAGATCCGGCACGGCGACGGGCGCCTGTTCACCGGATTCATGCGCGACATCACCGAGCGCCAGGGCACCCAGCGTCGCCTCCAGGAGATGCAGGCCGAGTTGCTGCATGTCTCGCGCCTGAGCGCCATGGGCCAGATGGGATCGGCGCTGGCCCATGAGCTCAACCAGCCGCTGGCCGCCATCATGAACTACGTGCGTGCCGCGCACCGCACCCTGGAACCCTCCGAGGAGCCGCGCGCGGCGAAGGCGCGAGAACTCATCACCAAGGCGAGCGAGCAGACCGCGCGCGCCGGCAACATCATCCGCCACCTGCGGGACTTCATCGAGAGGCGGGAATCGAACCGCCGCAGCGAGCAGCTGCACAGGATCATCGAGGAGGCGATCGCGCTCGGCATGGTCGGCGTCGCGGATTCCAACGTCAAGGTCAAGGTGAGGCTCGACCCCGAGCTGCCGGCGGTCCTGGTGGACAAGGTGCAGATCCAGCAGGTGGTGATCAATCTGATCCGAAACGCCGTCGAGGCGATGCAGCAGGCGCCGATCCGGCAGCTGCTGATCGTCTCCAGCATGCCGGAGCCCGGCATGGTGCAGGTCACCGTCTCGGATAGCGGTCCAGGTCTGTCGGACGACGTGGCGGCGCGGCTCTTCCAGCCCTTCGTCACCACCAAGGAGAAGGGGATGGGGATCGGCCTCACCATCTGCCAGTCGATCGTCGAGGCGCATGGCGGACGGATCTGGGTGACGACCAACGCGGAGCGGGGCGTCTCGTTCCATTTCCAGCTGCCCCTGGCGCCGCAGTCGGAGCCGGCCGATGGCGAGTGAGAGCACCGTCTTCGTCGTGGACGACGACGTGGATGTCCGGGAATCGGTCTGCGCCCTGCTGGAATCCGCCGGATTGCACGGCGTGCCCTTCGGTTCGGCGCGCGCCTTCCTGGATGCCTATCGCTCCAACGCGACCGGCTGCGTGATCGCCGATATCCGCATGCCCGACATGGACGGGCTCGAGCTCCAGGAGGAGATCGTCCGGCGCAACATCCCGCTCCCGGTGATCGTCGTCACCGGGCATGCGGACGTTCCGCTCGCGGTCCGCGCCATGAAGGCCGGCGCGCTCGATCTGATCGAGAAGCCGTTCGACGACGAGCAGCTGCTGGCGACCGTCCGCCGGGCTCTGGCCAAGGCCGAGTGGCAACGCGAGCAGGCCAGCGCCGCCCAGAACGTCACCACCCGGGTCGCCAGCCTGTCGACCCGCGAGCGTCAGGTGCTGGAGCTGCTGGTGGCCGGCAAGGCCAACAAGGTGATCGCCTATGAGCTCGACATCTCGCCCCGCACGGTCGAGATCCATCGCGCGAGGGTGATGGATAAGATGGAAGCGAAGAGCCTTTCGGACCTGGTCCGCGCCGCCCTCGCGGCCGGGATCGGCGCCCAGACCTGACGAACTGGCCTGACGAACTGGGAAGATATTGACAAAGAGCATTGATCGGGACGTTAGGGATTATTCCGTATATCTATGGGTAACCCCATTCATATCCTGTAAGTGTAACGCAGCTCTGCTCGCGAAAGGCTCGAACCTCCGGATGGATATGCCCACGATCTATATCGTCGATGACGACGAAAGCGTGCGCGACTCCGCCCGGGCACTGCTCGAATCCTATGATCTCACCGTTGAGGACTACGGCTCGGCCCGGGACTTCCTGGCGGCATACGAGGCCGAGGAGGAAGGCGCCTGCCTGCTGCTGGACCTCAACATGCCGGAGATGAGCGGGCTGGAGCTTCTGGCGTTGTTGCGCGAACGCGGCATCGACATCCCGGTCATCATCGTCTCGGCGCAAGATGATGCCGCGGTCAAGGAGAGGGCCCGCATCGCCGGCGCCTTCGCCTTCTTCGACAAGCCGGTCGATGACACGTTGATGAAGGCGATCGACCGGGCGCTCGAGCGCTCCTGATCCCGCGCACGATCCTCTACGTATAACCCCGTATGGCCATGCGTACGGCCGGCCGCGGTCCAGCGCCGTCGGCGACGGATTTCCGCGCCAGATCCGTGCCTTGGCTGCGCTAGGTAGTACCCCTTACGGGAAGTTCCGAATTTTCTCCGTGGATATTCCGGCCGATGATCCGATCCATCGTAAGCGTCGCCATCGGTTCGGGAGAAGCGCTATGTCCGTCATCCAGAAGACCGCCGCCGTCGAAGCCCGCAACCAGTCCGCACCCAGCCGCGCGCCGTGGCCAGTCCTCCAGGGCGGGCGCAGCAGTGCCGCGGATGAGACGATGCGGGTCCTGCAGAGTATCGGCTCGACGCTCAGCTTCAGGCGCAACAGCGCGGTCTTCAACGAGGGCGATCCTTCGAAGCATGTCTACAAGGTGGTGAGCGGTGCCATCCGCACCTGCCGCGTGCTGATGGACGGCCGTCGCCAGATCGCGGACTTCTACCTGCCGGGCGACTTCTTCGGCCTCGACTGGGAGAGCGAGCACACCTTCACCGCCGAAGCGGTGGCCGACGCGGTGGTGATCAGCTACCCCAAGTCCCAGCTCGAGCAGCTCGGCGAGACGACGCCCGCCATCCGCAAGCTGCTGATGGCGATGCTGTGCAAGGGCCTCTCGGCGACGCAGAACCACATCGTGATGCTGGGCCGCCAGACCGCGCACGAGCGCCTGGCCTGGTTCCTGCTGCGCAGCATGAAGCGCAACGGATTGGAGCGCGGTGCGCTCGACCTGCCGATGAGCCGGCTCGACATCGCCGATTATCTCGGCCTCACCATCGAGACCGTGTCCCGCGGCATCAGCGAGTTCAAGCGCCGCCGCTACATCAGCATCGCCAACGCACATCAGATCTCGGTCACCAATGCCGAAGCGCTGGAGTCGCTGGCGAGCGGCGAGACCGAGGACTGATCAGCCCAGGCTTCAACGTCGGGTGAGATTGACCAGCGCGACGCCGGCGAGCGCCATCACCCCGCCGGCGATCCCGAGCAGGCTCGGCACCTCGCCGAGCCAGAGCAAGCCCATGACGGGTCGCCGTGGGTGGGATGCAGTAGAGGAAGTTCGCCGCCCGGCTCGCCGGGAAGCGCGACACCGTCGCCGACCAGGCCCCATAGGCGATGGCACCGCCTTTCCACATGACCCGCCGAACCGATTGGTGACGCGCGGCATCTACGCCTATCTCTCCAATCCCATGCAGGTCGGCATATGCCTCGCGATGGCCTGGTGGGCGTCGTGACCGAGAGCCTCGCGGTCTCGGTCTCTCCCTGCGTCGCCGTTCTGCTGTTCATCGTCTTCAAGGACGTCTGCAACGGCAGCAGCGCCATCGGCGAGCACGATCCGAACTGGGCGATTTACCGGCGAGAAGTTCGAAGCTGGATCCCACGGCTTGCGCCGTTCACGCTGCCATAGTGTCGATCGAATATTCCCTGGCATTGTGACGGCCGTCCTTGCCGGCGAGCGTCGCCGGTGCGACCCTGTTCGATACCGTGGGGTATCCGGTGCGTCTCCGTTAAGGCTGCCGGCTGATCGGCAATTCGTGGGAGGACAGGTCGATGGCGTCCAATTCGAAGCAAGATCAGGGAAAGAAGGGCACGCCCGCGCAGAAGCCGCAGGCGAGCAAGAAAGAGCTGTCCGAAAAAGAGCTCGGAAAGGTCTCCGGCGGGTTCAACCCGCAGCCCGACCCGCCGGCCCGCTCGCGCCACTAGCGCGTTCTCGTTAGAACCGGGATCATTTCTCCCGCGAAGCGGCTCAGCGCTCTTCGCGTTGCGTCCCGTGCGCCCGCGGCGTGAGGCTCTCCAGGATCGTGAGGAATTCTCGCGCAGAGGTTGCGCGAGAACGAAAGATGAACTATATTATGCCTCGGCTCCAACCCAGACCGGACCTTTACCGTATCGAAAGCGGCTCCGTCCCGGCCGATGGTGTTAAGGGCTTCCTCGTCAGAGAGTTAGCGGGTGAAACACCCTCTCGAAATGGCTGCGGCCGTAAAGGTAGATCATGCGAACCTCGCCCGGCTACATGCCGGGACGCACCAGGGCGAGCGCAGGAGGCTGCCGGGCGGCGACCTCGACGCGGTTGCGGCCGTTCGCCTTTGCGCGATAGAGCGCCTCGTCGGCTTCGCGCAGCACCGCTTCGGGATCAGCTTTGGTGCCGCGGGGCACGACGGTCATCCCGATGCTGATCGTGACCCGGCGGTGCTCGCTGCCCGGATGCGGGATGTTCAGGGCCCGGACGCTCTCGGCGACCTGCTCGGCCAACCGGCGCGCCTCTTCGCCGCCGGTGCCCGCCAGGATGACGACAAACTCTTCGCCGCCGTAGCGGGCGACCCGGTCGATGCTCCGGCGCACGCTGTCCTTCAAGGCCTGGGCGATGCGGCGCAGGCAGTCGTCCCCCGCCAGATGTCCGAAGCCGTCGTTGAACAGCTTGAACTTGTCCACATCGACCAGGAGAAGCGCCATCTCGGCCTGGCCGCGCGCGGCGCGGCTCAGCTCATCCGCGAAATAGGCATCGAACGCACGCCGGTTGAGGCAGTCGGTCAGCGGATCGACCCGGGCGAGCTGCTCCAGTCGCGCATTGGCCTGCTCCAGCAGTGTCTGGCTGTGCTTCAATGCCGTGACGTCGGAATAGGTCACCAGCGCGTTGCCGTCGCTGACATTGACGCGGGCCTCCAGCCAGCGACCGTCGGCGAGTTCGAACTGCCGGATATTGGGACAGCTGAGGGCGTCGGCATCGGCGGCGACCCGGTCCGCTTCGTCGGTGCCCGGTATCGGCGCCTTCTCGCCGCGCTGGTACGACGCCCGGACGATGTCGATGAAGCGTGCCCCCGGCTTTCGCACGTCGCGGGTCACCGGAAACAGGCTGAGATAGCGCTCGTTGCAGAACACCAGCCGCTCGTCCTTGTCGTACATGACGAGCCCGTCGGTCATGGTGGACAGCGCCTCGCTGAAGTGGCGCTGGCTGCGGGCCAGTTCCTCTTCCAGCCGTTTCCGCTCGGAGATGTCGCGGTTGAGGGTGATGAGGCCCTGGAACCGGTCCGACTTGTCATAGACCGGCACCTTCAGCGCGGACTGCCAGGAGCTGGTCCCGTCGGCATAGGTCACCAGCTGCTCGAGGGTGCGCGGCTGCCGCGCCGCCATGACTTCGCGCTCTTCGTTGCGGAAGCGACGGGCGACGTCGTGCGGGAAGAAGTCGAAGTCCGATCTGCCGATGAGCGCTTCGCGGCTCGGCGCGCGCAACAGGGTCGCGGTCGCCGAATTGGCGGCCATGAACCTGCCCGCGCTATCCTTCACGTTGAGACAGTCGGGCAGCGCCTCCGCGATCGCGGCATAGATCAGATTGGAACGCGATATCGCTTCGCGGCTGCTCTCCTTGATCATGGCGAGCCCGCCGAGAAGCGTCGCCGCGAATTGCGACGCAGCGACCGCGGCGATCTCAAGCGACGTGACACCGAGGGTCGGCAGGAGAAGGGAACGGAAAGTGGAAATCGCGGCGGTGGCTGCCGCCAGCCAGAGGACGTGATGCCGCCCAGGCGTTCGGCCGCGCAGCAGGAGATGGGCTATGACGCCGGCCGCCGTATAGGCGGTCGTTGCGACCATCGCCGTGTTCACCGCCGGGCCGCCGAACGAAAGCCGAAACGCGGCAGCCAGAGCGCCCGTGACGAGACCGGAGATCGGCCCGCCAAACAGGCCGGACAGCGCGATCAGGACGTTCCGCAGATCGATCAGGACCCCGGGCGGAACCTCGAAGGCAAACAGCATACAGACGGCGGCGCCCGCCCCGAACAGGACCCCGAACAGCGTCTTCTTCAACAGCGTTTCGCAGCCGGAGGGAAAAGACGAATAGCTCCAGATCGAGATGAACAGCGCGATGATGCCTGAGCTGGCGAGAAGCCCTTGCCAGTAGCCTTGCATGCCGCGCCCTACCTCAATCGAACGAATGCGTGGAATGCGCCGATCGCAATCCAGCCGCCGATGTGAGCCTGTGACTGCAATCCTTTAGAATCGCTGAACAACCGGGGTGCCGGCAGACTGAGGACGCCTGTATGCGATAAGGGATTCTACCTATCGCCAAGCCGCGTTGATCTACGTCAACCGCGGCGACGCAGATGCTCCTTTGCCCCTACGTCCGTGGCTTCAGGTTCTCCGGGTCGTAGAGCGGCTTGTAGCCGACGCCGGCCACCTCGACCGGATAGGTCTCGCCGAAATACTCGACCGCCAGCTTGCGGCCTTCCTGGCAATGCGACCAGGGGAGATAGGCGAGCGCGATGTTCTTGCCGATCGAGGGGCCGTAGGCGACGGAGGTGGTGAACGAGCGGCGGCCGAGCGTGTCCACCAGGGTCTCGCCGGTCTTCGGGTCCATCACCGGCATGGTGCCGACGGGATAGCGGGCGACGCCTTTGGAATCCGTGTGCTCGGTCATCACCAGGGTGCAGAGCATCGCCGGCTGGTGGGGCCTCGCCTTGTATTCGAGGTGCTTGGCCTTGCCGCGGAAATCGGCGTCCTTCACCTTCGGGCGCGCGAGATCGCATTCGATCAGGTTGTATTCGGTGAGGAGGTCCGCGTTCTGCAGCCGGAGGCTCTTCTCCATGCGGCGGCTGTTGGCATAGGTCTCGACGCCGAAGGGCATGACGCCGGTCGTGCGCAGCGCGTCCCAGACGGCGAGCCCGTCCTCGTAGCGCATGTGCAGCTCCCAGCCCTGCTCGCCGACATAGGAGATGCGGAAGGCCATCACTTGTCTGCCGCCTATCTTGATCGGCTTGATCGCGGCGAAGGGGAAGGCCTCGTGGCTGAGACCGCTCGGATCCTCCACCACCTTCTGCAGGGTCGCGCGGGCATTGGGACCCCAGATGCCGATAGTGACGTACTTTTCCGTCACGTCGGTGACCTTGACGTCGAAGCCCTTGTCTTGCGCCGTGCGGCGCGCGTAGTGCAGGTCGCGCATGCCGGCATCGGCGCCGTCGATGACACGGCAGCGATCGGCCATGCGGATCACGGTCAGGTCCGCGCGCACCATGCCCTCGTCGTCGAGGAAATGGGTGTAGATGCCCTTGCCGACCATGTTGTCGCCGCCGACCTTGGCGGCGCAGAGCCATTCCATCAGGGCCACGTGGTCGGGACCTTCGACGTCGAACATGGCGAAGTGCGAGAGGTTGACGATGCCGCAATCCTCGCTCATGGCGAGATGCTCGGCATTGGAGACGCGCCAGAAATGGCGGTTGTCCCACTCGTTCTCGCGCACCGGCACGCGGTTGCCGTATTTCTTCAAGAGATGCTCGTTGGCGGCATAGCCATGGGCGCGCTCCCAGCCGCCCAGCTCCATGAAATAGCCGCCGAGCTCCTTCTCGCGCTCGTAGAACGGCGAGCGGCGGATGTTGCGGCCGGTGGCATAGGGCTCGCGCGGATGGACCGCCGGGTTGTAGATCTTCTGCGCGGCTTCACCGCAGCGGCCGGCGATGAAGTCCTCCTTGAACATATGCGGGTAGAAGCGGGAATAGTCGATCCGGTTGTGATCGATCCCGGTGCGGCCGTCGGTCATCCAGTCGGCCACGAGCTTGCCCATGCCGGGCGCGTCCTTCACCCAGATGCCGACCGCGTACCACAGGCCGCGCACTTTCTGGCTCTCGCCGATCGAGGGGCCGCCATCGGTCGTCACCTGCAGGAGGCCGTTGAACGAGCGCTTCTCCTCGAAGCCGAGCTCGCCCAGGATCGGCGTCAGCTCGATCGCGCGCTCGAGCGGCGTGAGGATCTGCTCCATCTCGAGGTCGCGCTGCGAGGGCGAGAGCCGGGCCTGCTCCTTCTCCAGGATGTCGCGGGGATGAACGAGGCGCGGGTTGTGCTCCTCGTAATAGCCCCATTCGATCATGCCGCCTTCCGACGTGGTGGGGTCGCCGGTGTCGCGCATATAGGCCGAGTTGCCCTGGTCGCGCAGCAGCGGCCAGCCGATCTCCTTGCCGGTGCCGGCGAACTCGGTATAGGGCCCGAAGAAGGTCAAGGGATGATCGACCGGCATCACCGGCAGGTCCTCGCCCGCCATCGCGGCGATCAGGCGGCCCCAGAGCCCGGCGGTGACGACGACGTAGTCCGCCATGATGGTCCCGCGGTCGGTGACCACGCCCTTCACTCGCCCGTTCTCGATCACCAGCGACTTGGCCGGCGTGTTGGTGAACAGCTTCAGCTTGCCGGCGGCTTCGGCCTGGTTGACCAGCTTGCCGGCGACCGTCTGCGAGCGCGGGATGACCAGACCCGCATCCGGGTCCCACATGCCGCCCTGGACCCTGTCCTCCTCGATCAGGGGAAACCGCTGCTTGATCTCGGCCGCATCGACCAGCCGCGCGCGGGTGCCGAAGGCCTTGGCCGACATCACCTTGCGCTTGATCTCGTTCATTCGTGCGTCGTCGCCGACCCGCGCAACCTCGAGCCCGCCGACCTTCTCGTAATGGCCGAGCTTGCTGTAGAAATCGATCGAGTAGAGCGAGGTCCAGCACGAGAGGAAATCGTGGCTGGTCATGTAGCAGAAGTCCGAGGCATGGGCGGTCGAGCCGATGTCGGTCGGGATGCCGGACTTGTCGATGCCGACGATGTCGCTCCAGCCGCGCGCGATCAGGTGGTGCGCGACCGAGGCGCCGACGATGCCGCCCAAGCCGACGATGACGACCTTGGCCTTCTGCGGAAACTCAGCCATTCCCCGTGACTCCGGATCTGCGTTGGTCGCGGGACTATAAAACGGCCGCGGCGTCATTGCCGCCTGTTTGCGACACGGGCAAAAGGCCGGGCGACACGCCCCGCTGGACCCGGGGTAAGCTCCGGAAATCGGCCCGCTTTGCGCGATCCGGCGATGGGCGCGAAAAGGTCAGCGCCTGTCGCTCGCTCGCTAGAGCGGGAGGGCGCGCGGTGTCGAATATGGGACCAATCTTGGCCCGAACCGTCCCGAGCGAGGCAGTCCGATGTCCGTTGCTGAAACCGGTCACCCCGAACCTGGAAGACGGGCCCGTGGTGGCGCCGATGCGCGCCGCGCCCAGCGCCAGCGTCCGAAGCTGGTGCAGAACCCCTATATCGTCCGCAAGATTCCGCTGGTCACGATCCTGGACGAGGAGGGGCTGCAGACCATCGAGCGCAACGCCGACACGATCCTGCAGGAGATCGGCATCGAGTTTCGCGACGAGCCGGAGGCGTTGGAGCTCTGGAAACAGGCCGGCGCCGATGTGAAGGGCACGCGCATCCGCTTCCCCAAGGGCCTGCCGCGCTCGATCATCCAGAAATCGGCGCCCAAGGAATACATCCAGCACGCCCGCAATCCCGAGCGGTCGGTCCGGATCGGCGGCGATGCGACCGTCTTTGCGCCGGTCTACGGTCCGCCCTTCATCCGCAACCTCGACGAGGGCCGGCGCTACGCGACCATCGAGGATTTCCGCAACTTCGTGAAGCTCGCCTACATGTCGCCCGCGATCCATCATTCGGGCGGCACGGTCTGCGAGCCGGTCGATCTGCCGGTCAATAAGCGGCATCTCGACATGGTCTACAGCCACATCAAGTTATCCGATAAGCCCTTCATGGGCTCGGTGACGGCGCCGGAGCGCGCGGCCGACACCGTCGAGATGGCGAAGATCGTGTTCGGCGAGAAGTTCCTGGAGACCAACACGGTCATCACGTCCCTCATCAACGCCAACTCGCCGATGGTCTGGGACGGCACCATGCTCGGTGCCATGAAGGTCTATGCCCGCGCCAACCAGGCGTCGATCACCACGCCCTTCATCCTCGCCGGCGCGATGAGCCCGGTGACGGCGGCGGGCACGCTCGCCCAGGTGCTGGCCGAGGTGCTGGCGGGAGCGGGGACCTGCCAGCTCTACAAGCCCGGCGCGCCGGTGATCTTCGGCGTGTTCGCGAGCTCGATCTCCATGCAGTCGGGCGCCCCCACCTTCGGCACGCCGGAGCCGACCCTGGTCAGCCTCGCCGCGGCGCAGATCGCGCGCCGGCTCGGCATTCCGTTCCGCACCGGCGGCTCGCTCTGCGCTTCCAAGGTGCCGGACGCCCAGGCCGCCTATGAGAGCGCGCAGACCCTGCTGCCGACCCTGCAGGCCGGCACCAATTTCGTGCTCCACGGCGCCGGCTGGCTCGAGGGCGGCTTGGCCTCGGGCTACGAGAAGTTCGTGATGGATGCCGACCAGCTCGGCATGATGCAGGTGCTGGCCAAGGGCATCGACTTGACCGAGAACGGCCAGGCGCTGGACGCGATCCGCGAGGTGGGACCCGGCAGCCATTTCCTCGGCTGCGCCCATACCCAGGCCAATTTCGAGACCGCGTTCTATCGCTCGTCGATCGCCGACAACAACAGCTTCGAGCAATGGGAGGCCGAAGGCCGCCAGGACGCCGCCATGCGCGCCAACAAGATCTACAAGCGCATGCTGCACGACTACGAAGCGCCGGCGCTCGACCCGGCGATCGACGAGGCGCTGCAGGCCTTCATTGCGAAACGCAAGGCCGCGGCGCCAGACAGCAACGTCTAAGCGCTTCCTTCCAGCAGTTCGCGGTCCCGCGCCAGTCGCTCGACCAGATAGTCGATGACGGCGCGGAAGCGGGGTGCGTCCTTCAGATCGCGATGGACCAGGAGCCAGAGCTCGCGGCTCATCTTGGGCGGCGGCGTGACCAGGCTGGCCGGAACCCGTGCGAGGCCCTTCGCCGCGTAGTGCGGCAGCACGCCGATGCCCAAGCCGGCGCGTACCGCCTCGATCTGCGCCATGCGGTAGTTGGAGCGGAAGGCGATGCTGTGGCCTTCCGCGCACTGATTCAGCCAGCCGACCTCCGGCAGGTCGAGAGGGCTGTCCTCGAAGCCGATGAAGGCCGGCGCGGTCTCGCGCCGAAGATAAGATGCCGCCGCGTAGAGCCCGTAGCCCAGGATCGCGACCTTGCGGGCGACGAGCTCGCCGTCCTTGGGCCGCGCCAGGCGCAGCGCGATGTCGGCTTCGCGCCGCGCCAGGCTGACGTTGCGCTCCTCGACGATGAGCTCGATCTCGATCAGCGGCTGGCGCCGGCGCAGCTCCGCCAGGGCGGGTGTGAAATAGGCGCACGCGAACATGCCGGTCGTCGTCAGCCGCACCAGTCCTGCGAGCTTCGGTCGCGCATCGGCCAGCCTTAATACCGCCGTAGCGGCATCGCGCATCCGCTCGGCCTCGGCGATCGTTGCTTCGCCGAATGCCGTCAACGCAAGACCCGGCCGCTGCCGGTCGAGCAGCGGCTGGCGCAAGGTCCGTTCCAGGCGCCGGATGCGCCGGCTGACCGTGGCATGATCGACGCCGAGGGCCCGGGCGCCGGCGGAGAGGCTGCGATGTTCCACGGCCAGCAGCAGGTATTGCAGGTCGTCCCAGCTCGGTTGCGCCATGGCCGCCGCCCCTGTGCAGGAATGCACGATCACGGTGCAATACTGCCACTGTTCACCAATCCCTGCACGGCCTATCTCGGGGCGCATTGCAACCGATGGAGCCTTCCGATGACCTCACCCCACATGCCCTCACCGAAGACCCTGCTCGACTTTGCCGGCGCCGGCTGGCCGCCGGCGCGCCTCGAGGACGCCGTCCTGCTGGTGATCGACCACCAGCGCGAATACACCGAGGGCAAGCTGCCGCTCGACGGGATCGACGCCGCGGTGGCGGCGATCGCGCGGCTGCAGCAGGCCGTGCGTGAGGCCGGGGCGCCGATCATCCACGTGGCGCAGAACGGCAGGCCGGGCGGGGCGCTGTTCGATCCGGATGGGCCGATGGTCGCCTTCATCGACGGCACCGCGCCCGTTTGCGGCGAGACCGTCGTCAAGAAATCGCTGCCGAACGCCTTTGCCCATACCGTGCTCGACGCACGGCTCAAGGCCATCGGCCGCACCGACCTGATCATCGCAGGCTTCATGGCGCATATGTGCGTCAGTGCCACCAGCCGCTCGGCCCTCGACCACGGCTATCGCGTCACGATCGCGGCCGATGCCACGGCGACGCGCGATCTGCCGGATGGATGGGGTGGCGCGATGCCCGCCGCGACGGTCAAGCGCGTGGCCTTGGCCGAGCTCGGAGACCGCTTCGCCCGCGTGGTGTCGAGCCTCGTGCCGGTTCAGAACGCCTTGCGGCCGCGCGGCGTCACCATGGTGTAGTCGTCGATGCTGAGCGCGTGGGTGACGCGCTCGCCGTCGTCCGACATGGGGAAGACCGCCCATTCGAAGACGCGGTCGGCCCTGGACTGGAAGTTGGTGTAGGAGAGGCCGAACAGCGGGGCCTTCCCGTCATAGAGCTTCTGGTAGATATGGGCGGTGTCGATCTTGTCCTGCTCCGCCCATTCCATCTCGTCGAGGAAGCGGCCGTTCACATTGCGGCCGTAGAGCCGCGCCACCTCGTTGCCGACCAGTCGGAACTGCACCCGATAGGGTTCGTGGTGATAGTTCATGACCGAGAGATAGGGGAGGGTGCTGTAGACCTCGACCGGATCGAACTCCGCGCGTTCCGGAAACCGCCGTTCGCCGCAAAGCTTCTGCCAATAGGCATGCACCATGGCGATCAGTGCCGATTGGCCGGTCGGCTCGGGCAGAAAGCGGATCTCGCCGATCCATTCCTGGGCTTGCTGTTCAGGCGCCAGCAACGCGATCACCGGAGTCTCGGGGCGGCGACCGGAGTGTCGGCCTCCACCGGTTGAAAAATCGTTACCGCCATCCTATCCCCCCGCGCCTTCGCCCGCCGACGCTTCGACCAGCATATGCCTGCGGATCATGGGGAGTTGAGTCAGCATGAATAGAAACGTGAAGCCGATCACACTCAGCTTGAAATCAGCCCAAAGGTCGGTCGTCTGGGTGCGCCAGACAGCCTCGTTGGCCACGGCCACGGCGGCGAAGAAGCATCCGAAGCGAAACTCCAGCTTGCGCCAGCCCGTCTCGTCCAATCGCAAGCCTTCGCCCAGCACATGCTGCAGCATGGGTTTCTTGAACAACAATCCTGACCACAACGTGACGGCGAACAGGCCGTTCACGACGGTGGGCTTCATCTTCACGAACGTCTCGTCATGGAAGATCAGGGTCAACCCGCCGAAGATCACGACAATGATCGTCGTGACCAGGGGCGCCCAGGCGAGCTGACGCGTCCGAATCAGGCTGGTGCCGACCGCGAGCACCGAGGCGACGATCAGCACCGCCGTCGCCGTCATCAGGTCGAAGAACTTGACGGAGATGAAGAACAGCACGACCGGCCCGTATTCCACGACGGGCCGCAGCCAGGCATGTCCCTGCTTTGCGCTCATTGCGGCATCCTATCGCGGCCCGATCGGCCGGCACCAGCGGTGTCGGCTACTTCGGCAGCTGATCGCCGGTCAGAAGTGCCGAGGGATAGCGCTCGCCCGATGAGGGCACGCGCCACACAATGGTGTCGCCATCGCGATAGAGGTCGTAGCAGCTGGTCCCGCCGGGATTCCAGGTCGAGCAGTATTGAGTCGCGGTGACGACCCAACGCCCATTGGCCGGCTGGCCGCCCTTCGCCAGATAGGTCGTCCAGCCGTCGGCGCCGAAATAGCTCCAATATTCCTTGCCGGCCCATTGGCCGTGGACGGTGTTGCCGGTGAAGAGGGTTTTGATCTCGGCGCCCGAGAGCTTCACCGGATCGGCCGCCGCGGAAAGACCGGGCAGCGCGGCAAGCAGGATGGCAAGGGCGGGAAGCTTCATTTGCCAAGGCTGTCACGGAGCTGGCCAGGTCACAAATCACGATCGCGCGTCCGAGGCTCCGGTCAGTGCAGCGTAGGACGCGGCGTATCGGGCGCGAATATCTCCGCGAGCTTGCGTCCGAGGTCAGGCGCTCGGAACGGCTTGTCGATCGCGAAGGTGCCGGGCCGTCTTAGCCGGTCGCGCACCGCCTGGTCGCCGAGGTAGCCGGAGGTCAGCAACACGGGCAGATCGGGCCTGCGGCGCCGCACGACATCCATGAGCTGGAGGCCGGACGGGCCCTCCTTGAAGACGATGTCGGTGAAGAGCAGCGCAATGTCCGGCCTGGTCTCGATCAGCCGCAACGCCGCCTTGGCGCCGGGTGCCGAGAGCGCGCGATAGCCGCAGGCGCGCAGCGCACTCACCACATAACCGCGAAGGTCCGGATTGTCCTCGACGACCAGAATGAGTTCCTTGCCGCCGCGCGGGGCGGGAACATCGACCGGAATGGACTCGGCCGCGCGGAGCTCGCCCGCATGAATCGGCAGATAGATCAGCACCCGGGTGCCTTGCCCAGGCTCGCTGTCGATCTCGATATGGCCGTCCGATTGCCGCACGAAACCATAGACCATGCTGAGCCCGAGCCCGCTGCCTTGACCGGGCGCCTTGGTGGTGAAGAAGGGTTCGAACACGCGGTCGATGATATCGCGCGACATTCCGGTGCCGGTGTCCGCGACCGAGAGCTCGACATAGCGGCCCGGCGGCAGGTCGGGCGAACCGGGACTGCGCAGCGCGTCGAATCTCACGGCGCGGGTGCGGATCGTGACCGTGCCGCCGTCCGGCATCGCGTCGCGGGCGTTGATGCAGAGGTTGAGCAGCGCGCCCTCGGTCTGTGACCGGTCGATCATGCTGACGATGCGGCCGGGCGCGAGTGACGTCTCGATCTGCACCTTGTCGCCGAGCGTACGCCGCAGAAGGTCGAGGATGTTGACGACGAGCTCGTTCAGGTCGGTGGGTTGGGCGTTCAGGGTCTGCTTGCGGGAGAAGGCGAGCAGGCGGCGGATCAGCTGTGCGCCGCTCTCGGCCGCGGCGACCGCACGACCCGCATGCAGGCAGGCGGGCGGACGATCCTCGATCTCATCCAGCAGGAGGTCAAGGTTGCCCAGGATCGCACCGAGGAGGTTGTTGAAATCGTGCGCGATTCCGCCGGTCAGCTGGCCCACGGCCTCCATCTTCTGGGCATGGCGCAGCTGGGCCTCGATCGACTCGCGGTCGGTGATGTCGAGCGTGGTGCCGGTCACGATCCGGTTGCCGGGGCCGAAATCGGCGATCGGCTCGCCGTGGACCTGAACCGTCCGAATGCTCCCATCGCTGCGCCGGATCCGGCAGCGATAGGAGTAGGGGCGAGGATTGGCCTCCACCGAGGCAATCAGACCCTGGAGCGACGGCAAATCGTCCGGATGCACAGCGTTCAGCCAGGTCTGGCGCGTCGCCGGGCGGATCGAGGGCGAGACATCGTAGATGCGGTAGCATTCATCCGACCACCAGCGCTCGTCCGTCTCGAGGTTCCACTCCCAGCTGCCGAGCTTGGCGATGCGCTGCGATTCAGCGAGCCTGGTCTCGATCTTCACGCGCTCGGTGACGTCCATCACCGTGCCGGCGAACTTGCCCGCAGAGACCGGCTCGCCGGTTTCGAACACCGTCCGGACCTGCCCGTCCGGGCGCACGATCCGGTATTGATAGGTGTAGGGGCGCCGGTCGGCGCAGGCCTGCTCGAACTCGACCGCCGTCCAGGCGACATCGTCCGGATGCATCAGGGAGTGCCAAGCGGAGGCGGAGGGCTTCACCACCTCCGGATCGAAGCCGAGGATGCGGTAGCATTCCTCCGACCACCAATGCTCGTCCAGGCTGAGGTCCCATTCCCAGCTGCCGATCCGGGCGATGCGCTGGGCGTGGTTCATGTTGCGCTGGGCACGTGTCAGGTCGGTCACGTCCCAGAGGATGCCGGCATAGGTTCCGGATTCATTGGGCTCGCTCTGCTCGTAATAGGTCCGGTAGCTGCCGTCCGGTTGCCGCATCTGGAACTCGATCGCCGTGCCGCCGCCGCTCATATCCGCCTCCTGATAGGCGAGGCGCACGCGCTCACGATCGTCCGGATGGATCAGATCGAACCAGGCGGCCCAGCTGTATGCCCACTGCTTCGGATCGAGGCCGAGCATCCGATAGACCTCGTCCGAGATCCAGGTCTGGTCGTTCGACGGGTCCCATTCCCAGCTGCCGATTCGGGCGATCTCCTGCGCCTTGGCGAGCCGGCGCTGAGTGCTCTGCCGCTCGGTGATGTCGAGGACATATCCGGAGACCCGGCCGTCGGCATACTCGCATTGCTCGAGCATGGTGCGGACCTGGCCGTCGGTGCGGATTACCCGGTACTGGATGGTGTAGGGCACGCGGTCCCGGTTGGCTCTGGCATAGGTGTCACGCACCGCCGCCCGATCTTCGTCATGGACATGCCGCATCCAGAAATCGACGCCGGGCGCTACCGATCCCGTTGCCACCCCGACCAGACGATACATCTCGTCGGACCAGTGGATTTCCCTATTCCGATCGTCGATATCCCAGCTGCCAAGCCCGGCGATCCGCTGCGCATCCGCAAGGTTCTGCTCGACCCGCACGCGCTCGGTGATGTCCACCAGGGTTCCCACATAGCGATCGTCGGAGATCGACTCCCCGGATTCGAGCACGATCCGCTCCTCGCCGTCCGGACGGATCAACCGGTAGCGCACCGTGTAGGGTCCCCCTACAGCAATGGCTGCGTCTCGGTCGGCCTGCGTCTTCACGCGGTCCTCGGCATGCGTCATCGCGCTCCAGACCGCTTCGTCCAGGGCACCGTCCTTGGGATCGAGGGCGAAGATGCGGTAGCACTGGGCGGAGCACCAATGGTCGGGCGAGGTCAGGCTCCATTCCCAGCTGCCGATTTGCGCGATCTGCTGCGCGAGGTTGAGATTCCGCTCGGCCCGATAGTGCTCGGTGACATCCACCAGCACGCCCGTGTAGACCCCGTCGACATCGCACTCGGCCTGCTCCAGCACGACGCGCTGACTGCCGCTCCGGTGCAGGACGCGGTATTGCGCCGAATAGCCGGTGTCGGTCTCGAATGCATTCTGGCGGATGCGCTTCAACCGATCGCGATCTTCCGCATGGACGAACTCGAGCCAGTGTTCGAGGCCGAGCTGCTCATTACAGGGCTTTTCGTCTGGGGGATCGATCCCCAGGATGCGGCAGAAGGCGTCGGACCGCCACACTTGGCCGGTGCGGCGGTTCCACTCCCAGCTGCCGAACCCGCCGATCGCCTGGGCCCGTGACAGGGTGCGTTCGACCCGGAGCCGCTCGGTGATATCCATCACCAACCCGACCTCGAGCCCGTCGGAGAACTCAGCCTGGTCGAGCAGGATCCGGGTCGAACCGTCAGGCATCTCGACGCGGTATTGGACCGAATAGGGTTGTTGCCGGCTCACGCACTGCTCAAGCGTGTGCCGAACGGCAGGCAGGTCGTCGGAATGGATGCGGGAGAACCAGAGCCGCATCGAGGGCTCGACCGAGCGCGGCTCGAGACCCAGCAACCGATAGGTTTGGTCGGACCACCAGAGGACGCTGGTGCGCGGGTCGAACTCCCAGGTGCCAAGCCTGGCGATGTTCTGGGCCCGGATAAGGTTGCGCTCGAGCCGCGTGCTGTCGGTGACGTCGACGATCCGGCTCTCGAACGAGCCCGGCCCGGTCGGCCGCGCGTCCTCCTCCACGTAGCGGATCTCGCCGTTCGGGCGGAGGATTCGGTAGCGCAGGCTGAACGCACCATGGTCGCGCTTCGCCTGCACGTAGACATGGTCGACGCGCTCTCTGTCCTCGGGATGCACGACGAGACAGAGCTCGCTGTCGCACACGATGCCGTCGTGACTGAGGCCGAGGATCTGCAGCGCTTCCGGCGAGGCGCGGATCTCGCCGGTCTCGCTGTCCCAGTTCCAGCATCCGACCCGCGCCACCCGCGTCGTATCTCCGGCGGTGGCATCGGTCACGTCCATGATAGTGCCGATCACAAGGGGCGCTGCTGTGCTCCAGCGCGGGCTGGCGCCACCGGTTTCGCGCAGGGTGCGGATGATCCCGTCGGGCCGGCGGATCCGGAAATAGATGCTGTAGGCCGAAGGCGGGTGCGACGCGGCGTCGATATCGTGGACCGGCCGGTCCTCGGCGAGCGTCATCGCCACCAGCTTGGCGAGATCCGGATCGAAGCGGGCGCGGTCGACGCCGAAGATCCGGTAGATCTCGTCGGACCACCACAGCTTGCCGCTGCGTGCATCCCATTCCCAGGTGCCGAGGCCGGAGGACGGCTCCTGGGTCTCGGTCGCGGCCGGCGCGGAAGACGAAGCGGCGTCGCCTTCAGGCGTCATCGTGGCGGAGAAGCTGTGGCTTGGTCGGCGGCATGCCGGGAAGTGTAGACCGAACCCTGCCTTCGGTCACCCGCGACACGGTGTCGGGGCCGAAGGTGCGGCGCTCATGCCGGATGCAGGATCGGTTCCCTCGGCGTGAAGAGGTTCCGGCGGATGAGCTCGGAATAGCCGTGGATCACGTAGCCACCATTGGTGGCAAGAAGCTGGTCGCGAATCGCGCGATAGCGCGCCGGCCGCTCGTGCCAGGCGAGACCCGGCTCCAGGTGATGCAGGATGTGCAGGTTGTTGTGGAGGAAGAGCAGGCTCCAGAATGGCCCGGCCTCGACGATCGCGGTCCGGTGCTCCGGGTTCTGCGCCCAGCGGTGCTCGGCATAGGAGCGCACCAGGGCAAGCGAGGTGCCGGGATAGGCGAAGCAGAGGACGTAGAGCCAGAACGGCATGTGGCAGACGCCGATCACCCAGCCGAGGATCACGACCAGCGCCACCACGTGCCAGAGCCATGGCGTCAACAGGCGGCGATCGCCGGTTTTCAGCGCCTGGAACAGCTCGGCGTAGTTCATCGCCCCGAAATAGATCGGGCCCAGGATGAAGCGGCCGGCGAGGCTGCCCATGGCGCGACGGACGGTCCGATGGAACCGGCCCATGCTCGCCCATTGCGCCGCCGTCAGATAATTGGATTCCGGATCGCGCAATGGATCGGTCAGCTGCTCGTCGATATGATGCTGCAGATGGAGGCGGCGATAGGTGCCGTAGGGCAGCCAGAGCCAGAGCGCCCAGCCGGCGATCAGCAGATTCGCGAGCGGCCAGCGCGTCGGATAGCCATGCACCGCCTCGTGCTGCAGCGACCCGTGCAGGCCGACGACGAAGGCGCCGAGGGGCAGCAACAGCCACCAGGGAATCGCGGCATAGAAGTAGGTGAGAAGGAGGAAAGCGGTGTAGATGGCGACGGCCAAGCCGACGGTTGGCCAGTCGATCGTATAAACTCGGCGTCCAAAATCCCCCTTGGACGCTGCATTCGCCGAACTCATCTCCGGACCTGTGGTCTCTACCTGTATAGACAAGTCTATATCAGTGCAGCTCCTGACGCAATATGTCAGGAGCGCGACGAGGGGTCTTGGGGCGTGATGGCTCGCACATTAGGGTGTCGGCCGCCGGATTCGGCGTGTGGTGAAGCAGGGTGTAATCATGGTTAAGGGACGGTGCGAGTGCGACGCGGTATCGTTTGAGATCGACGGAAGCCTTTCAGCGCCGACGCTGTGCCATTGCGGCATGTGCCGCCGCTGGCATGGCGCACCCGGCGCCTACACCGGCGCACCGAGATCAGCCTACCGGATCGCCGGTGAAGAAAATCTCAACTGGTTCCGCTCCTCCACCGATGCCGAGCGGGGCTTCTGCCGGATTTGCGGCTCCAAGCTGTTCTGGCGGGAACTGGGCGGCACCAACCTCGACGTCACGATGGGGAGTCTTGAACCGCCGACCGGCTTCACTCTCGGCGCCCATATCTGGGCGCGGCATCAGGGCGACTACTATGAGATCGACCATGACGGGGTGCCGCACTTTGCCGAATCCTCGGCCGGCCAGCAGCCGATTGCGGAAGAACCGGCGCCGGCGCGCCAGACCGAGCCCGCGGTCCACCACGGCAGTTGCCAGTGCGGCGCGGGCGTCTTCAAGGTCGCCGGACGCATGCGGGATGTCGTGGTCTGCCATTGCGGTCAGTGCCGGCGGATACATGGCCATGCTCCCGGTTACAGCGCCGCGCGCAGGAGCGAGTTGCAGATCGAGCGCGGGGACCGCCTCGCCTGGTATCGGAGTTCCGAGACGGCGCAGCGCGGCTTCTGCAGCGACTGCGGTTCGAGTCTGTTCTGGAAATCCGACCAGGGAGACACGATCTCCATTCCCGCCGGCTCGCTGCATCCGCCGACCGGCTTGAGGACCGCGCGGCATATCTTCGTGGCCGACAAGAGCGATTACTATCGCCTCGCCGATGGCGTGCCGCAGAACAGCGGGACCATGGCGGACGACCCGGTGGCCTTCTGATCACCGATCATGCCGGTTTCCCTTGCGATGTACGATCTGCCGGAGCTGGCGGAGGCGACGGACGCCTGGTGGGCAGGCCTGCGGCGACATCTGGCGCAGGCGGGTTTCCAAGACTTGCCCGCGCTGCTCTCGCGGCCGATGAACCACATGGCGCATTGGCTGGAGGAGGAGCAGATCTTCACCCAGACCTGCGGTTATCCGTTGACCCACGGCCTGAAGGGCAAGATGCGGCTGGTGGCCACCCCGCGCTATGATGCGCCCGGCTGTGCGGGCGCGACCTATGTCAGTTGGGTCGTGGTTCGCCGCGGCGATCCCGCCAGAAGCGTCGCAGATCTCCGCGGTCGGCACGTGGCGTTCAATGCCAGGGATTCGCAATCGGGCTACAATGCGCTCCGCGCGCTGGTCGCGCCTCTGGCGCGCAATGGCCGGTTCTTCGCCGCCGGGTTCGAAACCGGCGCCCATCGCGCGTCGCTGGCGGCGGTGAAAGCAGGAGAAGCGGACGTGGCGGCCGTGGATTGTGTTTCGTTCGCGCTGATCCGGCGCGCGGCACGCGCTGAGATGGAGGGCTTGCGCGTGCTCTGTGCAACGGCTGCGGCACCGGGATTGCCCTACGTGACCTCCACGACAACCTCCGATGCCGATCTCGGGCGCCTGCGCGCAGGGCTCACCGCGGCCTGCGCGGATCCCGGATTGGCGGAGACCCGATCGCGTCTCTTGCTCGATGGCTTCGACGTGCTTCCCGACAAGGCCTATGACGTGATCCCCGCCATGGAACAGACCGCCATCGCTTCCGGCTATCCGGAGCTGGCCTGAGCATGGCCGGCGGCACCCCATCCGTCTTTTGGCCCAGCGTCGCGGTCGCCACTTCGGCGCTGTTCTGGGGCACGGCCTGGTATCCGCTGCATAGGGTGGGCGCGGCGGGCCTGCCGCCGACCTGGAGCGGGGTGCTGATCTTCGCCGTTCCGGCGTTGATCGTGGCGCCGCTGATCGCCTGGCGCTGGCGCGCGATCCGCGCCGGCGGCTGGCGACTGCTGGCGGTTGGACTGGCCGTCGGCGCCTGCAATGCGCTCTTCGCCGTTGCCTTGAGCTTCGGCGAGGTCGGGATGATCGTGCTGCCGTTCTACCTGAACCCGATCTGGGCGACGCTGATGGAGCGTCTGGTGCTGCGGATCCCAATCACCCGGATGAGGGTGATCGGGATCGCTCTCGGCCTGATCGGCATGGTGGCACTGCAAGGGCTCGCCGGCCGCTGGCCGTTCCCCGAAGGATCCGCCGAATGGATGGGCCTGATCGCGGGTGCTTGCTGGGCCGTCGCCCTGGTCGCCAGCAATCTCGGTTCGGAGACGGCGATCATGGATAAGACCAGCCTGCAGTTCGTCTGCGCGGCGAGCATCGGTTTGGTCCTGGTGCTGACCATGGATCCGCGTGGCGCCTGGCCGACCGCCGAGGGGATCCGGGCGGGGTTGCCGTGGATCCTGGCGACGGCCGGACTCTGGATCGTCCCCGCCATGGGGTTGAGCCTCTGGGGTGCCGCGCGCATGTCGCCGGCGCGCGCCAGCATGCTGCTGATGCTGGAAGTGCTGGTCGCCCTGGCCACTGCGGCCTGGCTGAACCACGAGCAGATCGGTATCAATAAACTGGTGGGCGGCGCGCTCATTCTTTCGGCCAGCCTGGTCGAAGCCTGGAGCAGCGGCGGGCCGGAGAGCAAGAGCGTCGCCGAAGGTGCGGCCGGAAAGGTGTGATGCGCCAGTTCGATGCCAAGGGCATGAAATGCCCGCTGCCGGTGCTCAAGGCTCGGCGCCTGCTCAAAGAGATGCAACCCGGCGAGCAAATCGAAATCGAGGCGACCGATCCCGGCGCGCCCAAGGATTTCGTTCATTTCTGCGAGACGACCGGCCATCGCCTGGTCGAGAACACCGAACGGGGCGGGATCTACGTCATCCGCATCGAATGCGCAGCCTGAGCGCGCCGTGGGGTGCTCAGTTGGTCGAGGTCGCCGACTTGCGCTCCTGGTAGAAGGCGAGCGCGCCGGGATGCAGCGCGAGCGGGGCGGTCTGATCGGCCATGGTGAAGTCGATCAGTTGCTGGTTCGCCGCGTTCCCGCCGCCATCGGGGGCAACCTGGCTCGCCAGCGCCGTGACCAAGGCATGGGCGAGCTTGGGATCGAGGCTGGATGAGGCCGCCCAGAGGATCGGCACCGATATTGAAGGGATCGCCGGCAGATCCTTGTACGCACCAGCCGGGATGCTCGTCGCCTTCAGATAGGGGCGGTCGTTGATGAGCTTCGTCACGCCGTCGCCCTCGATGGGCAGGAAGCGGACGGCGCGGGCTTCGACAAGCGCTGCAATGTCAGGGTTCGGCGCTCCGTCCACCACGACAAGGGCGTCCAGCTTGCCCACGGTAAGGGCGGCTGTCGCGCTGGGCATGTCGCTGAAATCGAATTTCGCCCGCTTTGCGGTGATGCCGTATGCGGCGAGCAGGGCACGCCCGGTAAAGGCGGCATCGCCGCCCTTGGCACCGAGGCCGACGGTGCGGCCCTTGAGATCCGCGATCTCCTTGCACGGCGAGACCGCGGGAACCATGACCTGGAGCGCTGCGCTGCCGATACGGGCCAGGCCCCGCAATGTGGCGTCGGGTCCGGCGCTCTTGAAGGGATCGCTCCCACCGAGGGCGGCGTCGACAAGGTCGGCCTGAGCGACCGCAGACTCGATCCCGCCACTCCGGAGATTCTGCAGATTCTCGATCGAACCGGACGTGGTCTGCGCTAGGCCGACCAAGCCGGGAACGCCGCATGGACCTTTCGGGTCGCAACCGTCGGCGCCGGGCGGGTTGGAGATGGCGCCGGCCAACGCAGCGGCGAGCTGGTAGAGCCGCGAGCCCACCACACCGCCGCCGATCCGGAGATAATCGGGATCCTGCGTTTCCGCTTGCGCCGCGGCGCGGAATGCGCCCGGGAGATAGCGCATCGCCCCGAACCCGAGGGGAAGCGAGAGCGCACCACCGAGGCCCAGCAGAAAGTGCCGCCGCGCGGGCCGCAGCAGCGCCCCGTCACCCGATCCCGGGCGCCCGAAAGGTCGCTGCAAGCGGACGCGAAAGCCGGCCACGACGCCTGTCCTTGCTCTGATTCGGTGCGGTTGCGCCAACTTATATCCGTGATGCCTTAAGCTCCAGTGAATCGGCCGCGCGGATGATGATCATCACTGAGTAAGATAACGACCGAGATGGGGCGATCATGCGGCGGGTTCTGGGCGGATTCGTGACTGGCGTATTGCTGACGGATGGCCGCCGTTGTCGGATTTCCACCGGGTCTCGGCGAATTGCGTCAATCCTGGCGGCTCTGCTATCAGCCATCCAAGTCTGACCGGCAGGAAGGGAGCGTTTCGAGGTGACGGGGCCGACCAATCGCGCGCGCAATCTGCGGCGGCTGTTGCAGCCGCGCCATGTCTGTATCGTCGGCGGGCAGGCGATGGAGGACTCGATCCGCCGCTGCGACGAGACCGGTTTCGCCGGCGAAGTCTGGGTGGTGAACCCGAAGCGCAGCGAGCTCGGCGGCCGGAAATGCTATTCCTCGATTGCCGATCTGCCGGAGGCGCCGGACGCGACCTTCATCGCAGTCCCGCGCGAGCCGACGATCGAGATTCTGCGGTTGCTTTCCGAGCGTGGCGCGGGCGGTGCCATCTGCTATGCGGCGGGCTATGCCGAGGTGGGCGGCGAGGGCGTCGGGCTGCAGCAGGAGCTGATTGCCGCCGTCGGCGATCTCGCCATGGTCGGCCCCAACTGCTACGGCATCCTCAACTATCTCGACGGGATTGCACTCTGGCCGACCGGACATAACGGCCGGCGTGTGGGATCGGGCTGCGCCTTCATCGGCCAGAGCGGAAATATCGCGCTCAACGTCACGGCCAACGACCGCTCCGTGCCGTTTGCCTATGTCATCAGCTCCGGCAACCAGGTGATCCTCACCGTCGCCGATTTCGTCGATGCGCTGACCGAGGATCCGCGGGTGACGGCAATCGGCCTCTATATCGAGGGCATCGATGACGTGCCGGCCTTCAGCCGCGCGGCGGCCAAGGCGATGCGCGCCGGGAAGCCGCTGGTCGCGCTGAAAGCGGGCAAGTCGGAGCTCGGGGCCAAATTGGCGATGAGCCATACCAGCTCGCTCGCCGGCAGCGACCGGATGTACGACGCGCTGTTCGAGCGGCTCGGCGTGATCCGGGTGGATTCGATCCCACAGCTGATGGAGACGATCAAGTTCGTCTCGGTCGCCGGCCTCCCAAACGGCAACCGCCTCGCGGTCTTCACTTGCTCCGGCGGCGACGGGCTGATGACCGCCGACATCGCCGAGCAGATCGATCTACCCCTGCCGCAGCACAGCGCGGATCAGGCGGCGGATCTCCGCCAGCAGCTGCCCAACTTCGCGACGATCTCCAATCCGCTGGATTACAACACTTCGCTCTGGGGCCATGAAGACCTGCTGACGCGCTGCTTCGGCACGGTCATGCGCGGCGATTTCGATGCGGGCATGCTGGTGATCGACTATGCGACCGACGGCGAGACCAGCGAGCTCGCCTGGAACGCTTCCGTCCACTCGCTCATCACGGCCTGCAAGACGCATGGCAAGCTGCCGATCGTCACCAGCACGCTTCCGGAGCTCTTGCCGGCGCGGGTGCGCGACATGGCGATCGCGGAAGGTGGCGCGCCGATGCAAGGGTTGCGTGAAGCCCTGATGGCGTTCGCGGCGACGGAACGCTTCGCGCGCCTCCGCGACAGACTGGCCGGAGAGAACCTGAACAGCGACCGCATCGACAGCATGCTGCTCCCGCCGAGCCCGAAACCGCATGGCGCGCCGCGCCTGCTGCATGAATACGAGGCGAAGCTGCAGCTCGCGACCTATGGCCTTGCCGTGCCGGAGAGCCGGGTCGTCGACGCCGCGGGTGCCGCCGCGGCCGCAGCCGAGCTCGGCTTTCCCGTAGTGCTCAAGGTTGCCGAGCCGGTGCTCGCGCACAAGACGGAGGCGGGCGCGGTCGCCGTCAACTTGAAATCCGCCGCCGAGGTCGAAGCCGCGCTCGCGCGGATGAGCACGGCGCTCGCAAAATATCAGCCCGGCGCCAAGATCGCCAAGGTTCTGGTCGAGCGCATGGTCGGCGACGTCATCGCGGAGATGATCATCGGCATCAAGCGCGATCCGCAGTTCGGCCTGGCCTTGGTGGTCGGGGCAGGCGGCATCCTGGTCGAGATGGTCCAGGATTCGGCGATGCTGCTGCTGCCGACCGACAGGGCGTCGATCGAACGCGCGATCGACGGACTGAAGATCGCCAAGCTGCTGAAGGGTTATCGCGGCAGGCCGGCGGGCGACCTCCGCGCCGTCGCCAATGCCGTGGCGGCGGTCGCCGCTTTCGCCGAAGCCCATCGCGGCAACCTGCTGGAGCTCGACGTCAATCCGCTGATGGTGCTGAAGACCGGCGCCGTCGCGGTGGACGCGCTGGTCGTGCTGGCGGAGGCCTGATCAGCGGCGCCGGGTCTGGAGCCGCAGGATCGACTTCAGGTATTCCGGATCGACCGTCCAGCGATCGACCAGCTTCCTCGCCGTCTCGCTGCCGAGCCGGTCGAACAGCTCCAGCGATTTCGACATGAGATAGGGATCGCGCGTCATCGGGTCGGTACGCGCCCGCTGCATCAGCATGAACAGCGTCACGAAGCTCGATCGGTCGATCCCGGCCGCGCGGCAGGCGACGACTAGGCCTTCGCCCGACGAGTCATAGATGAGCTTGCGCGCGAGAATCGGCTTGACGCCGATCCGTTCGCCGAGCATCGCTTCGAACAGCGGGGTCTCGCCGCGCCGGAGGGTCTCGACGATGATGTCCGGCGTCAGATCCTGGCGCTCGGCAAGCTGACGGGCGAGGTTGACGGCCGGTTCGTCGCCGGTTGCCGCCGACACGTTGCGCGCATGCTCACTGGCGATGCCACCGAGGGCAAGATCGAGCTCCACCGGGTCGACCGGGAAGTTTTGCACGATGAACTGACGCAGTGCTGCCGAGACCCAATAGTACATGCGCTTGGCCAGGTCGGGCGGCAGATCCGATCGCCGAAGCAGCGGTTCCTGATAGACGTCGAGCGTCTTCGATTGGTCGACGAGGTAGCTCATGGTCGCCGCCGAGATTCGCGCGCCATGGTTCTCCAGAAGCGCCTTGATCACGTCGACGGAATTGGTCGCCACCAGCTCGTCGCAGACCCGCTCGCTCACCGAGCGCCGCATCGCGACGGCGAGGCGGTGACTGATGGTGCGGTGACGGACGATCTCCATAAGATCCTCGTCCTCCAGCAGCACGCTGTTGAGGAGGATCGGTGAGGCGATGTCGAACTCGTCATTGGCGAGGATCGTCGCAACCTCGCGCGGCGCATGGGGCGACATCGCCAGCTTCTCGGCCAGCGCCTTGCGCACCGGCCTCGCCACATCCTGGATCAGCTTCTTCAGGATGTCGTTGATCAGCGCGCGTTCCTGCAGGGTCAGGATCCGCCCGTGATCTCCCATCAGGTCGCCGATGGCGGAGACCAGCTGGCTGCGGCCTACCGTCGTGCGGTCGTGCGCGAGATCGAGCAGGTTGCGGACATCAGTCGCGATCAAGGACATGTTCGACGAGAGGTCCAAGACAATGTTCCCAGTCGGTTGCCCGATTTCGAGCCGCAGCGCCGGCGATGCGTCGCCGCTGTCCGATACGACGGCCAGCCTTAATCAGACGTTAGCTGAGGACAGGTTAGCAAAGCATTAATTCGACTAAATAACGATTAGACTGCTTCTACAGACGTTGATGTGCACGCGCGCGGCGGATAGGGGGGAAGAATTTATTCCGGCCGAATCACATCAGGCTTTCCGTCATAATCGTAGTCCATGCCGATCGAATCCGGCTTCCCGTCTTCATTGTCGTCGATCTCCCAAACGTCGGCCTCTCCCTTCGAGCGGTCACCGTAGATGATCTTGGCCTCCGGTTTGCCATCCTCGTTGCGATCAAGCAGCCCATAGTCGGCCTTGCCGTCGCCGTCGGTGTCCACCAGGAAGAGATCGGGTTTGCCGTCGCCGTCCACATCGACCCCCCAGCGGTCGGGCTTGCCGTCGTGGTTGTCGTCGTACTCCCAGGTCTTGTAGCCGCTGCCGTTGGTGGTCGACTGCGAGGCCTGGACCTTGATGTCGCTGGAGGAGCTGCTGGTGTCGCTGGCCTGGACCATGGTGCCATCGGCCAGGCGGTCCCCCGTCATCTGCATCACCCGCTCCACCTCATCGACCGACACGGCGTAATTCAGGCCCTGTGCGTCGGGATCGACGAAGCTGTTGATGCCGATCAGCTTGCCGTCGTCGTCGAGCAGAGGGCCGCCGGAATTTCCGGGATTGATCGGAGTCTGGGTCTGGATCACGTCCGCCTTGTGTTCATAGTGGGAATCGTCCCAGCCGTATTGCGGCCGGATCTGGCTGACATAGCCGCGGGTAAAGCTCCAGAACTCGCCATGCGGATGGCCGATCGCGTTCACCTCTTCGCCGACCTCTACGGCGGATGGATCGCCAAGCTGGATCAGGGTCATGTTCTCCGGTGGATTCTTAATCCGGATCAGCGCCAGGTCTGCGACCACGTCGATCCGCTCCACCGTGGCATCGTATGACTTGGCGCCATCCACATCGACCCCCGGCGGCGGCATGAAGACGACCGAGACCTCATCGGCCCCGGCGACCACGTGATGGTTGGTGACCACCAATCCATTCTGGTCGAGGATCGCGCCGGCGCCGATGAAATCGCCGTTCACCACGAGCACGACGCCGTTGGCGTCCTTCTTGAACACGTCCGAGCCGATGCTGCGGCTGGCGGCGGTGGAGGGTGCCTGCTCGAGAGCCTTCGAGACCGCCTGCGATTTGGCGACCACATTGGGCGCCTGGGCATAGCTGCCGAGGTCGACGCCGCCTGCCGAGCTCGACTGCTGCTGAGCGCTGCCGGGCGTCGCCAAATTGCCGATCTGCATCGCGGAAGAGTCGACGATGCGGTAGGTTGCCGCGGCGAGTTGCGTGCCCGACGCGTCCTCGGCGATGATTTGCTCCTCGCCGGCGCCGCTTGAGATCTGGTACCAGTCGTCCTCCTTCTCCGGCAGGCGCTTCGATTCACCGGCTTTCAGGTTGAGACCGGTTGCGAGCACGGTCGGCGACCCGTCACTGGGGACGTAGCGGATATTGACCCTGGTATCGGCCGTCGCCTTGACGAGGACCGCGAGCCTGGTGCCGATCGTCACCGGATCCCCGGAGTCGATGGTGATGATCCTGCCGCTGTCGCCGCCGCTCTTGGGTTGGGTCAGCAGTTGCAGCTGGACCGCGTCGTCGGCGCGTGACGGGCTGCTCCCGATCAGCTGCACGGCCAGAAAGAGCGCGGCCGCACAGAACGCCGCAAGAACCGGAAACCTTGCCATCGGATCCTCCCACCCGGCGCGGCCGGAGCCGGCGGCCGACTGCGCGCAAAGCCGATTTTGCGCCGGCCCTGGCGCGGTCGAAAAGGGGGATTCGATGTCAGTGTGGCCGCCGTCCTGACAAGCAGGTGTGCGGACGGCGCAATTGGGTGCCGCGACCTGACAGCTTACGCGATCTTCCCGCCGAGCTCGTCTTCGACATGGATGCGGATGATCTCGTCGAACGAGGTCTCCGCCTTGAAACCGAGCGAAAGCGCACGGCGCGGGTGGAAATCGCGCGGCCAGCCGGCGACGATTCGCTGGATCGTGGGATCCGGCTCGCGGCGGATCAGCTTCAGCGCTTTCTCGCCGGCAAAGCGCCGCAGCGCCTCGAGCTGCTCGCCGACTGTCGCGGAAAGACCCGGCATGCTGAGATTGCGGCGCGGTCCGAGGGCTGCGGTGCCCAGCGTCGCCGCATGCAGCAGGAAACCGACCGCGGCACGCGGGCTCGCATGCCAGTGCCGCACCTCCTCGCCGACCGGCAGCACGGCTTCCTGCCCCGACAAGGGTTCGCGCAGGATATTGGAGAAGAAGCCTGACGCCGCCTTGTTGGGCTTGCCCGGCCGGATGCAGATGGTGGGCAGGCGGATGCCGATCCCGTCGAAGAAGCCGCGGCGCGAGTAGTCGGACAGCAACAGCTCGTCGATCGCCTTCTGGGTGCCGTAGCTGGTGAGCGGCGCGCAGAGGAACTCGTCGTCGATCCGCTCGGGGAACGGTGCGCCGAAGACCGCGATCGATGAGGTGAAGACCAGGCGGGGCGCATAGGGTTGCTTCGCACCTTCGAGTCTGATCGCCTCGAACAGCAGCCGCGTTCCATCGAGATTGATGCGATAGCCTTTCTCGAAATCGGCTTCCGCCTCGCCGGAGACGATCGCGGCGAAATGGAAGATCACGTCCGGGCGCAAGGCCGCAAGCTTCGCCGCCTCCCCGGGGGTGGAAAGATCGCTGCGGAGTGTCGCCACTGCGCCGCCGAAACCAGCCGGCTTCGTCGGTTCGATCACATCGGTGAGCGTCAGGCGCGCGAGTGCGCGACCGCCGAGAGCGCCGTCCTGCACCAGCCGTCGGGTGAGCTTCACGCCCACCATGCCGGCGGCGCCGATGATCAGTATGTGCATGGTTCCTTCCTTCGCTCCGCACGAAATGCTGCGCGCCGCATCTTCGTTAAAGGATTGGGCCGATGCAACCACGTGCGGATGTCGCCGGCTTCGCCGCAACGCGGAAAACCACGCGCGCCATCACACTCGCGCCGCTTCGTGATGGCGTGTGCTGACCCAGGCGCCTACGCTACCGGCGCTCGAAATTGGGAGGCTGCCATGTGCAACCACGGATTGCTGCATCAGGCTCACCGCGTTCCGATCCAGTGCATCGTGCCCCCGCACATCTTGGAGAACATCATCAAGAACGGGAAGAAGAACCAGCAGGACTGGGCGCTCAGGAACCTGCACACCTCCGGCCAGTTCCGCGGCGAACGCCGCGCGATTCAGGCCGTGTTCGCCCAGACGCCGGCTGGCGAAAAGCGGCGCACGATCTACGACGCCGGCGGCAGCGAGACGCTGCCCGGCAAGCTGGTGCGCGGTGAGGGCGACAAGGCTTCCAAGGATGTGTCGGTGAACGAGGCCTATGACGGCAGTGGCTCGGTCTACGACTTCTACACCGAGATCTTCAAGCGCAACTCGATTGACGACAAGGGGATGCGCCTCGATTCGACAGTCCACTACGGCCAGAAATACGACAACGCCTTCTGGAATGGCCAGCAGATGGTCTACGGCGATGGCGATGGTGAGCTCTTCAACCGTTTCACCATCAGCCTCGACGTGATCGGCCATGAGCTCACCCACGGCGTCACGCAGTATGAGGCCAGCCTGGAATACCAGGGCGAGGCCGGGGCCCTGAACGAGTCCATGTCCGACGTCTTCGGCTCCATGGTGCTGCAATTCGCCAAGAAGCAGAAGACGAGTGCGGCATCCTGGCTGATCGGCGAGGGGTTGCTTGCCAAGAGCGTCAAGGGCAAAGCCTTGCGCTCGATGAGCGATCCCGGATCGGCCTACGACGATCCGACCTTGGGCAAAGATCCGCAGCCCGACAACTACAAGAAGCTCTACAAGGGCAGCCAGGACAATGGTGGCGTCCATATCAATTCCGGCATCCCGAACAAAGCGTTCTATCTTGCCGCCACGACGCTCTCGCCGAACGGCTATTCCTGGGAGAAGGCCGGCGCCATCTGGTACGAGGTGCTGTGCAACCGGCTGCGGCCCAATTCGGGTTTCGCCGACTGCCGGGACCTCACGGTGGCGGTCGCCAAGGACAGGTTCGGCGCCGCCGAATCCGCGGCCGTGAAGAAGGCTTGGCGCGCGGTCGGTCTCTGAGCGACACTCCCGCGCGACGCTTCGGTGGTGCGGGAGTGCCTATGGCGGAGATCCTGGAGGCAAGCCTCACGGTCAGCGGCGGGTTGCTCGGCGCGCCGCGTACGAAAAGCGTCGTCGCAGGAGTGCTCGCCGCAGCGGACCAGGCGGAGCTCGCGCGCCTGGTCGCGGCGCTCGAGCGTGAGGGCGCAGCGGCTGGGAGCGCGCGACCGGGGTCCGAGGTCAAGCAGTTCGAGATCGCGGTGAAGTCCGGCGGCGCGGCCAAGGCGTTCGAGGCGCGCGAAGGCGGGGAATCGGCTGCGTTCAGGGCGCTGCGGTCCTGGCTCGAAACGAAGGGCAGCTGGGCAACCCGGTGAGGCTCGGCGCTCCGGTGATGGAACCGGAGCGCCGAAGATCCCTCACTGCTCGATCGCGTTGGTCAGATCGCCGAGCGGCGGGCTGCCGGCAGCGGCCAGGGCGTCGTCCCGCGTCTTGACGCCGGCGAGAACCGGCAACTGATAGCGCGTCGTCAGGAAGCGGATGATCGACGTCGTGTCGTATTCGGTGTGATCGACGAAGCCCTTCTTGACCATGGGCCCGATGATCAGGGTCGGGATGCGGTTGCCGGGACCCCAGCGGTCGGCCTTGGGCGGCGCCACGTGATCCCAGAAGCCGCCGTTCTCGTCATAGGTGACGATCACCAGCATGTGGCCCCATTGCGGGCTCTTCTCCAGGTGCGCGATCACGTCTGCGAGATGCTGGTCGCCCGAGAGCACATCGGTATAACCGGCATGCTCGTTGAGATTGCCCTGGGGTTTGTAAAAGGCCACCTGAGGCAGGGCGCCGGCGTCGATCGCCTTGATGAACTCCGAGCCATCCAAGCCACCGTCCTTCAGATGCTCGGCGCGGGCCGGCGTGCCGGGCGCGTAGGCCGAGAAATAGTTGAACGGCTGGTGGTGGAACTGGAAATTCGGCACTTGCGCACCGTTCTTGCCATCGAGAGTGGCCTGCCAGGCGCCACTATACCAAGCCCAGGTGACACCCTTTGCCGACAGCAAGTCGCCGATGGTCTGTTCGGTCTGGGGCGGGAGTGTGGTCTTGGCGGTCGGATCGGCGAGGGCCGGGTCGCCGCCCTGCGGCGGCGGGTTGTTGCTGGGCTGGTAGGGCGGCTGCATGGTGTTGACGGCGTAGAAGTCCGGCGTGATGGCACCGTCGTTGACGAATTTCGGAATCCCGTTCATCGCCGACATCGAACTCTGGATCGAGGGCGTGAGCGTCACGTTGTCGTCGTTGACGGCGGCGATGAGGCCTTTGGCCGGCGACTTGTCTGCATCGGGATACTTCGGCGCGCAGGAGCAAATCAGGAATTGGTGGTTGAGGAACGAGCCGCCGAAGGCGCCCTGGAAGAAGTTGTCGGCCAGAGTGTATTTCTGCGCGATCTGCCAGAGCGGCAGCTTCGAGCCGTCGTAGTGCCCCATCACCAGGGCGCCGGAATCGGCATAGGCGACGAACTTGTCGTTCTTGCCTTTGTCGATCTGCATCTGCTCCTGATAGAAGCGGTGCCAGAGGTCATGGGTGGTGAGATTGAGGCCCGCATTGAAGCCGGCCGGATCGTCGATCGCGAAAGGCTGGTTCGGCAGATGCGCGGTCTGGTCCTGGGTGATGGCCGGGGTGACGCCCTTGGCGGTCAAGCCGTCCCAGACCGGCGGCAGCTCGGTGAATGGCTTGCCGTTGCGATCGATCTGCCTGGCCTGTTCGGCCGAGACGTTCTGGAGCCCGTTGGCGCCGGGGAAGCTGCCGTAGAGATTGTCGAAGCTGCGGTTCTCCGCGTAGATGACCACCACGGTCTGAACCGAGGCAATGCCCTTGGATCCGGTGTTGTTGGCACAGGCGGAGATCGCCGCTATGGCCAGACCTGCGCTGACCCAGGTCAGCAGTCGAATGCGTCTTGTCATGAGATTTCCCTGTGTTGCTGTGCGGACCCATCGCCCCCGGATCCCCGTTGCAAGTCTTCGTGGCTTGACGTTGCAGTTTCGTGACGGACTGCCGAAGAATGCATGATGCGGGTGCGAAAGGACCAGCAGCGTGCCAGGATCGGCCCCGTTCTGAACATGCGTCGGTAGCTCGCCATGCGGCCCCACCCGGTCCTGACCCGCCGGCTTCTGATCCTCGGTGCCGCGCTCATAATCGCGTTCAGCCTCGCCGGTTCCCGGGTGGGGCCCACCGCCGCCGGCGAGACGGCAACGCCGATGTCCCGGGCCGATGCCTATCGCGAGGCCGCCGCTCTGGCGCAACTCGGAAAGGAACTCTTCTCCGATCCGATCCTGTCCGGCTCGGGCAAGCTCGCCTGCGCGAGCTGCCACGTGCCCGAGGACGGATTCACCCCGGCCAATGCGCTGCCGGTGCAATTCGGCGGCCTTGACCTCAAACTGCCTGGAACGCGCGCGGTGCCCTCACTCACCTATCTTCAGGCGACACCGCAATTCACCGAGCACTTTTTCGACAATGAGGAGGAGGGCGACGAGAGCGTCGACAATGGCCCGACCGGCGGCCTCACCTGGGACGGCCGCGCCGACCGGCCGCGCGACCAGGCGCGGATTCCGCTGTTGGCGGCGAACGAAATGGCCAATGCAAGCGCGGCCGCCGTGGTCGACCGCATCGCGCAGAGCCGCTACGCGCCGGTGCTCCGCGGGCTCTATGGCAATGACGTCTTCCAGCATCCGGACGAAGCCTTTACGGCGATCCTCACCGCGCTCGAATCCTTCCAGGAGGATTCGGCCACCTTCTATCCCTATACCAGCAAGTACGATTTCTATCTGCGCGGCCAGGCGAAGCTGACGGCCCAGGAGCTGCACGGCTTGCAGCTGTTCAACGCCGAGGACAAGGGCAACTGTGCGAGCTGCCATATCAGCGAAGTCCGTGGCGACGGCACGCCGCCCCAATTCACCGACTACGGCATGATTGCCCTCGGCGTGCCGCGCAATCCGGCCATCCCGGCCAACGCCGATCCGAAGTATTTCGACCTCGGACTCTGCGGCCCGTTACGGACCGACTTCAAAGGGCGCGCGGACTATTGCGGCCTGTTCAAGACGCCGAGCCTGCGCAATGTCGCGCTGCGCCAGAGCTTCATGCACAACGGCTTCTTCCACTCCCTGCGGCAGGTGGTTGAGTTCTATGTCGAGCGCGACACCGATCCGGCGAAGTGGTACCCGCGCGCCGCCGACGGTTCGGTCGCGCAGTACGACGACCTGCCCAAGGCCGACTGGGCCAACCTCAACACCGACCCGCCGTTCGGCGGCAAGCCCGGCGACAAGCCGCCGCTCGACGCCCAGGAGATCGACGACGTGGTCGCCTTCCTGAAGACGCTGACCGACGGCTATCGCCCGTAGCGGCTCAGGCCGCCACCCGCCGCTTGCGCCAGCCGGCGAAGCCGAGACCGCCGAGCGCGGACATCAGCAATGGCAGTGCCGCCGGGATCGGCGTGGTCGCGGTCGCGCTGACCGTGAGGTGTTCCGCGTCCAGCACGGCGCCGCTGAAATGCCCACCATCGACGATCTCGAAAGTGCCGGAGCAATAGGTGTCCGCGTAGCAATCCTCCGAAATCGAGTTCAGGATCGAGGAGGGCGGGTTCAGGGCGTAGAAGCTGAACGAGAGGAAAGTCCCGGAGACATCTCCGAGGAACATCTGGATGCTGCCATACTGGTTGAGCCTGTACGAATCCGGCGTTTGATTGAAGGTGTAGTCGTCGCCGTTGATCGTGAGCGTCGCCGTGCCACCGCCGATGATCCGGTCACCGGGGCCAAAGCTCGAGTAGTGGCCCGGCGGTGTGGTGAACGTCGAGGTCAGCGTGAACGCCGTGCCGGCGGGGAGACTGCCCCCGAAGTACCCGCCCGTGTCGTCTCCTGCCCGGACCGTGCCGGTCCAGGTCGAAGTGACGGTGGTGGCGTGCGATGCGGTCGATGCCGCACAGATCGCGATGGCCGTCGCCGCGCCGATCGAAAGCAGTTTCCTCATGTTCTCCCCCGCGAGGTCTTGTTCAACTATCGCGCAAGCTAGAGACGAGCCTCGCGGGTGCCCAGGCGCATTTAGCGTTAATGCAGGATTATTTTGAGATAATACCCTAATGGTGTGTGGTACCGCAGTTTTTCGCGGAGTGGTGGGCGCTGGTGCCGGCTGCGGGATTTGAACTCGCGACCTACCGCTTACAAGGCGGTTGCTCTACCCCTGAGCTAAGCCGGCATGCCATGGCGCGAATGCGCCCCTCATTAACCCTTGGAAGGCCGGTTTATCAAGCCCGGCGGGGCGGCTATTCTCCCGGGCCGCATCAGCCTTGTCGCCGGAGGTTCCCATGGCCAATCTCGTGAAGGTGGCGTTGATCCAGAACTGCGCCGAGCGCGACATGGCGCCAAGCATCGCCGCGCTCGAGCCGATGATCCGCGCCGCCGCCCGCGAGAAGGCGCAGTTCATCCTGCTCCCCGAAATGGCGGCCATGCTGGAACCAGACAATGCGCTGGTGCTGCAGAAGGCGCGATCCGAGGCGGATGATCCCGCCCTGAATCGCTTCCGCGCCTTGGCCGTCGAGACCGGCACCTGGATCTTGGTGGGCTCGCTGCTGTTCAAGGAGCCGGGCAAGGCGCGGGTGGTCAACCGTTCGCTGCTGGTCGATCCCTCGGGCGCGATCACGGCGCGGTACGACAAGCTGCATCTGTTCGACGTCGATGTGGGCGACGGCCAGTTCTACAAGGAATCGGCAACCGTCGAACCCGGCGAGCGCGCCGTGCTGGCTGCGACGCCGTGGGGCCTGCTCGGCCTCTCGATCTGCTACGACCTCCGCTTCGCCTATCTCTATCGTGCCTTGGCGCAAGGCGGGGCGGGGATGCTCGCCGTGCCGGCCGCCTTCACCCACGCGACCGGCAAGGCGCATTGGCATGTCTTGGCTCGCGCCCGCGCGATCGAGACGGGCAGCTTCGTGCTGGCGCCGAACCAGACGGGCACCCATGCCGAGGGTCGCAAGACCTGGGGCCATTCACTGATCGTCGATCCCTGGGGCGAGGTCCTCGCGGACGGCGGCGAGGACGTGGGCGTCGTCTCCACGACGATCGACCTGGACCAGGTGGCGGAAGCGCGCCGCAAGATCCCCGCGCTGAAGCACGACCGTAGCTTCCCGGCGCCCGGCCGTCCGGTGCTGCAGAGCAAGGCGGGAGAGTAGCGCAGCTAATTCCGGTACTTCACCCCCGGCAGCACGCAGAGCATCTCGTAGAGCAGGTTGGCGGCGAGCAGGGCGGTGTTGCCGGTCGGGTCGTAGGGCGGCGACACCTCGACGAGGTCGCAGCCGACGAGCTCGA
>DATKMF010000136.1:0-64172 GCA_035542015.1 Candidatus Cybelea sp.
CGGCGACACCATGATCTTCATGGGCCCGATCAACGCCCAGGACGGCAGCCCGAAGGTCGCCTCCGGCCAGATGCTCGACGACGGCGCCATCGCCGGCATGGACTGGCTCGCCCAGGGCATCGAAGGCACGCTGCCGAAGTAAGGCGCTGCGGCTGAGCGGGGCCGGCCGGATCATCGGTCCGATTGGCCCCGCTGCCCGCGTGAGGCGCATTCAAGATTGGCTGAACGACAGGGGTCCCAAGAGCCAGCTCCGCTGACTTTGGTTCCCCGCGCGTGGTACGATCACAACGAGAAGAACGCGATGGAGCCACTCCGCCCCAAGTTGGGGCGGTAAGGTGGGGTTGATGGGCGAGCCAAACTCCGATGCGACCTGAATATCCGGTCGTCCGACGCAACGTTGCACGCACGGTGAAGCTGGCAAAGAAGCTGCGGCGCGAAATGACCAATGCGGAGCGAGCTCTTTGGTATCGGATCAATCGTGAGCAGATCGAGGGCTACAAATTCCGCAGGCAGGTGCCGATCGGGCAGTATGTCGCGGATTTCGCATGCCTGTCCGAAATGCTCGCAATCGAGGTGGATGGTGGGCAGCACAACGAGCGCAAGGCGCAGGATGAGGCGCGGACGCTGGCGCTCGGCATCCATGGCTATCGTGTGCTGCGGTTTTGGAACAACGAAGTGCTTCGGAATATGGATGGCGTCCTTGAGGTCATTCGGCGGACTTTGCTGAAGCAACCATGATTTCCTTCGGGCGGCGGAGTAGCGGAACCATCAACCCCACTCTTACTCGCCCCAACTTGGGGCGAGGAGAAGGGTGAGGGCCTGCTCTGCCGTCGCATGTTTCAATCGCCGCTCTTGGCGTAGCCGGCAAAGTGCGAGATGTCGTAGCACAGGACCTTCCGGCCTGCCGCTGTGTCGAAGACGGCGTAGAGCAGATAGGTCCCGGCCGGGCTGCGAAACAGATAACCTTTGGTATTGCGCCGATCCGGCACACGGTTTCTAAAGTCCAACATCACGGCGATCAATTCGAACTGGTAGAGGGGTTTCTTGAACACGAACGGGTCTTCGAGGCTCGATCCGCTACCGCCGTCTGGAGGAAGCGCGTCGACGGGCTTCGGTTCGACCACCTGAAAAACAAACGCGACGGCGAATTTGCGGCAGAGCTTCTGCGCGATGGTCCAGTCATCGATGGAATCCGGATATACGGCAATGTCCAAATGCTGCGTGTCTGTTTCGTCGACGCTGCAAACCATCGTGTATCCGGGCGGTGTCTTTGTGACGTCGGAGGCGGCATAGCTGTCGCGCAGCGGATGCAGGTTCATGGCCAGCAGCAGGCACAGCCCAACGCCGCGCACGATCGCGATCATATCCCCACCCTGTCATAAAACTCCTGCTTGGACTGAGGAGCACGGTACCGGAAATGGGAGGCTATCGCCAGATTCCGGTCGCGCGCCGATTGCCGGGCTGCTCTCGCGAGAGCGACTAAAGATCAAATCTCTTTCAGCAACTCGCCCATCGCCTGTTGTTGGCTCGGCTCCGGCTCGGCCGGCCTGAACGTCGCGCTTCTGATCCGCGCGACGTCCGGGCCGGCGGCGCGGCGGAGGGCGACGGAGAGCTCGTCGGGGGAGAAGGGTTTGGAGAGATAGTGGTTCATGCCGGCGGCGCGGTAGCTCTTCTCGTCGCCGGGCATGGCGTTGGCGGTCAGGGCGACGATCGGGATATCGCGGTACTTGCCGCCGAGGGCGCGGATGGCGCGGGTCGCCGTGGGGCCGTCCATGACCGGCATCTGAACGTCCATCAGGACGAGATCGAAAGCCTCGCGCTGCACCGCCTCCAGCGCCTCTTGGCCGTCATGTGCGAGGACGAAGCCGTGGCCGCCGAGCTCCAGCATGGCGCAGACCACGCGCTGGTTGACCGGGTTGTCCTCGGCCACCAGCACCTTCACCTTCCGCGTGCCGAGATCGCCGAGCAGCGCCTCGGTGTCGATCTCCTCCGTCGGCACCTCTGCCGGCTCGGCTACGCGGCATTGCACTCTCAGCCAGAAGGTGGCGCCCGCACCCGGGGCACTCTCGACCCCGACCGTGCCGTTCATCAGCTGGATCAGCTCCTTGGAGATCGCGAGACCGAGCCCGGTGCTGCCCGGCTTCCGCGCCGCCAGCTCCGCCTGGCTGAACTTCTGAAAGAGGCGCTTCTGCGCCTCGGGCGCGATGCCGACGCCGGTGTCCTTGACCGCGATCGTGATCTCGTGAAGCTCGTCGCCGACCGGCTTCGCCTCGGCCGAGACCGTGACGCCACCCCGATCGGTGAACTTCATCGCGTTGCTGAGATAGTTGGCGACCACCTGGCCGAGGCGGTTGCCGTCGCCGAGCAGCAGCGGCGGCACGCTCGGCGCCACGGAGACCGTCAGCGCGAGATTGCGCGAGAGCGCCATCGGCTGCCACAGCGTCGCCATGTTGCCGAGCAGCTCGCGCGGCGAGAAGGGCGCGATGTGGAGATCGACGCGCCCGGCCTCGATCTTCGCCAAGTCGAGGATGTCGTTCAGCAGCGAGAGCAGGCTTTGCGCCGAGCGCTCCAATGTCCCGAGCTTGGTGCGCTGGTCGGGATCGAGCTTCGATTCCGCCAGGAGATGCAGCATGCCGAGGATGCCGTTCAAGGGCGTGCGGATCTCATGGCTCATCGCCGCCAGGAAATCCGATTTCACCCGGTTGGCAGCCTCGGCCGCGTCGCGGGCGCGGCTCAGGTCGCGGTTGAGGCGATCCAGTTCCTCGCTGTGGCGCTTCAGCGCGAGCTCTGCGGCAAGTCGGCGGCTGGCATGCTCGCGGAACACCTCGAGGGCCCGCGCCATGGCGCCGACCTCGTCGTTGCGGTCGCGATAGGGCACGTTGTGCTCGAGATCGCCGGCGGCGAAGCTGCGCATCAGCGGCGTGATCCGCTCCAGCGGCCGGATCACCAGATGCAGCGCAATGAGGGTGAGGACCAGCAGCGCCGTTCCCATGATCGCCGCGGTGGTGATGAGGCGGGTCAGATGCGCTGCGCGCTCGGCCCGGAGGATGCCGTCCGAAAGCTCGATCGTGATGGTGCCGATCAGGTTGTCGTCGTTGCGGATCTCGGCCGATGCCGTCACCGCGGCGGGCCGGCTGTCGACGCCGAGCGCTATGAACTCGTGCCCTTCAGGCTCGACGATCCGCGCGCGCTCGAACTCGGGCAACTGGGTTTGCAGGGCCTTGAGCTGGGCCCGCGTCGCCTCCTTGTCGTATTCCCAAACCGAGCCGGAGACGGCGCCGGCATAGAGGTCGGCCAACAATCGCGCCCGCTGCTGCAATGAAGCCGTGGCCTCGGCGACGAACAGCCGGTCTTCGACCAGCACATAGATCGACTGGATGGCAAGAAAAAGGACGGCGAGCGCAATGACCGCCTTCGCCTTCAAGCCCACAGAGACTCGGGTCACGTTGCGGGCGCCTCTTGCGGCATCAGGCTAGGCGGCAACGCTCAGGCTTCTGAGGAGATCGCTTCCGCGATCGACGTGTCGGAGGCCGCGCGTCGGAGGAACTGTGCCACCGGGCGGGCCGCCGGTGCTTCCGGCGGCTCCGGCACGATCTCCTCGGAACTGCCGCGGCCGAGGCTGGTGAGTTCGATCAGTGCCTCGCCGATCTCCGCGGCGTCGATTTCTGGAGCGCCCGTGGTGGGCTTCGGCGCCGCGGGTGCTGCTGGCTCGGGCGTTGCGGGTTTGAGGGGCACGCGTCCTTCGATGGGCTGGCTCGGCACCAGGACGGGCCGCGTGGGCGCCGTCGGCTGGGGCATTGGTGCCGTCTCCATGGGCGCGGGCGCTGCGACGCGCGGCCGCGCGGAGGCGGTCTCGGTCAGGAGGTGGCGCACGCCGCGCTCCAGGCGGACCATCGCCTCGCGCAGCGGCGTCGTGCTGCGGCCCTCGACCAGCTCCAGGAGGGTCATCACCATGCCGCGAAGCTGCTCGTTCTGCAGCTCGAGCCGCGCGATGTCCGTGTCCTTGCCGGCGAGGTCGAGCTCATGGCGGGAGATGGTGTTGCGCGCGTCGTCGAGCTCGGTCTCCAGCGAGGCCGACTTGATGCGCGCGGCCTGCAGGTCGGCGCTCTGGCGCGAGAGGGCGCCCTCGACGATGCGCACCAGGTCGTCGAGCCGGAGCCCGTATTTGCGCTGATCCGCCTCGACGCCGCCGAGGCGGTCCTTGGCGGCTTCGACCCGCGATTGCAGTTGAGCCAGATCGTCGGCCCGATCGTTCATGGCGATCCTCGTCCCAGATCCCATCCTGGCCCAGGGGGACCAATCATGCGAGACCCTAGCCCGGTCTTGGTTAATGGCCGGTTAAGGCTGGGGCGGGCCCACCGCCCTGTCAAGCCGCGCCTCAGAACCCGAGGGCGCAGCCGTCCTTGCGGGAGTCGGAGCCGGCCAGCAGCACGCCGCGCTTCCAGTCGATGGCGATTGCCTGGCCGCCGCCCATCGGCAGGTCGGGCCGCAGCACCTTGTGGCCGCGGTCGGAGAGGGCGAGGAACAGCGGCTCCGGGATGCCGGTCTCCACGCCGACGATGCCGTCCTCGTGATGCACCCTCGGGCAGTCGATCGCCGCCTGGGGGTCCATGCCGAAGTCGAGCAGGTTGGTGAGGATGTGGACCTGGCCCATGGGTTGATAATCGCCGCCCATCACGCCGAAGGAGAGCACGACCCGTCCCTCGCCGGTCACCATGGCGGGGATGATCGTATGCATCGAGCGCTTCGACGGGCCGATGCAGTTCGGATGGTTGGGCTCGACCCGGAAACAGGCGCCGCGGTTCTGCAGCAGCATGCCGGAGCGCTCGGTCGCCCGCGCGCTGCCGAACTGGTAATAGAGCGAGTTGATGAAGCTGACCGCGTTGCGATCGCGATCGACCACGGTCAGATAGACCGTGTCGGGATGCGTCTCCAGCACCCGCGCCCGCGGCGCCCGCATCGCGCGATCGGGATCGATCTCGCGTGCCAGCGCCTTGGCGTGCTCCTGGGACAGGAGCGCCTCGACCGGGACCTTGGCGTGATCGGGATCGGCGATATGCCGATCGCGCGCCGCATAGGCAAGCTTCGCCGCTTCGATCTCGAGATGCAGCCGTTCCGGCGAGAGCGGCGCCGGCCCGACCGAGGGGAATTGCGAGAGGATGTTCAGCATCAGGAGCGCGGTCAGCCCCTGGCCGGGCGGCGGGCATTCCCAGACGTCGAGCCCGCGATAGCTGGTCTTGATCGGCAGCGCGTACTCGCCGCGATGCGCGGCGAGGTCCTCCAGCGTGATCAGACTGCCCTCGGCCTTCAAGGTGCGGACGATGTCCTCGGCGACCCAGTCTTCGTAGAAGCCGGCCTTGCCCTTCCACAAGATCTCGCGCAGCGCCTTGGCGAGATTGGGCAGCTGCATCCGGTCGCCGACCTGCGGCGGCTTCCCGTTCTTGAGATAGAGCCGCGCGCTGGTCGGATGGCGCGCGAGGCGCGGCGCGCCGAGCTGCCAGTCGAAGGCGACCCGCGGCGTCACGCCGAATCCCTGCTCGGCGTAGTGGATCGCCGGCTGCAACAGCCGGTCGATGCCGAGCCGGCCATGGTCCTCGGCCAGGCGGCACCAGGCCTCGACCGCCCCGGGCACCGTCACCGCATGGATGCTGTCCGGATCGATCGTCTGGATGCCGCGCTTCAGGAACCAGTTGGGATCGGCGGCGGCACCCGCGCGGCCGGCGCCGTTATAGGCCATCACCCGGTCGCTGCCGGCGACCGACATCAGGACGAAGCAGTCGCCGCCGATGCCGGTCGATTCCGGCTCGACCACCGCGAGCACCGCGGCGGCGCAGATCGCGGCGTCGATCGCGGTGCCCCCGGCCCGGAGGGTCTCGATCGCGGCGAGGGTCGCCAGCGGATGGGAGGTGGCGGCGGCGGCCTCGCCGGCGACCACCACCGAACGGCCGCCCGCCTGGAAATCCCTGCCCCGCCAATCGCCCATGCGTCCACCCTATGGCGTCATCGATAGCCGGCCGATATCACCGCGCGCAAGCACGAAGCGCGTGATCGGGGTGCGGAAGCGAATTCGGCGGGGCAACGGTCCCAGCCGTCGCGAACAAACGTCCCGAGAAGTCATGCCGGGACTTGGTCCCGGCATCCACGCTTTCCATCGTGCGGCATCCAAGGCGCGAATCCCGGTGCCTGGCGCCGGGATGACGAGTGAACGGTCAACAGAATGGGTTGAACCAGCAGGATCCGTCGCGCGACGAACTACCAGTAGCGGACGCGGCCGGTATCGACGTGGACGAAGTCCGACTGCGGATACATGCCGACGCCGCCGCGCTTCATGGCGACGGCGTTGCTGTGGAGGTCGCTGAGGTTGACATCGGCCAGGCGGATGTCGATCGCCTTGCCCTCGATATGCATGCTGTGGGTCGCGACCCCGTTGCTTTCGGCGGCGAGCGTCGCGTTGGTCTTCGGGCTGCGATATCCGGAGATCACCTGGAACGGCTGCCGGCTGCCGGTGCGGCGATGGAGGTCGGTCAAAAGGTCCAGCAGGTTGACGTCGATCGGATGGACGTCGCCGGTGCGGAAGTCGCGCAACACGAAGTTGATCTCGGTGAGCGCGCCGTGGTCGAACGCGCTGCCCCGCCAATAGGTGGCCTTCAGGCTCTCGTTGGTGTGGGTGTTGAAGAAGGCGAGGGTGCGGTCACCCGGCGGGAGAGCGGCAAAGGCCGATCCGGGAACGAGGCCGGCTGCCGCCGCAGCGAGGCCGGTGCGCAGCAAGGCGCGGCGGCCGATCAGCCGTTTGGAATTGGTGTTTTCGTTCGGAATTGGCCCCCACGGCCTTTTCAACGTCATCACGTACTTTCTTTTGATTGAGGTTCGAATCGAAAATTGCCACAGATGTCCTTGTCTGGCAAAGCAAATTTGCCCTTGACAAGGATCAATCCAGGCTTCCCGAAGCGCGGCACCGAATGCGTCGACCCGGACCGCGCGGGCTCTTGACCATAGCGGGTCGATCCGGGCAAATCCCGCGGCAGATTCCCGCATATCCGAGGGCTCATCGTGCCGATCCTGCTCGGCCTGGATACCGGCGGCACCTATACCGATGCCGTCCTTTTCGACCCGGCGCCAGGGTTGAAGGGTGGCGTGCTCGCCTCCGCGAAGGCGCTGACCACCAAGCACGATCTCTCGATCGGGCTCAAAGGCGCCATGGAGCGGGTGCTGGCCCACATGCCCGGTGGCATGGCGCCGGCCGACATCGCCCTGGTTTCGATCTCGACCACCCTCGCCACCAACGCCATCGTCGAGAGCCATGGCGCGCCGATCTGCCTGATCCTGATCGGCTATGACGCGAAGGCGCTGGAACGCGCCAACCTCAAACAGGCGCTCGGCAGCGACCCCGTGGTCTTCATCGAGGGCGGCCACAAGCCGAGCGGCGACGAGCAGGCGGGGCTCGACCTGGCTGCGGCCAGGAAGGCCATCCTCCAATATTCGTCCAAGGTCGCGGCCTTCGCGGTCAGCGGCTATTTCTCGGTGCGCAATCCCGCCCATGAGCTGGCGCTGCGCGATCTCATCCGCGAATTGACCGATCGCCCGGTCTCCTGCGGGCACGAGCTCACCTCCAAGCTTGACGCCCCGCGCCGCGCGCTCACCTGCGCCTTGAACGCGCGGTTGATCCCGCAGCTGCAGCAGCTGATCCGCGCCGTCGCCGGGCTGATGGCGGAGCAGGGGATCGGCGCGCCGCTGATGGTGGTGAAGGGCGACGGCTCGCTGATGGACCAGTCGGTGGCGCTCGCCTGTCCGGTCGAGACCATCCTCTCCGGCCCCGCTGCCAGCCTGGTCGGCGCACGCCATCTTTCCGGCGAGGAGACGGTGATCGTCTCCGACATGGGCGGCACCACGACCGACATCGCCATGCTGAAGAACGGCCGCCCCGTCCTCAACAAGGAGGGCGCCACCGTCGGCGGCTGGAAGACCATGGTGGAGGCGGTCGCCGTCCACACCTACGGCATAGGCGGGGACAGCGAGGTCCGCATCGACGAGCATCACGGCTTCATGGTCGGCCCGCGCCGCGTGGTGCCGGTGAGCCTGCTGGCGATGCAATATCCGGCAGTGCTCAACATGCTGCGCGAGCAGGACGCGAGCGACGAGATGATGCCGTATCGCGGGCAGTTTGCGCTGCGCCAGCGACCGCTCGACACCGGCGCCGGTGGCCTCAGCGCCGGGCAGCAGCAGGTCTGGGACCGTCTCGCCGATGGACCGGTAGCGCTCGCCGACATGGTCGTCGGGCCGGCGGTTGCGCGGAATCTCGCCCGGCTGGTCGATCGCGGTCTGGCGGTGATCGCGAGTCTCGCACCCAGCGACGCCGCCCATGTGCTCGGGATGCAATCCGGCTGGAACCGCGAGGCGGCCGAGCTCGGCGCGCGTCTCTTTCTCCGCCGTCCGCCGCAAGCCGGCTGGCATCCGCCAGCCGATGCCGAAGCGCTCTGCCGCGCGGTGATCGAACGGGTGGTCGTGCAGTCCGGCCGTGTCCTGCTCGATGCGGTGATCAACGACCAGGCGCATATCAACGACCACCACTGGGGCGTGCTCGGGCGCTACCTGATCGAGCGCTCGCTCGCTCCCGCCGGCTCAAGTCATGAGACCGATCTCTTCGATGCGGCGCTGTCGCTGAAGCACCCCTTGCTTGCGATCGGCGCGCCGGTGGGAAGCTATTATCCGGAGATCGCGCGGCGGTTGCGCACCCGGCTGGTGATCCCGCCTTTCGCCGAGGTCTCCAATGCCGTCGGGGCCGTCGCCGGCGGCATCATGCAGCGGGTCACGGTCACCGTGACCTCACCGGCCGACGGCATCTTTCGCACCCATCTTGCCAGCGGCATCAAGGACTTCGTGGACCTGGAAGCCGCCTGCACGGCCGCCCGCCTCTGGGCGACCGAAACGGCGGAAGCCCAGGCCAAGGCGGCGGGGGCGGTCGAGATTGAACTTTTCCATGAGCGTGACGACAAAGTCTTCGAACAGCCGGGGGGCATGCGGATCTTCATGGAATCCACCATCGCCGCCACGGCGTTCGGCCGCCCGGGCCTGGCCTAGCCTGATCTCTCCGATCTGAGACCGGGATCACACGCCCCGCTCATGACAGGGGACGGCCGCTTTGCTAAGGTCCGGCCGCAGCCCCAGACCGACTGGTGACTTATGCGACGCGCACTGATTCGAACCGCCGCCGTGATTTCTGGCGCCCTCATGCTGGCGGCAACCACCCACGCCTTCGCCGATTCGGCGGACCGCATTCCGCTGGAGAAGCCGCAGCCGGCGCAGGCTCCTGCATTGCCGCAGGCCGTGCCGGCGCCGGTTCCGGGCATCGCCGCTGTGCTCGATGCGCTCGCGGCCGATCCCGCCCTGGCCGGGCTCAAGCTCGATTGGGCGGGGCTGAAGGCGTTCTATGCCGCGCACAACAATGCGGCGCTGTGGACCACGGCCAACGGCTATTCGATCCTGGGCCAGGCCTGGATCGTGCAGATCCCGCGCGCCATCCAGGCGGGCATGCCCCTGCCGCAGGAGACTGTCCTCAAGATCGCCGGCATGGCGCCGCCGACCGACGGCGATTCCCAGACCCGCAACGAGGCGCTGATGTCCGCGGTGTTCGTCGCGACCGCGGTCGAAGCCACCGGCCCGCTCGGCAGCGCGAAGCAGCGCGGCGCCGCCATGCTCGAGACCGCCGCCGGGACCAAGGATCCGGGCGCGATGATGGGTATGCAGTGGCCCTCCTATTATCGCTTCTGGAGTCTCTATAAGGCGCTCCCGACTTATGTCGCCTATTACCAGGCCGGCGGCTGGCCCAGCGTGCCGAAGATCGACAAGCTCGAGCCCGGCAAATCGGATCCCGCGGTGCCGGCGCTCCGCAAGCGCCTGCAGGCGACGGGCGAGCTCGCGGCGACCACCGCGAGCGACAACACCTACGATCCCGACTTGGTCGCGGCGGTCGAGCTGTTCCAGCGCAACCACGGCCTCAACGACGACGGCGTCATCGGTGCGCGGACCATCGAGGAGATGAATGTCGGCGCCGATGTGCGCGTGCGGATGATCCTGCTCAACCTGCAGCGCATGCGCGAGCAGGGCGGCAAGTTCGAGGCGCGGCACCTGGTCGTCAACATCCCCGCCCAAGAGGCGAAGGTGATCGAGAATGGCAAGGTCGCGTTCTATTCGAAGGCGATCGTCGGCAAGATCGACCGCAAGACGCCGACCCTCGACAGCGTGATCAAGCTCGCCAAGTTCAATCCGGAATGGAACGCGCCGGAGAAGATCGCCTCCAACGACGAGGTGCGCCGGGCGCGCGCCGATCCCAACTTCCTCTCCTCCCATGGTTTCCATCTCTATGACGGCAGCGGCATGGAGGTCGATCCCAGCGCCGTCGACTGGTCTTCGGTCGGCCCGGGGAATTTCCCCTACCGCCTGGTGCAGCAGCCGGGGCCGGAGAACGCGCTGGGGCCGGTGAAGCTCGATTTCCCGAACCCGGAATCGGTCTATCTGCACGGCACCAACCAGAAGGAGCTGTTCGCCAAGCAGGACCGCTACTTCTCCTCGGGCTGCATGCGGTTGCAGCGGCCGGTCGATCTCGCCGCCTATCTTCTTAGCAACGACCCCGACTGGCAGCGGCCGCATATCGACCAGGTGGTGGAGGACGGCAAGACCACACTGGTTCCGCTGAAGTCGCCGATACCGATCCATGTCGTCTACATGACGGCTTGGGTCGACGAGGACGGTGTGCCGCAGTTCCGCAAGGACATGTATCGCTACGATCAATATCCGGCTATACCGGGCGACTTGCAGCCGTCGGGCGCCAACCTGATCGCCGCGGCGGCGCCGGAGAAACCGACCAAGACGAGTGACTGACGATATGCATCGATCCGCCCGTTCTCTTTCGATTGCGATCGCCGCCGTTGCGGCGATCGCCGTTTCCGGTCCTGCGTGCGCCGACGGCGTCAAGGGCTTCGAGGCCTATGAGAAGGGCGACTACGCGACGGCGATGAAGGAGTTCATGCCGCTGGCCGCGGCCGGGCAAACCTCCGCCCAGGCCGCCGTCGGGCAGATGTATTTCGAGGGCAAGGGGGTGAAGCCCGATCCCGCCGAGGCGGCGAAATGGCTGGAGCCGGCGGCGAAGGCGGGGAATGCGCGCGCGCAGTTCCTCTTGGGCAAGCTCTATCTCTCCGGCGAAGGCGTCGCCGCCGCCGATCCCGCCAAGGCGCTGGCACTCTCCAAGGCCGCCGCCGACCAGGGCATGGCCGAAGCCCAGGTCGATACCTGCGCGCTCTACTATCAGGGTGTCGGCGTGCCGAAGGACCTGACCCAAGCCTATCTCTACGCCACCTTGGCCGCGCGCCAGGGCAACGAGGACGGCAAGAACATCCTCGAGCTTCTCACCCAGGACATGAAGCCCGAGGATGTTGCCAAGGGCGATGCCGCGGTGAAGGCCTGGAAGCAGGTCTTGCCGGACATCCAGGACCCGAACCCCTGAGACTCCAAACTGCGGCGATGGCGCGCTCGACGCAGCCGATCTAGGTTGCGCCACGCCGAACGCGGTGCGCGGCAAGTGAATCGTATTCGCCTTGGCGCTGTGCCAGAGTTCTCTCACGCATGATCCCGCTCCTGGTCATCGCCGGCCTGTTCTTCGTCATCGCGGTTCCGGTCCTGGCGGTCCGGGCCAATCTGAAGATTGCCGATCTCGAACGTGAGATCGGACAGCTCCGCGCCGCACTTCGGGCGCAAGGGCAGGCTGCGGGTGCGCCGGTCGCAACACCCCAGCCGCAGCCGCGTGTCGAAGCGACGGAACCGGTCCGGGCTCCGGCCGTCGAAACCACGGTGACCGCTCCGACACGGGCGCCGATCTCCCCGCCTGCCGCGATGCGCGCCGCCCCGCCGCCGAAGCCGGCAAAGCCGCGGCTCGATTTCGAGATGAAACTCGGCGGTGGCCTCTTCATCTGGATCGGCGCGGTGATGCTGGCCTTGGCCGGCGCCTTCCTGGTCAAATACTCGATCGACATCGGCCTGTTGTCCCCGGCCGTGCGGATCCTGCTCGGCCTGCTGCTCGGTACGGCGCTACTCGGCGGCGGCCAATGGCTGCGCCGCCAGGCGCCGGCGATCGCCCAAGCATTGGCTGCCGCTGCGGTCGCCGACTGGTTCGCCAGCCTGTTCGCGGCGACGGCGCTCTATCACCTGCTCTCGCCCGGCTTCGGCTTCGTCTGCCTCGCCGTCGTGACGGCGATCGGCATTGCGCTCGCCCTGAGGGAAGGCCCGTTCGTCGGGATCGTCGGCCTTGCCGGCGGCTTCATCACGCCGGCGATCGTCGCCAGCGGCACGCCGCAGGCAGGCGTGCTCTTCGCCTATCTCTTCTTGATCCAGCTCGGCGCCCTCATCCTGCAGCACAAGCGCGGCTGGTGGTACCTGGCCGCACTCGGCATCGGCGGCGGCCTCGCCTGGGCGCTGTTCTGGGCCTTCTGGGACAGCCCGACGCAAGGCGCGCGGCTCGCGACGCTCTGGCTGCCGCTGTTCCTGCTGGCGACCGACGTGACCCAGCTCTGGTCGCTCTACGGCAAAGGCGGCGTCGCCGTCACGCGGGAGATGACGCTGACCGCGCGCACCGCCAGCATCGGCTGCTTCCTGCTGATGGCGCTCTGGCTGATGGCGGGATCGTACCGGCTCGACGACTGGGGCTTCCTGATCGTGCTCTCACTGGCACATCTCGCCGCGGCGCACCGGTTCACCGCCGAGGAGATCCCGGCCCTGGTCGGTGCCGCCATCGCGATCGGCGCCTACGCCGCCTGGAGCCCGCTCGGCTACGACTGGAGCGCACACGGCACCGCCGATCGCACCGGCGATCTCATTGCGACCGGCATCCTGCTCGGCGCCGCCTTCGGCCTCGGCGGCTTCTGGTTCGAGATGAAATCCGCGCGTCCCGCACACTGGGCCGGCCTCTCGACCCTCGGCACGGCCTTCATCTTCGGCGGCGCCTATCTCAATCTGAACGCGGAGGCGCTCTGGCTTTCCTGGTCGGTTCAGGCGGCGATCCTGGGCGCGCTGCACCTCGCGGCCGCCGTGTGGCTCAACCAACTGAGACAGCGGGAGCCGCGCTATGCCGGCGCGCTCGGCATTCATGCGCTCGCCGCCGCCGGCTTCGCCGCACTGTTCATCTGGCTGGAGATCGACTGGCTTATCGGTCGCAGCGTCACCGACAGCGGCGGCGACTTCCTGCGTGCCGGACTCCTCTCCAGCACCTGGGCCGCTCTGGCCCTCGGCCTCCTGCGCTTCCGGGACCGCGCGATCCTGATGGCCGCGTATGCGTTCGCCGGCCTTTCCGCGGGCGCGCTCGTCATCGGCGGCTTCATCCTCGCCAACCCGATGCTGGATTCGATCGACGTCGGCACGCCCTGGGTCTTCAACCGGCTGCTGCTGGTCTATGCCCTGCCGGCGGCGCTGCTCCTGCTGACCGCCGAGAAGCTGCCGAAGCAGGCGGCGCAGGCGGTCGGCCTCATCGCGTTGGTCGCCGGGTTCGCCTGGATCACCCTCACCATCCGGCAGATCGCCCATGGCCCCGTGCTCACCGAAGGTGAGATCACCAACGGCGAGCAAACCGGATATTCCGCGGTCTGGATGCTCTACGGGCTCTCGCTGCTCGGCCTGGGCAGCTGGAAACGCAACCAGATGCTGCGCTATGCCTCGGCGGTGGTGGTTCTCTTGACCGTCTGCAAGCTCTTCCTGATCGACGCCTCGAACGTCACCGGCCTCTTGCGCGTCGCATCGTTCCTCGGGCTGGGCTTGAGCCTGATCGGCATCGGTTATCTCTACCAGCGCCTGCTGTTCAAGCGGCGGGAGTGATCCGGGCTGCCGCCGAGCGACCCCTCACCCAACTTCCGCTAAGCTCGCCTTTGGCTCGCTAAGCCTGTGTAACCCTCTCCCTCAAGGGGAGAGGGAAGAGCTGCAGCTACTCGATCCACGCCACGCGGAGCGTGTTGGTCGAGCCCGGCGTGCCGAAGGGGACACCGGCGGTGATCACCAGGCGCTCACCCTGCTTGGCGATCTCCTGCTTCAAGGCGATGCGCCGTGCCTTGTCCACCATCTCGGAGAAGGTGCGGATGTCGGCGGTGTGGACGCAATGCGCGCCCCAGAGCAGCGCCAGGCGCCGCGCCGTGCTCAGGTCGCCGGTGAGGCAGAGAATGGGCACCTCCGGCCGCTCGCGCGCCACCCGCAGCGTGGTCGAGCCCGAGGTCGTGTAGGTCACGATGGCTGCCGCCGAGAGCGTGTGCGCGACCTGTGCCGCCGCGGCGCTGATCGCGTCGTTGCCGGTGGCCTCCGGGTCGGAATGCTGCGCGTCGATGATGCGGCGATAGGAGGGGTCCTTCTCCACCCGCTCGATGATGCGGTTCATCATGGTGACGGATTCGATCGGATATTTGCCCGACGCCGATTCGGCCGAGAGCATTACCGCATCGGCGCCGTCGTAGATCGCGGTCGCCACGTCGGACGCCTCGGCGCGGGTCGGCGCCGGCGAGTTCACCATGGATTCCAGCATCTGGGTCGCGACCACCACCGGCTTGCCGGCGCGGCGGCTGGCGATCACGATCCGCTTCTGCAGCCCGGGCACGTCCTCCGGCGGCAGCTCGACGCCGAGGTCGCCGCGCGCCACCATGACGGCGTCGGAGAGGTCGATGATCTCTTCGAGATGCTCGATCGCCTGCGGCTTCTCCAGTTTGGCGATGATCCGCGCGCGGCCGGCGATCAGCTTGCGCGCCTCGGCGATGTCCTCCGGCCGCTGCACGAAGGAGAGTGCCACCCAATCGGCGCCGAGGTCGAGCCCGAAGCGCAGATCCTGGTGGTCCTTCTTGGTCAAGGGTGACAGCGGCAGCACGCAGTCGGGGATGTTGACGCCCTTGCGGTCGCTCAGGCGCCCGCCGACCACCACCTCGCAATCGACGCAGTCTTGCCGTTGCTCCTTGACCTTGAGGCGCAGCCGCCCGTCGTCGAGCAAGAGGCTCGATCCCGGATGCACCGCGGAGAGCACTTCGGGATGTGGCAGCGGCGCGCGCTTCGCATCGCCGGGCTTCGGATCGAGATCGAAGCGGTAGTCCTGGCCCACTTGCAGCTCGACCGCGCCGTCCTTGAACGTGCCGACCCGGATCTTCGGCCCCTGCAGATCGACCAGCACGCCGACCGGCCGCTCGTAGTCGCGCTCGATATGGCGGATGATGTCGTAGCGCGCCTTGTGATCCTCGTGCGTGCCGTGAGAGAGGTTCAGGCGGAAGATGTCCGCGCCGGCCCGGAACAGCGCCTCGATGCGATGGCGGTCGGAACTGGCGGGGCCCAGGGTCGCCACGATCTTGGCCTTGCGATGGCGTCTCATCCCTTGCCTTTGTATGAGGATTGGACTGCGGACTCGTCGATCAGGATAGCACGGAAATCATTGACATTGGTACGGGTCGGGCCGGTGACGACGAGGTCGCCGAGCGCAGAATAGAACCCGTAACCGTCATTGTCGGCGAGACGCGCCTTGGCATCAACGCCGAGCTTCGCCGCGCGGGCGAGACTGTCAGGTTCCAGGACGGCGCCCGCGTTGTCCTCGGTGCCGTCGATGCCGTCGGTATCGCCAGCGATCGCGTAGATGCCGCGGTGCCCATCGAGCGCTACCGCGAGCGCCAGCAGGAACTCGGCATTGCGTCCGCCGCGGCCCTTGCCGCGCACGGTGACCGTGGTCTCGCCGCCGGAGATCACTGCCGCCGGCGCCGGCGCGGGCTGGCCGTGCCGGGCCACCTGCCGCGCGATCCCGGCATGCACCAGCGCGACGTCGCGCGCCTCGCCTTCGAGATCGCCGAGCACGATGGGCCGATAGCCGGCTTCGCTTGCGACCTTGGCCGCGGCATCGAGCGCCGCCTGCGGCGTGCCGATCATCGCGGTGGTGGCGCCCGCCAAGCGCCGATCGCCGGGCTTCGGTGTCTCCGCCTCGGGGGACTGGAGATGACGACGAACCGCGTCCGGCACTGCGAGACGATACTTCTCGATCACTGCGATCGCATCGGCGGCACTGGTCGGGTCGGCGACGGTGGGCCCGGAGCCGATCACCGAGGGATCGTCGCCCGGCACGTCGGAGATCAGCAGCGTGGCAACCCGTGCCGGATGCGCCGCCGCCGCGAGCCGGCCGCCCTTGATGCCGCTGAGATGCTTCCTGACGCAATTCATCTCCGCGATATTGGCGCCTGATTTCAGCAATCCTTTGTTCACCGCCTGCTTGTCGGCGAGGGTCAACATGCCGCCCGGCACTGCCATCAACGCCGAGGCGCCGCCGGAGATCAGGCAGAGCACGAGGTCGTCCGGCGTCAAGCCGCGGGTGCGCTCCAGGATCCGGCGCGCCGCGACTTGGCCGGCCTCGTCGGGTACCGGATGCGCCGCCTCGACGACTTCGATCGATTGCGTCGCCAACCCATGGCCGTAGCGAGTGATGACCAATCCTTCGAGCCGCCCCCCGTGAATCCTGGGCCAATGGTCCTCCACCGCCTTTGCCATCGCGGCCGCCGCCTTGCCGGCGCCGAGCACGATGGTCCGACCCTCGGGCGGTTGGGGGAGCCAAGCGGGCACGATCCGCAACGGGTCGACGGCGCCGATGGCGGCGGCGAACATGCGGCGCAGCAGCTCCTTACGGTCGATTTCCACGGAATCCCCTTCGGCGTTTCGGCGGCACTCTATGGACCGCCGGCTTGGAGGGTCAAGTCAGGCTGCGACCCGATCTCACGCCGTTGCGGCACGCGGCGCCGGCGAGCGCGCGCGGCGCGCCAGCAGGATGCCGACGATGACCCCGAGCCCCGCCAGTATCTGCAGCGGGGTCAGCGCCTCGCCCAGGATCGGCCAGGCGGCGATGGCGGCGAAGAGCGGGTTCAGGAGCAGGGTCAGCGAGGAAAAGGCGGCAGGCAGATGACCCATGGCCCAGTTGATGGCCGATTGGCCGAGCACCTGGCTCAGGAAGGAGAGGCCGAGCACGATCGCCCAGCCATGCAGACTCTGCGGCAACACGGCAGTCTCGGTTGCAAGCGCCACCGGCAGCAGCACGATGGTCGCCGACACCGAGCCCCAGAACATCACCTGCGCGGTCGAGAGGCCGCGTCGCGCCGCCGTGCCGAAGCGGAAGTAGCCGGCATAGGCGAGGCCGGTGAAGAGGCCGAGGCCGAGCACCGCGGCGTCCTTGATCTCCACCGGCTTGGTGCCACCGGCGATCAGGCCCCAGGTGCCGAGCATGGCCAGCACCAGGCCGATCAGGAACAGCGGGCGGAAACGTTCGTGCAGGAACAGGAAGCCGCCGAACGCCACCCAAATCGGCGTGGTGTTGCCGAGCAGGGTGGCGGTCGCGACCGTCGTCATGCGCAGGCACCAATGCCAGGCGATGAGATCCGCCGCAAGCGAGAGACCGGCCAGCAACGCCAGGGCGAGCGCGCGGCGATCGCGGGGTACGAAGTCGCGATCCTGCCGGCTGCGGGCATCGCGCAGCATCCAGGCCAGAAAGAAGGGCAGGGCCAGGAACATCCGATAGAAGCCGGTTGCCGTCGGACCGACCTCGGAGAGCTTCACGAAGATGCCGGAGAACGAGATCAGGGCTGCGCCCAGGATCAGGACCGGGAGCGCCAGGCGATGGACGGCGGCCTCGAGCTGAGTGCGTGACGCAGACATGCAGAAACGTGATGTGGGGAGGCGGCCGGACGGGGTGACAGGAAGGGTGGCTTCTTCTAGTCTCGGGCCCGAAACCGGTCAATCGCGCTCCACCAGAATCACGATCGAGCATGATGGGCGATACCGGCGGCGCCGCGCCGAGCCTGCTCGGCCCCGGCGATCCGCCTCCCTTCGAGATGGTCAACCCCGACGGCGCCGCGCGCCTCGTCCTGTTCAGCGACCATGCCGGCCGCGCCATTCCGCGGCGCCTGGGCACGCTCGGCCTGACGGAAGCGGAGCTCCGGCAGCATATCGGCTGGGACATCGGCATCGGCGCGCTGGCGCATCGCCTCGCCGCGGCGCTCGACGCCCCCGCCGTGCTCGGCACCTATTCCAGGCTGGTGATCGACTGCAACCGCAGGCTCAATGACCCCACCTCGATCACGCAGGAGAGCGACCGCATCGCCGTGCCGGGAAATCGCGGGCTCAGCCCAGACGAGCGCGGCGCCAGGGCGCGCGAGATCTTCGAACCCTATCATCATGCGGTCGCGGCGCTGATCGAACGGAAGCGTGCCGGCAAGCCTGCGATTCTCTCGCTGCACAGCTTCACGCCGCAGATGAACGGCTTCGCCCGGCCCTGGCATGTCGGCATCCTCTGGAACCGCGATCCGCGGATGCCGGTGCCGCTGATGCAGCGTCTGCTGGCCGAGCCGGGTCTCGTGGTCGGCGACAACGAGCCCTATAGCGGCCGCGACGAACACGGCTACTCGATCGCGGCTCACGCCGAGACGGCCGGCTTGCCCCACGCGTTGATCGAAATGCGCCAGGATCTGATCGCGGACGATGCGGGCGTCGCCAAATGGGCGGATTGCCTGATCCGGGTGCTGAACGATGTCCTTGCCGACCCTAAGGTCTATGCGCCGCGGGATTGAGCCGACGGATTGACCGGTGCGTCCCCGCCGCCGATCATATCGACCAGAAACCGTTTCCCGAGGATTCCATGGACGAGAAGACCAAGACCGAGCTCGAAGCCGCCGCCTTCCGGCGGCTGGTCGAGCACCTGCGCGAGCGCACCGATGTGCAGAACATCGACCTCATGAATCTCGCCGGCTTCTGCCGCAACTGCCTCTCACGCTGGTATCGCGAAGCCGCCGAGGCGCGGGGAATCGCACTGCCGGATCCGGAGGCGCGCAAGATCGTCTACGGCATGCCTTACGACGAGTGGAAGGCGAAGCACCAGAAGGAAGCGACCCCGGCCGAGCAAGAGGGCAGAAAGGTCGCGCACAAGCACTAACGTTAAGCCGCCAGCAGCGTCTTCAAGAACTGATCGACGTCTTCCTTGAGCCGCTGCGAGAGGGCGAGGAGGCCACGTGCGGCTTCCGATACTTGCTCGGCCGACTGGCCGGTCTCCTCGGCCGAGACGCGCACGGTCTCGATCACGCCCGAGGTCTCCACCGTATCGCGCGAGACGTTCTGCGCGCTCTGCGCGATCTCACGGGTCGCCGCGTTCTGCTGATCGACCGAGGCGTTGATGGTGGCGACCACCTCGCTCACCTGGCCGATGGTTGTCGAGACCGACTGAATGGCATCGACCGATTCGCGTGTCGCACCCTGGATCGCCGACACCTGGGAGGAGATCTCCTCGGTCGCCTTGGCGGTCTGGTTGGCAAGCGACTTCACCTCGTTGGCGACCACCGCGAAGCCCTTGCCGGCATCGCCGGCGCGGGCCGCCTCGATGGTCGCGTTCAAGGCGAGCAGGTTGGTCTGGGACGCGATCTCGTTGATGAGACGCACGATGTCGCCGATCTTCTGTGCCGCCTCGGTCAGCTCGCGCACCTTGGCGCTGCTGGCGCCGGCCTCCTGCACCGCGCGCGCGGTGATCTCGGTCGAGCGCTGCACCTGGCGCTGGATCTCGGCGACCGAGGCCGATAGCTCCTCGGCCGCGGCGGCGATCGACTGCGCATTGCCGGTCGTGGCGTTGGAGGAGTTGGCGGCGACACCGACCCGGCCCGCATTGTCGCGTGCCGCGCGCGCCATGGTTCCGGCGAGCGCCGCGGCGCGGTCGGAATCCGTGGTCACCTCCTCGATCAGCGTGCGGACAGCGCGCTCGAAATTGCCGGCGACCTCGCCCAGCATGCGCTGCCGGTCGGCGCGCGCCGAGGCTTCGTGGCGCTGGATCTCGTCGGCGAGACCCTGGGCCTTCTTGCTCGCCGCCTCGGCCGCACCGACCGCGGTCTCCGAGTTGAGCAGTGCATTCGCCATGTGGTGCGAGATCCAGATCAGCACGCCCGCCTCGATCAGCACGATCACGGCATGGATGACGACGCGGAAGAAGTCGCCACCATTGGGGAACACCGCCCCGGGCAGCACGAAGTTGAGGGTGAGGTGGTGGACCGCGACCGTCGCGGTCGCGATCAGGATCACCGGCCAGTCGCAGAACGCCGTCAGCATGGCGAGCGAGGCGAAGAAGTACATATGCATGTCGATCTGCCAGGGATGCCCGTCGAGCACCGCCACGAGAGTCGCCACGGTCAGCATCATCGCCGCGCCCAGGAAATAGCGCAGCGCCGGCCCCTTGGCGGCGAAGGTCATGGCCCCGGTCGCAAGGGCGAGCACGGCCCCGATCCCGGTCAGCACGCCGGGGCTGCCCTGGCGTATCCATTCGAGCCCGAGGACCAGCGGGAAGTGGGCACAGATATAGATGCCAAGCCACCGCGCGGTCTTGGCGCGGAGGGATTCGACGGCGTTCATGAGGTCCTCGCGAGTGTTCTTGTCAGTCCGGCGCAGCCCGTTGCGCCATCGACGCGGAGCACCAGCCTGGCGCCGGCGCGATAGAGCTTGGCGGCGAAATCGGGATCGTCGGAGACGGCGACGGCGCCGCCTAGCCAGCCGCCGGCCGAGATCAGGCGGCCGTCGGCGGCCGCGACAATACGCAGCGCATCCGCCGCGTCGCCGTTCGGCGTCAGCACCGCGAATGGCGTCCTGGGCTGCTTGATCGGGCGCAATTCGGCGTAACCGAGGGCAGCAGTCCCCAGCAGAACCAGCGCGAGCGCTGGCAGAAGGTGCAGAAGATGGTCGCGTCTCATCACAGCGGGGCCGTCTCTAAAACATGCCCTTATATGCAGGAACTGGCGTAAATGAAGGGTTAACTCGCGGCCGGCTGTCGGCGCTTGATCACGATGACGGCGAGCCCGAGGATGATCACGGCGCCGCCGACCAGCAGGGTCGTTGGCAGGGGTTCGTGCAGCTGATAGGCGGCGACCACGACGCCGAAGACCGGCATCAGCAGCAGGAAGGGTGTCAGTTCGTCGACCCGATGCCGCATCAGCAGCCAGTACCAGATGGCATAGGGCAGGGCGAAGCCGAAGATCGCGATACCGAAGACGGCAGCCCAGGCGACCGGCGGGACGGCGGTGAGTGAGGCGATGCGGTCGTGCTCGAAGAGCAGCGCCGCTGCGATCATCTGCGGTGCGGCGTAACGCGCCATCGCGGTGTAGAGCGTCAGCCCCTGGTCGCGTGCGATCACCGGCGTCATCGCCTGAACCACCGACCAGGAGGTGATGCCGATGAGCATGGCGATCAGGCCGAACCAGGCATCGGTCGCCTCGGGCCTGCCGACCACGATCGCGACGCCGGCGAGGCAGACGATGGCGCCGATGGTGTTCTTGAGATCGGGCTTGTCGCGTCCCATGAACCACGATGCGACAACGGCGACCGGCAATTGCAGCTGCATCGCCAGGACCGCGGTCGAGGCGGGGAGAAACTTCAGCGCCAGGAAGACCATGCTGGTCTGCAGCGCGCCGCCGAAGAACGCCATCAGAATCAGCGTCAAGCGCGGCGTCTTTGGTCGCGATGCGAAGGGCGTGCAGACGACGGCGACGATCGTGTAGACGATCGCCACCATGGTGAGCGGCGGAAACCAGTCCAGCGTCGGCTTGCAGAGGGTGTAGATCGGGCCCCACAGGACCTGGATCAGCACGGCGAGGAGGATATGGTGAAGTGGCATGATCGCGGGGCGGTGAAGGCGCCGCACTCTGCCCGGAATCGCGGCGCCAGGCAACGACACCCGTTATCCACCTTTTCCACAGGCCTCCCGCGATTGCTGCGTCACGATCCCGTCGCTAGATTGCCGGGATCATGCAGCGAGTCGCAGAACACCCACGGAGCAGAAAGATGGCCCCCGATGCGGGCGGGATTGCCGCCGACCGGTTGAAGTCGTTCATCGAGCGCATCGAGCGCCTGGAGGAGGAGAAGGCCGCGATCGCCGGCGACATCAAGGAGGTCTATTCCGAGGCGAAATCCTCCGGCTTCGAGACCAAGATCATGCGGCAGATCGTGCGCCTGCGGAAGATGGACGCCCAGGAGCGTTCCGAGCAGGAGCAGCTGCTCGACGTCTACAAGGCCGCTGTCGGTCTCGCCTGAGCAGCGAGAGCATGTCCCACCCCGCACTGACGCCCGGCCGCGCCGCTGTCGTGACCGGCGGCGCCAGCGGCATCGGCCTCGCGACCGCCGGCCGTCTGGCGGCGATGGGGCTGAAGCTTGTGCTCGCGGACCTGCCCGGCTCGGCGCTGGACGGCGCAGCCGAGAACGTCGCGCGCCTTGCCAGGAACGGCCGGGCCGACGTGCGCGCCGTCCCGACCGACGTCAGCAAGCACGACGACGTCCGCCGGCTGCGCGAGACCGCGCTCGAGAGCTTCGGCGACATTGCCTTCGTCATGAACAATGCCGGCGTCGGGGACGGCGGCGGGCCCTGGGAGAACTATGCCGGCTGGCAGCGCGTGCTCTCGGTCAATCTCTGGGGCGTCATCAACGGCATCCATGAGTTTGCGCCGGCGCTGATCGCGCAGAAGAAGCCGGCGCTGATCGTCAACACCGGCTCCAAGCAGGGCATCACCACGCCGCCGGGCGATGCCGCCTACAACGTGAGCAAGGCGGGGGTGAAGGTCGCGACCGAGGCGCTCGCCCATGCGCTGCGGAACGAGCCCGGGTGCCAAGTCACCGCCCACCTCATGATCCCCGGCTTCGTCTTCACCGGCATGACCGCGCAGGGCCGCAAGGAGAAGCCGGCCGATGCCTGGACACCGGAGCAGGCGGCTGACTTCATGCTGGAAAGCCTCGCCCGCGGCGACTTCTACATCCTCTGCCCCGACAACGCCGTCACGAGGGAGATGGACGAGCGCCGCATGGCCTGGGCGATGGGTGACATCATCGAGAACCGTCCGGCGCTCTCCCGCTGGCACCCGGACTACAAGGACGCGTTCGAAAACTTCCTGAAGGCGCCGAAGCGCTAGGACCGGGCGGGCGGACTATAGCGACGGCGCGCTGCGGCTGGTCTGGATTTGATGCGCGCCGTGCCGATTGGTCCCATCGGCAAGCCCTTGTCCTCTTCTGCGAGATTCCCCCAAGATGACGGCAAGGACCGAGGCACACCGGAGCTTCGGCAGCGGGAGGGGCGGTTATGTCGGGCAAGTTCGACGCGGTCTATCGACGGTCGCTGGCGGATCCGGATGGATTCTGGGCTGAGGCGGCCGAGGGCATCGGCTGGCTGAAGCGCTGGGACCGCGTGCTGGACGACCGCAATCCGCCGTTCTACCGCTGGTTCGCCGGGGCGAAGCTCAACACCTGCTGGAACTGCCTCGATCGCCATGTCGAGCACGGTCGCGGCGATCAAGTCGCGCTGATCCATGACGCGCCCGTCACCCAGACGGTGCAACGCTTCACCTATCGCGCCCTGCGCGATGAAGTGGCGCGCTTCGCCGGCGCGTTGGCCAGCCTCGGCGTTGCGAAAGGCGATCGCGTCGTCCTTTACATGCCGATGGTGCCGGAGGCGGTCATCGCCATGCTGGCCTGCGCTCGACTGGGTGCGATCCACTCCGTCGTGTTCGGCGGTTTCGCTTCGAAGGAGCTGGCAACGCGGATCGACGACGCGAAGCCGAAGGTGATCGTCACCGCCTCCTGCGGCATCGAAGTCTCGCGTGTCATCGCCTACAAGCCGCTGCTCGATGCGGCGATCGAGATGGCGTCGTCGAAGCCCGAGAGATGCATCGTGCTGCAGCGACCGATGGAGCAGGCAAAGCTCATCACCGGCCGCGACCTGGACTGGGGCGAGCTCATGGCCGCGGCGAAGCCGGTCGATTGCGTGCCGGTCGAGGCGACCGATCCGCTCTACATCCTCTACACCTCCGGCACGACCGGGCGGCCGAAAGGCGTGGTGCGCGACAACGGCGGACATGCCGTGGCGCTCCATTGGTCGATGGAGAACGTCTACGGCATGAAGACGGGCGAGACCTGGTTCACCGCTTCCGATGTCGGCTGGGTGGTGGGCCATTCCTACATCGTCTATGCGCCGCTGCTGAAGGGCTGCACCACGGTGCTCTACGAGGGCAAGCCGGTGGGCACGCCGGATGCCGGCGCCTTCTGGCGCGTGATCTCCGAGCACAATGCGCGGTCGATGTTCACGGCGCCGACCGCCTTCCGCGCGATCCGGCGCGACGATCCCGACGGCGCGCTGCTGAAGAAATACGATCTTTCCGGCTTCCGGGCGCTATTCCTCGCCGGCGAGCGGTCCGATCCACCGACCTTGGAATGGGCCGAGCATCAGTTGAAAGTGCCGGTGATCGATCACTGGTGGCAGACCGAGACCGGCTGGGCCATCGCCGCCAACTGCCTGGGCATCGAGCTCCTCAAAGTGAAGCACGGCTCGCCGACGCGCGCGGTGCCGGGCTGGGACCTGCAGGTGCTGGACGAGAGCGGCAAGCCGACGAAGCCGGGCGAGATCGGCAACCTCTGCGGCAAGCTCCCGCTGCCGCCGGGCACCTTCCCGACGCTCTGGAACGACGACAAGCGCTTCGTCGACAGCTATCTCGCGCGCTTCCCGGGCTACTACCAGACGGCGGACGCCGGGATGATCGACGAGGACGGCTACATCTACGTGATGGCGCGGACCGACGACATCATCAACGTCGCCGGACATCGGCTCTCGACCGGCGGCATGGAAGAGGTGCTGGCGAGCCATCCCGACGTCGCGGAATGCGCCGTCATCGGCGCGCACGACGATCTGAAAGGCCAGGTACCGGTCGGATTCCTGGTGCTGAAGGCCGGCGTCGACCGGCCGAACGACAAGATCGTGAGCGAGGTGGTGCAACTGGTGCGCGATCGCATCGGGCCGGTCGCCGCCTTCAAGACCGCGACCGTGGTCAAGCGCCTGCCGAAGACGCGCTCCGGCAAGATCCTGCGCGGGACCATGCAGAAGATCGCCGACGGCCAGGACTACGCCATGCCCGCGACCATCGACGACCCGATCATCCTCGGCGAGATCGACGACGCCTTGAAAGGCATCGGCTACGCGAAGAAGTAGAGAAGCCGCGGCAAGAGATCGCCGGGCCAAGCCCGGCGATGACGATCAAAAACAGGGCGTCATGCGCGGGCTTGACCCGCGCATCTTTCGCCGACTAGCGCGGGTTGCCGCCTGCGCGGCTGCCACCTTGGCGGTTTCCGCCTCGATTGCGGCTCTGACCATGACCATGGCTCTGACCATGACCCTGGCCCTGGCGATTGCCCTGATGGTGCGGGCGGCTCTCGCCGTTGCGGCTCTGGCCCTGATGGCCGTTGGCCTGGCGGCTCTCGCCGTTGCGGCTGTCGCTGGCACCCGCGCCCTGGGTCCGTCCGCCGCTGCGATGACCACCGCCGTTGGCCTTGCGCGCCGCCTGGCCGGGACGGCCCTGATGCTGGCCACGGCCGCCGCCGCGATGGCGGAGAGGAAGCCCCTCGCCCGCGGCCGCGCGTGCGGCCGCATCCTCGACCACGCCGACGAAGGGGTGGTCCTCGACCACCGGCAGCTTCGCGCGGATCACCCGCTCGATGTCCTTCAGGAGTCCGCGCTCCTCGCCGTCGCAGAAGCTGAAGGCGATTCCCGAGGCGCCGGCCCGGGCGGTCCGGCCGATGCGGTGCACGTAGGCCTCCGGCTCCATCGGCAGCTCGTAGTTCACGATGTGGCTGATGTCATCGACGTCGATGCCGCGTGCGGCGATGTCGGTCGCGACCAGCACCTTCACCTTGCCATTCTTGAAGGCGCCGAGCGCCTGCTGCCGCGCGCCCTGGCTCTTGTTGCCGTGGATCGCGGCGGTGATGAAGCCGTCCTTCTCCAGCTGCTCGGCAAGGCGGTTGGCGCCGTGCTTGGTGCGGGTGAAGACGATGGCCCGACTCATCGCGGGATCGCCCAGCAGCTTCGCCAGCAGCGCGCGCTTGTGGCCGCGGGCGACGAAGTAGACCTTCTGGTCGATCCGCTCGGCCGTGGTCGATTGCGGCACCACCTCGACCCGGATCGGGTCCTTGAGCAAGCCCTTGGCGAGGTCGGCGACGTCGTTCGGCATGGTGGCGGAGAACAGCAGCGTCTGGCGCTGCTTCGGCAGCAGCGGCACGATGCGGCGGATGTCGCGGATGAAGCCCATGTCGAGCATGCGGTCCGCCTCGTCGAGCACGAAGCTCTCGACGCTGTCGAGCTTCACGTGGCCCTGCTGAATGAGATCGATCAGCCGGCCCGGCGTCGCGACCACCACGTCGATGCCCTTCCGGAGCGCGTCGACCTGGGGGTTCTGGCCGACGCCGCCGAAGATCTGCGTCGAGCGGATCGGCAGGTGGCGGCCGTAGGTCCTGAGGCTCTCGACGATCTGCACCGCGAGCTCGCGGGTCGGCGTCAGGATGAGCGTGCGCATCGATTTCGGATGGGCGCGCTTCTTGGTCTCCATCAGGCGCTGCAGGATCGGCAGCACGAAAGCCGCCGTCTTGCCGGTGCCGGTCTGGGCGAGACCCAGGAGATCGCGGCCTTCGAGGAGATGCGGGATCGCGCGCACCTGGATCGGCGTGGGGCGCTCGTATCCGGCCTCCTTGACCGCCTGCATCAGCGGCGCGGTCAGCGGCAGTTCGGCGAAGGTGGAGATTTCGTTCGTGGTCGTGGAAGTCAAAGCCGGATTCCTTTCGGCAAGTGTCATCTGCCGAAAGCACGCAGCGCGCATCCTTGCGCGCGGCGAAACGCCGGCGAGCGAGCCCGAGGCGCGCCGCTCGAGAACTTATGACGGGGGTTATGGATCTCAGGACGGGCGCCCGCTGCACTTTGGTTTGGTTGTCAGGCAGGGGCGCAAGCGCGCAGTCGCGAGAATTGCGCCGCAGATATGGTGGAATATTCCGGATATGTCAAGTCATGTCGCGGGCGATGCCGCGGAAGCGCCGCCCGACTGGACGTTCTGCCGCAGCGAGGCGATCAGGGATTGGTCGGTCAGTAGGTGGTGCCTTCCGGCCCCGGCGGTGCGCTGCCGGCCTGCGGCTCCGGCGCCGCGCTGCTCTACTCCGGCTTGATCCAGTCAATGGTCTCCGTCCATTTCATCTGCTGGACGAAATCCTTGTAGCCGATCTTGTATTCGCCGTTGACGTCGAGCTTCTCGGCGCCGGCATCGGCGTAAGGATCGGCACCCACCTGGTAGACCCTCGGGTCGTTGACGATCAGCTTCAAATCGCTGTCGGCACCCTCGTAACCGATGACCAGCACGACCGCCTTCCCGCCCTTGTCGCCTTCGTTCATCTTCGGCGGCTGGACCACGGCGACGAAGGGGCGTTCGAAGCGGATCTCGTGGATCGCGTCGATCGGCGAGAGAACGCCATGCTGCTGGTAGCGCATGACGACGGGATCCTCACCGAAGAACTTGTAGGCGAATGGCGAATAGCCCTGGAGCAGCTTCAAGACGGCTTGGTCGGCACCAACGCCCTTCGGTGCCTCGCAGGCCTGCACACCGGTAAGGAAGTCGGCGAGACTGCATTGCCAGCGCTCGGCGCCGTAGAGCGGCGGCACGCTGTAGAAGTCCATGATCATCTGGCCGACCGCCGCCCAGCTCCAGCCGGGGTTCTGCTCGGCGATCGCCGGGATGTCGAGTTCAGACTGGGTCGGCAGCACGTCGGGCACATTGTCCCCCCATGCCGACCGGAGGGTGGTGCCGCCGGCCGCGAGCGCGGTGACCGCCAAGCCGGAGCGAAGGAAGGACCGTCGAGAGGGGATCATGGCTTCAGCCTCCGGGTTTGCACGATGTGACCTGCCAAACTGGCACGGAAATGTGATGATCGTTGGAGCGTCGGGAGGAGACTCTTCCCTAACTACCCTGGAACTACCCTGCGACTCGGCGAGGTGACAACCAGCGGTGAGGGGCGAAGGTTGCACAGAATCGAATGGTAGAAAACGCCCAATGCACAGTGCCGGCCGTCATCCTGGCCGGCGGTCGTTCGCGCCGCCTGGGCGGCGGCGACAAGTGTCTGTTATCGCTCGCCGGCCGCCCGATTCTCGCGCATGTGATCGAACGGATTCGGCCTCAGGTGACGGAGTTCGCGCTCAATGCCAACGGCGACCCCGCTCGATTCGCCGGCTTCGGGCTCGAGATCGTCGCCGATGATGCGGCCGACTATGCCGGACCCCTGGCTGGCATTCTCGCCGGTTTTGAATGGGCCGCGCGCCGACAGCCCAATGCAACGCATCTGCTGACGGTACCCTCCGATGCGCCGTTTCTGCCGCTCGATCTGGTCGATCGGCTCGGCGCGGCCGTTGCCGGATCGGCGGCGCCCGCGCTGGCCGCAAGCGGCGGCCGCGTTCACCCGGTGATCGGGCTCTGGCCGTGCACGCTGCGCGAAGCCTTGCACCAAGCGCTCCGCGTCCAAGGCTTGCGCAAGGTCGAGGACTGGACCGGCGGTCTCGCGCCGCGCGTCGTCGATTTCGCCGTCGATCCGGTCGATCCGTTTCTCAACGTCAACCGGCCGGAAGATCTCGTTGCTGCCGAGCGGCTCTGCGCCAGGGCGCCGAAGGCGATTCAGCCTTCGGGCGGGGGCTGATCCGGATCGGCGCTCTGGAGGCCGACGCGGTCGGTGAGGATCAGCACTTTTCCCGCGCCCTCGAAGTTGACCGTGACGCGCCGGCCGGTCACCGATTGAACCTGGCCAAGTCCCCAATCCGGCCGGTCGGGATGTCGGACGAAAGCGCCGGGCGCGAGGGAATCGGGTGCAGGTGAGTCGGACATAAAGGCGTACTCCATCGGCTCCGGACGGCATTAGCACTGGCCGCCTCACGCCGAACCGCTAAACTAGCGCGAGCGGTCGGTCCTGCCCAGACCGGCGCCGACAGGGGAATGCTGCCAGGGGAATGCTGCATGGCACTCGATCTCCAGATCCTCGAACTCGCCTGTTCACGGCTCTGCCACGACCTGATCAGCCCGATCGGCGCGGTCGGAAACGGACTGGAGCTGATGGCAGAGGAGGGTGATGACGAACTGCTGGCCGATGCGCATCGCCTGGTCGAGAGCAGCGCCCGCCGCGCCTCGGCACTGCTCCAGCTCTACCGCTCGGCCTATGGCAATGCCGGCAACCAGGCCGCTTTCGGACTTGCCGAGGCGGCGCGCCTGGTTCGGGAATCGATTGATGGCGGGCGCATCGAGCTTCGGGCGGATCTGCCGGCGGATACCGCCTGGCCGCGCGGGTTTGGCAAGCTTGCGGTCAACGCCATGCTGACGGCGATGGAATGGCTGCCGCGCGGCGGCATTTTGTCACTCGCCGCCACCGTTTCCGGCGACCGCGGTGAGCTCAAGGTGGCGGTCGAGGGCCAGCAAGCCGCGTTTTCCGACGAAACGGCGCGCCTGATCAGGCTCGATCGTCAGGGGATCGAGCTCACCGCCCACAACATCCAACCCTATCTGACCGGCCTGATCGCAGCCCATCACGGCTATCGGCTCGATGCGTCGCAACCCGCTGCCGGAACGGCGGTTTTGGCCGCGCGTCCGGCGGCCTGAAGGGGTCGTTTCGCCTAGAATTCTCTTAGGATTCCGGGCCGTCCGCTTCACCCTATATTAATGGTTTTCTGAAAGGCTGCGTCCCAATCCGGCCGTCTTCAGGGCCGGGCGGCAAGTCCGCGCGCATCTAAAGAAAACGGGGCGATAGCCATGGACGATCTGCTTAAGGAATTCCTGACCGAGACCTCGGAGAACCTTGCCGTTCTCGACCTCGAGCTCGTCAAGCTCGAGCAGAACCCCAACGATATGGAGTTGCTGGGGAACATCTTCCGGCTGGTTCACACGGTCAAGGGCACCTGCGGGTTCCTCGGGCTGTCGCGCCTGGAATCAGTGGCGCATGCCGGCGAGAACGTGCTCGGCAAGGTGCGCGACGGCGAGATCGAGGTCGGTGCCGAAGCCGTCTCCCTCATCCTCGAATGCCTGGATCGGATCCGCACCGTGATGGCGGATCTGGAAGCGACCGGCTCCGAGCCCGCGGGTGACGACACCGACCTCATCAAGCGCCTCAACGCCTTCGCGGAGAGCGGCGGCGCCAGTGCCAGCGCTCCCAAGGCGGCGGCGCCCGTGGCCACTTCCGTGGCCGTTCAGGCTCCATCCTCTCCTGCGGCGGCCGAGCTGCCGGAGAGCACGGCCTCGATCTACGAGCAGGTCGGCGGCATGGGAACCATCGACGCCATCGTCGAGGTCCTGTTCAACCGCATGACCGGCGATCTCCGCCTGAAGCAGGCTTTCGACGGCGCCAGTATCGATCACTTGCAGGGCCAGATGCGCGACTATCTCGCCAAGCTCTGCGGCGGTCCGGATTCGAGCGCCAAGTCGGTCTTGGGCGAGCGCGGCTTCAACGACGCGCAGTTCGATGCGGCCTGCGGTCACCTTCAGGCGGCGCTCAATCAGCTCGAGGTCTCCCCCAATCTCGCGGCCCGCGTGATGGGCATGATCTTCGCGACCCGCGACGAAGCGACCGCTGGTGCCGCCGCTGCGGCGCCGGCGGCGACCGAGGAGCCCGCGGTCGAAGCGGCGCATACGGCCGAACCGGCGCACGCCGAGGCGGCGCCGAAGCCCGCCAAGCCTGCGGCCAAGAAGGAAGGCGGCGAGGCCGAAACGAAGGAATCCGCCGTCGCCAACCAGACCATCCGGGTCAACGTCGAGTTGCTCGAGAACCTGATGACCATGGTCAGCGAGCTGGTGCTGACCCGCAATCAGGTGCTGCAGATCCTGCGCAAGCAGAAGGACAGCGAGTTCGCGGCGCCGCTACAGCGACTGAACCACGTCACCTCCGAGCTGCAGGAAGGGGTGATGAAGACCCGCATGCAGCCGATCGGCAATGCCTGGGCCAAGCTGCCGCGCCTGGTTCGCGATCTCTCGCACGAATTGAAGAAGAAGATCGATCTCGTGATGATCGGTCAGGAGACCGAGCTCGACCGCCAGGTCCTCGAGATGATCAAGGACCCGCTGACGCATATGGTGCGCAATTCCGGCGACCACGGGCTCGAGACGCCGGAGGAGCGGCGCCGCGCCGGCAAGCCGGAGACCGGCAAGATCACCTTGAACGCCTATCACGAGGGCGGCCACATCGTCATCGAGATCTCCGACGACGGCAAAGGCCTGCCGATGGAGAAGATCAAGACCAAGATCATCCAGAACGGGCTCGCCAGCGAGTCCGAGCTGGAGAACATGAGCGATCAGCAGATCCAGCAGTATATCTGGAAGGCCGGCTTCTCGACCGCGACCAAGGTCACCAGCGTCTCCGGACGCGGCGTCGGCATGGACGTGGTGAAGACCAATATCGAGAAGATCGGCGGCACGGTCGAGCTGCGCTCGATCGAGGGCAAGGGCACGACCTTCTCGATCAAGATCCCGCTGACCCTCGCCATCGTCTCGGCGCTTATCGTCGAGTGTGCCGGCGAGCGCTTCGCCATCCCGCAGATCAGCGTCGTCGAGCTGGTGCGCGCCACGGCGAACGGCGAGCTGAGGGTTGAAAAGATCAAAGACACGCCGGTCCTTCGCCTCAGGAACAAGCTGCTGCCCCTGGTGTCATTGCGGGCCAAGCTGGAGCTCGACGAGGGCAAGGAGCTGAGCGACGACACGTTCATCGTCGTCACCCAGGTCGGCACCTACAATTTCGGCATCATGGTGGACCGGGTGTTCGACACCGAGGAAATCGTGGTGAAGCCGGTGGCGCCGATCCTGCGCCATATCTCAATGTTCTCCGGCAACACCATCCTCGGCGACGGTTCGGTGATCATGATCCTCGATCCCAACGGCATTGCCGAGGCTTCGGGCCAGATGGGCATCACCGACGGCGAAGCAGCCGAGCACAGGGAGGGGAGGTTGCGCGGGAAGGGCGACGAGACGGTACCGCTGCTTCTCTTCCGCACCGGTTCCGGCGTGCCGATGGCCGTGCCGCTGGCGCTGGTAGCGCGCCTCGAGGAGCTCGAGCGCAAGACCATCGAGCGCTCCAACGAGCGCTGGGTCGTCCAGTATCGCGGCCAGCTGATGCCGCTCATCCCGATGAGCATGGAGCAGGACAGCGGTATGTCGAAGGAGGGCCGCCAGCCGGTGCTGGTGTTCTCCGACCGCGACCACACGATGGGCCTGATGGTGGACGAGATCGTCGATATCGTCGAGGCGAAGCTCAACGTCGATCTGGCGGCCGAGCAGCCGGGCCGCATCGGCAGCGCCATCATCGCCGGCCAGGCGACCGAGATCGTCGATGCCGGCTACTACCTGAGCCAGGCCTTCAAGGATTGGTTCGGCTCGGTCCAGGAGGACGCGGTCGACACCGGCAAGAGCCGCCGCGTGCTGCTGGTGGACGACAGTGCCTTCTTCCGCAATCTGCTGGCTCCGCAGCTCACCGCCGCCGGCTTCCAGGTGATCGCGGTCGATGCCGCCGACAAGGCGCTGGCGCTGTGCGAGGCGGGCGACGAGTTCGACCTCATCATCAGCGACATCGAGATGCCGGGCATGAACGGGTTCGAGTTCTGCGAGACGGTGAAGAAGAACGCCCGCTGGCAGGCGACGCCGATCATCGCGTTGTCGTCGCGCGCCAGCCCCAAGGATATCGCGCGCGGCCGCCAGGTCGGCTTCGACGATTATGTGGCGAAATACGACCGTGACGGCCTGGTTCACACCATGAACGAAGCGCTTTCCGAGCTGAGAGGTGCCGCATGAGCAGGAGCAAGGACATGGAAACCGAGTTGACCGGCGCCCAGGCAAGCACGGGGGTCGCCAGCGCGGGGTCGGGCGAGCAGCGCGACTATGTCACCATGTCGATCGGCGGCCAGCTGTTCGGCATTCCGGTTCTCAAGGTGCAGGACGTACTGGGTCCCCAGACCATCACCCGCGTGCCGCTGGCACCGGTCGAGGTGGCTGGCTCGTTGAATCTGCGCGGCCGGATCGTCACCGCCGTCGATGTCCGTCTCCGCCTCGGTCTGCCCAAGCGCGACAGCGGCAAGCAGGCGATGTCGGTCGTGGTCGAGCACGAGGGCGAGCTTTACAGCCTGCTGGTCGATAGCGTCGGCGAGGTTCTGAGGCTGGAGAGCCGGGACTATCAGCGAAATCCACCTACCCTTAATCCGCGGTTGCGCGAGTTCTCGGACGGGATATATCGTCTGAACGATTCCCTGCTGGTGGTTCTCAGCGTCTCTTCGCTGCTGAACTTCGGCAACCGGGCGGACGCCGCCTGACCATAGGGGTGCTGCGGGCGCCGTGAGGCGCTTCCGCGGCAAGTGAGGGCCGCGGCGGGGATCAGCCGCGCCCGAACGGCAGACGGAGCTGCTGTCATGAAGTCGTGCCTGATCGTCGATGATTCCAAGGTCGTGCGCATGGTGGCCCGCAAGATCATCGAGGGCTTGAACTTCGCGATCGAGGAAGCCGACAACGGCCAGACCGCGATGGACCAGTGCCTGAGGCGGATGCCGGATGCGATCCTGCTCGACTGGAACATGCCGGTGATGAGCGGGATCGACTTCCTGCGCAGTCTTCGTCAGATGCCTGGCGGGCAGACCCCGGTCGTCGTGTTCTGCACCACCGAGAACGACATCCAGCACATCCAGGAGGCGATCAGCGCGGGCGCCAACGAATACATCATGAAGCCCTTCGACAGCGAGATCATCGAGTCGAAGTTCAGCCAAGTCGGTTTGATTTAACGCACCAAAGAATCGGCAACAGGGATGCGGCCAGAGACCAACACAGCAGTCTCCGCCGGTGGCGGACCATATCGGGTCATGGTCGTCGATGACTCGGCGGTGATTCGCGGGCTCCTTACCAAGACGCTCGAATCCGATGCCGAGATCAAGGTCTCGGCAACGGTCGCCAACGGCCAGGCGGCGATCGACACCCTGAAGCGGACCGACATCGACGTCGTCGTGCTCGATATCGAGATGCCGGTCATGGACGGGCTGACCGCGCTGCCGAAGCTGTTGGAGGCGAAGCCCGGCGTCCAGGTCATCATGGCCTCGACCCTCACCCTGAAAGGCGCCTCCGTCAGCATGAAGGCGCTCTCGTTGGGCGCCGCCGACTACCTCCCCAAGCCAACCACCACGACCGGACTCAGCAGTGCCTCCGATTTCAAGCGGGATTTGATCGAGAAGGTGAAGAGCTGGGGCGCGGTCGCGAGGAAGAAGCGCGGCCTGCCGCCGGGCAGCGCGGCGGCGGCGGGCAGCACTGCCCCCGCGGCACCGAAGAAGCTCTATCCCGGCGAGGTGAAGCTGCGCCCGGCCCCGGTCATCGCGGGCCGCATCGACTGCCTCGCGATCGGCTCCTCGACCGGTGGACCGCAGGCACTGTTCGCCGTGTTCCGCGCCTTGGGGCGGGTCGAGCGCATGCCGGTCTTCGTCACCCAGCACATGCCCGCCACCTTCACCACCATCCTCGCCGAGCATCTCGGCCAGGCCTCCGGCATGCCGGCCGCCGAGGCGAAGGATGGCGAGACCGTGGTCCCCGGCCGGATCTACGTGGCGCCAGGCGATTTCCATATGACGGTCGAGAGTCAGGGCACCGGCATGGTGGTCCGGCTCAACAAGAATCCGCCGGAAAACTTCTGCCGGCCGGCGGTCGACCCGATGTTGCGCTCGATCGCCAAGGCCTATGGCGCGCGCACGCTGTTTGTCATGCTGACCGGGATGGGGCAGGATGGGCTCAAAGGGGCGCGGGATATCGTCGCCGCGGGAAGCACCGTGATCGCTCAGGATGAAGCCACCAGCGTCGTCTGGGGCATGCCGGGCGCGGTCGCTACGGCCGGGCTCTGCACCGCGGTGCTGCCGCTCCCCGAGATCGGTCCGCACGTGAAGAAGGCGCTCTTGAGGAGCGCCGCATGACCGTCACCGATTTCGACTTCATCTGCCAGATCCTGAAGCAGCGCTCCGGCCTGGTGCTCGGCAACGATAAGGCTTATCTGCTGGAGAGCAGGCTCCTGCCGGTCGCGCGCAAGTATCGCCTCGCCTCGTTCGAGGACTTGGTGCGGCTCATCCGCAGCAAGAACGAGGAGGCGGTGATCAAAGACGTGGTCGAGGCGATGACCACGAACGAGTCCTTCTTCTTCCGCGACACCAAGCCGTTCGACCAGTTCAAGCAGATCGTGCTGCCGACCATGATGGCGGCGCGGCCCTCGAAGCAGATCCGCATCTGGAGTGCTGCCTGCTCGAGCGGACAGGAACCCTATTCGCTCGCCATGATCCTCTCCGAGATGGCGTCCCAGCTCGCCGGCTGGAAGATCGAGATCCTCGGCACCGATCTCTCGACCGAGATCCTCGACCGGGCCAAGGAGGGCGTCTATTCGCAGTTCGAGGCACAGCGCGGCCTGCCGATCACGCTGCTGGTGAAATATTTCACCCAAGTTGGCGATCGCTGGCAGATCAGCCAGAAGATCCGCAGCATGGTGCAGTACCGCGAGTTCAATCTGCTCAACGACCCGCGCGCGCTCGGCAAGTTCGATGTCGTGTTCTGTCGCAACGTGCTCATCTATTTCGATCAGCCGATGAAGGGAAAGATCCTGAACGGCATCGCCGGCCTGATGCCGGATGACGGGTTCCTCTTCTTGGGCGGCGCCGAGACCGTGCTCGGCATCACCGACAAGTTCCAGCTGATGTCCGGCCAGCGCGGCGTCTACTGCCTGGCCCATGCCGCGGCAAAGCCCGCCGCATCCGTCCGCGCCAAGGCGTAAGTCGCCCCATGAACGCTATGCCCGGGCTTGACCCGGGCATAACCAAACGTTCTCGGCGAAAGCTGTGCAGGCCTGATCTATCTCTATCAGGCGCTCTCGGCGGCCTTGGCGGGCTGGCCGGCGGCTTCGGGATCGCGCAGCACGTAGCCGCGGCCCCAGACGGTCTCGATGTAGTTCTCGCCGCCGGTCGACTGCGAAAGCTTCTTGCGGAGCTTGCAGACGAAGACGTCGATTATCTTCAGCTCCGGTTCGTCCATCCCGCCGTAGAGGTGGTTGAGGAACATCTCCTTGGTGAGTGTCGTGCCCTTGCGCAAGCTCAACAGTTCGAGGATCCCGTATTCCTTGCCGGTGAGGTGCAGCGGCTGGCCGTTAACCTCGACCGTCCGCGTATCGAGGTTGACCAGCAGCTTGCCGGTCTTGATGACCGAATCCGAATGCCCCTTTGAGCGGCGCACGATGGCCTGGATGCGGGCGATCAGCTCGCGCCGGTCGAACGGCTTCGTCAGATAATCGTCGGCGCCGAAGCCGAGACCTTTGATCTTGCTGTCGAGCTCGGAGAGACCGGAGAGAATCAGGATCGGAGTGTTAACGCGCGAGCTTCTTAACCGGCGTAACACTTCGTAACCATCGATATCCGGCAACATCAAGTCGAGGAGGATGATGTCGTAATCGTAGAGCTTGCCGATCTCGAGACCGTCTTCCCCGAGATTGGTTGCGTCGACAATATAACCCTCCGCCTTCAGCATCAGTTCGATGCTCTTGGCGGTATTGGTATCGTCCTCAACCAAAAGCACGCGCATGGCAGTTCCCTTTCGTCGAGCTATCCGCCACCGGTGGCACCCTGTGAATATTAACCATTTGGGCGGCCAATTGTAAAGAAATTCGCTGGCCCGCACCCGGCGCCGTTCCGGTGGTCAGACTGCGTTCCTAATCCGCTGATCCGTAAACCTTAACGAGGACTGTCCCAGGCCTGAATTAACCGAGGGTTAACGGCGTTTGATTAGAGTGTGCGCGACGCAAAGTAGGGCGGGCGCCGCGAAACCCACGTGATCAAGAGCTTGGAACCATTGCTGCGGGACCTAACCCGCGTGCCGGACGTGACGGTGTACGGCAAGGTCGTCGCCATCCTCGGCATGCTGGTCGAGATCGCCGGCCTCGATGACGTTCTCTCGATCGGCTCCCGCTGCGACCTCATGGACCGGAACGGCAACCGCGTCCCGAGCGAAATCGTCGGTTTCCGTGACGGCCGGGCCCTCGCCATGTCCTTCGGGTCGTTGGACGGGGTCGGGCTCGGCAGCCGCGCGATGCTGACCCATGATGAACCGGTGGTGCGGCCCAGCGCCGCCTGGCTCGGCCGGGTCGTGAACGCCTTGGGGCAGCCGATCGACGGCAAGGGACCGCTGCCCAATGGTTCCGTCGCCTGCCGGATCCGCAATTCGCCGCCTCCGGCGCATCTCCGCAGCCGGGTCGGCGGCAAGATCGATCTCGGCGTGCGCTCGATCAACACCTTCACGACAGTTTGCCGCGGCCAGCGGCTCGGCATCTTCGCCGCCTCCGGCATCGGCAAGTCGGTGCTGCTCTCGATGATGGCGCGCTACACCTCGCTCGACGTCAACGTGATCGGCCTGGTCGGCGAGCGCGGGCGCGAGGTGCAAGAATTCATCGAGGACGAGCTCGGTCCCGAGGGCCTCGCGCGCAGCGTGGTGGTGATCGCGACCTCGGATGAATCGCCGTTGCTCCGGCGCCAGGCGGCGCAGCTGACCCTCGCCGTCGCCGAATACTTCCGCGACGAAGGCAGGCACGTCCTCTGCCTCATGGATTCGGTCACCCGCTTCGCCATGGCGCTGCGCGAGATCGGGCTCTCCGCCGGAGAGCCGCCCGCCAGCAAAGGCTACACGCCCTCGGTCTTCGCCGGCCTGCCGCGGCTCTTGGAGCGCGCCGGCCCGGGCGTCACCGGATCGGGCAGCATCACCGGTCTCTTCACCGTGCTCGTCGAGGGTGACGACCACGACGAGCCGATCGCCGATGCCTGCCGCGGCATCCTCGACGGCCATATCGTGCTCGAGCGCTCGATCGCCGAGCGCGGTCGCTATCCGGCGGTCAACGTGCTGCGTTCGCTCTCGCGCACCATGCCGAACTGCAACACCGAGCCGCAGAACGACATGATCCGCATCGCGCGGCAGAACATGTCGGTCTACGACGACATGGCGGAGTTGATCCGGCTCGGCGCCTATCGCCGAGGCACCGATGCCGCGGTCGACCGCGCGGTCGAGCTCCGCGCCGATCTCGAGCGCTTCCTCTCGCAGCAGAAGAACGAGCGCTCCGATCTCGAGACCGGCTATCGCGAGCTGGCGGCGATCCTCGGCCTCACCTATGAGCCGGCGGACGGGAAGGCCCAGGGGACGACCCAGGGGACGACCCGGGGGACGACCCAGGGGACGACCCAAGGGAAGGTTGGGGCATGAGTGGGCTCGACCAGATGCTGCGCCTGCAGCGTTGGGCGCTCGACGAGAAGCGCCGCCAGGCGACCGACCTCGAGGCGCTGATCGAGCGGCTGCACGGCGACGTGAAGCGGCTCGCGGACGAGGTGGTGCGCGAGGTCGAGGTCGCGCGCAACGACGTCGAGCTTGCGCGTGCGCTACCCGATTACAAGCGCATGATGGCGGAGCGACGGCAGCGGATCGAGAAGTCGATCGCCGATCTCTCGGTCGAGCTCGACAAGCTGCGCGAGCAGATCATGGAAGCGTTCGGGGAATTGAAGAAGACCGAGCAGACCATCCAGAACCGGCTGCAGCGCCAGCGCGTCGCACAGCGTCGGCGCGAGCAGATCCGGGCCGACGAGGTCGGGCTCAACAGCCACCGCCGCAAGAAGGACCAGCAGCTCTAGCGGGTGTCGCTCCTTCGCCGCCTCGGATCGACGGATCGTTCCGATTGGTCGTTCCGATTAGCACGGCCAAATTCGCCCCATCCTGCCGTGGAACCCACCCGGGCAGCAGGCCTTATCCGATTGACGAGAACAGTCATCGGAGGATGCAACATGGCGCAAGCGATTCCGCGCAGCCAGGAGACGTTGAAGAAGGACGAGACGGTCGACCTCATTGCCGCCGACAAGGTGCAAGGCACCGACGTCTATACCCGCCGCCGCGATCGCGCGGGCGAGATCGAGGACATCATGATCGACAAGATCTCCGGCCGTGTCGCCTATGCGATCGTCGCATTCGGCGGCTTCCTCGGCATGGGTGAAACGCGCCGGGCGATCCCGTGGAGCGTGCTGCATTACGATACCGAGCTCGGCGGCTATATCGCCGAAGTCGACGATGCGGTGCTCAAGGACGCGCCGAACGAGGTTTCCTCGGACGACCGCTACTATCGGGACATGGACTGGAATACCCGAGTCTATACCCATTTCGGCGTCCCGCCGTATTGGATTTGAGTCCGGTCGTCACACCGGTTTTTCAAGGAGTGAAGCTATGAACAGGATCAATCGCAGCCTTCTGCTGGCCGGCCTGCTGGCTTTCGGCGCGGCGCCGGCGCTGGCGCAGAGCGCCACGACCCCGGCCCCGTCGACCACGCCTCCGCCGGCGACCACCCGCAACCCCAGTGACACGAGCACCACGACGACGAGCACGCAGAGCAATGGCAGCGCCCTGACGACGCCGGCCCAGAACGCGGACGGCACGTTCAATGCCAGCGAGGTCATCGGTATGACCGTCGTGAACAACAGCAACGACAGCATCGGCCGCATCGGCGAGCTGCTGGTCGACAAGAACGGCCAGGTCAGCGGTGTCATCGTCGATGTCGGCGGCTTCCTCGGCATCGGCTCGCATCGGGTGATGCTGCCCTGGAACCAGGTCCAGCTGACCAACCACAACGGCAGCATCCAGGCCCAGGTCAACGCCGACAAGGATACGCTGAAGCAGATGCCGGAGTATAAGTCGTAACCGCACGGCAGGCGTAGAGGAGCGGGCCGGCCGTCGCGCCGGCCCGTCTCGTTTATGCCGTCAGCGGCCCGTGCGACTTGCGCAGCTCGTCGAGCGGGGAGACCGGGAAGGCATCCACGGCGCGGAACTCCAGGCCCCCGGTGCAGCCGCCGATGGCCAGCGCCTCCTCGAAGATGCCGATGATGTCGCGGCGCTGCCCTTGCGAGAGCCGGCGTCGGCTGCGGATCATCAGGTCGAAGCGTTTGTCGCGGATCAGTCCATCGAGCTGGAAGGCGCCGAGCACAGCGAAGTCCACATCGACCAGGAAGCGCGTTCCGCGCTTCTTCTCGGCGTCTTCCCCAGCACCGCCCCCGGCGTAGCGGTAGTAGAGATTGATCTGCGTCAGGCCCATCCGCGCGTCGTAGACCGGAAGGAAAAGCGCACGCCAATCGACCCCCGGTCGGTCCTTGGCGAGCTCCGAGAGCTGCGCGAACTCGTCCTTCAGCTTCCTGATTGCCTCTTCCTTGTCGACCGGCATCTTGCGGCCGGCGAGCAGGGGACCCAGCAGCCGCTCGACCTCGCCGTTGCGGAGAGCGGAGATGGCATTGGCGATCCCCGCCGCGAGCTTGGTCCCGGTCTGCGGCAGGCCGGAGGATGCCAGGGTCGGAGTATCGGCCTGGGCGCCGCCGGGCCCGCGCAGCACGGCGACGAGATCGTCGAGGCTGGGCCAGCCGCGCGAGAGATAGAGCAGCGCATCGTCCGGCGAGGTCACCGGCGGCACGACCGTGGCGGGCGGCATCGCCGGCTCCAGCACCAGCGCCACCTGGGCGCCGATCGGCAATCGCGTCCGCTGCTGCAGCATCAGCGCGCCCGCCGGCGTGTCGATCACCGGAAAGCCGGCCCGCGTGTAGCCGAGCACATGGCCGATCAGCGGCGGCGTCGCGCCGGCAAGCCGCGCGGCGTCGGGAGCGATCTCGATCTCGGCGCCCGGCACCGGCAAGACGGCGATCACATGCAGACTGAGCTCGCTGCCGGGCTCCAGAAACTGCGGCGCAGCGACCGGAGCGGCGGCGTTGGCAACCTTGGCGAGGAGTGTCGCCGGCAACGTCGCGATGGCGCCGGGCTTCGCCTCGGCCGCCGCCGCGAAGAGCGATGTGATCTGCTGCGCCACCTCGGGCAGCAGCGTCGTGCCGATCGCCGGCGGAACGACGGTCGGCGTCGCAACCGCGGTACCGGGGAGAGGCGCGGGCGCCGCGCCGGCCTCCGGGGTCAGTCCCGCTGCCGGGATCACGACCGGCGCGTTCGGCGCGGGGATGCTCGTTGCTGGGTCGAAGGGTTGTCCGGGCGCCACGACGGTCGCCTCGGTCTCGATCAGCAGCGCGGTCTGGGCCAGGATCTGCGCCTTCTGGGCCGCGTCGGCCGGCACGGTGACCGGCTGGGTCGGTGGCGCGAAGACCTCGATCTCCGGCGTCGGCAGCAGCGTGTTGGGGGCGGGCGCCTGCACCGCGATCGCTTGCAGGGTGGTGCCGACGACCTCGATTGTGGGCGGCGGAGGCCGCACATTCCCTTGTGCATCGGTCTCGCCGCTCGGCGCCCCTGCGGACCCGCTGGGTGCCGTCCCGCCGGCGCTCGTACCTGAGCCGGCACCGCCGACGCCGCTGGTTGCGGTCTGTCCGGACTGACCCTGCGGCGCTTGCGTCCGGGCCGTGCTCGCATCGATCGAGAGGATCAGCACCTGCAGCCGGTCACCGGCATTGCGCACTTCGAGCATGACGGTGCTTCCGGCCGGCAATTGCGCCGCGGTCGCGACCTGGACCGTGCCCTTGTCGGTCACGATCGTGGTCAACCCATCCGGCCCGCGGCCGAGCACCGTGCCCTTGAGAATGGTTCCCGCGACGGCGCCGAGCAGCGCGCGGGGCGGGTCCGAGATCACGCCGGTCACCACCGCCGGCCCGGTGAAGCCGGGCAGGCTGCGGCCGATCGGATTGAAGATGTCGCTCACGGCCGCCCGATCAGTTTCCCTGGCGCGCCTGCGGCGCTGCCTCGCCGCCGGTCACTTCGAGGAGTCGGCGCGCCAGCGCTTCGACATCCTGCGCCGCCGGGCTGTTCGGGTGCCGCACCAGGAGCGGCGTCTGGGTGGAGATGCTGTCGCGCACCTTGGGATCGCGGCGGATCACGCCGACCAGAGGGATACGCCGCTTCAGGAAGCGGTCGCAGGCCTTGGCCAGCGTCTCATAGGTCCGTTGCCCGATCTCGCGGCTCGCCGCCATGTTGACCGTGACGCCGAGCGGCGTCTCGCGGCTCTGCTCGCTGGCGTCGAGCGTGAGCATTTTGATCAGGGCGTAAGCATCGGTCAGCGCGGTCGGTTCGTCTGTCGTGACCACGAGGCAATAGGCGGCGCGGCCGGCGAGATAGCGCACCGGGCGCTCGATGCCGGCGCCGAGATCGACCACCACGCGTCCGTAGGAGCCGCTGACCGCGCGCAGGCCCGCGGCAAGCCCTTGCAACCGGTTGATCGGCATCGCGGCGAGGCTTCCCGATCCTGAACGCCCCGCGATCAAGTCGAAGCCGCCGCTCGGATAGGAGATGACCGCGCGGCTGAGCGGCATATGGCGTTCCAGCGCGGTTCCGAGATCCATCGAGGGCTGGATGCCGAGTTGCACATCGATATTGGCAAGGCCGAGATCGCCGTCGAACAGCAGCACCCGCTCGCCCAGCTTGGCCAGGGCCTGGGCCAGCGAGATGCTGAGCCAGGTCTTGCCGACGCCACCCTTGCCGGAGGCGACCGCGATCACATTGGGGATAGGGTCATCCGTCGGCGCCGCGGCCGCGCGGATGCTGGTCTCACTCATGTTCTTGATCCTACCGGTCGCTTGCGGGTCCCGCCGGTGTTGCGGCCGGGATCCGGCCTTCGTCTTGCGCCCCCGTCGACTGGGCTCTTGTCGGCAGATCCCCTGTCGACGGACGCCCGGTCGACGGCCTCTCTGTCGACTCGTGCGGTCTCGTCATTCTGCCCGGGTTTTGGCGCGGCCGCCATCTCCTGGGGCATCAGCAGCCGGGCGAGGGCGTCGGCGCCGAACGCCATCAGCCCGCTGCCGATCTCCGGCGAGATGCCAAACTCGGCGAAGCCGAGCTTGCCGGCTTCGGCCGCCGCGAGCACCCCGCCATAGCGCCGCGCCGCGTCGATTCGGGTCGCGATCAGACGCTGACAGCCGAGCTCGGCGAAGAGTTGGCCCTGCTCGGCGGATTCGGAGACATCGCCGCCTGCGGCCAGGGTGAGGATCGGCTCGGCCTTGCTGGCGGCGGCGAACTCGCCCAGGGCGGCGAGGTCTTCCTGCTTCAAGGGATTGCTGCCGGCGGTGTCGATCAGTACGACCGCACCTTCCGGCGCCGCGGCGATGGCGCGCCTAAGGGTGGCCGCGTTACGCGCCTGGTAGGCGGTGATCCCCATGGCCTTGGCATAGGTCGCGAGCTGGTCGATGCCGCCCGCCTTGGCGAGGTCGCAGGTGACGGCGACCACCGGCCATTTCGCCGCCTTGGCGCCGGCCGCGAGCTTGGCGAGGGTCGCGGTCTTCCCGGCGCCGGGCAGCCCCACCAACATCACCGGCCGCTCCGGCCTCCGCGCGAGGATCGGGCTGTAGGCGAAACGCGCGCGCAAGGCGGCGCCCAGCGCTTGGCGCGGATTCTCCAGCAGGAAGTTCTCTGCGAGGTGCATCAGCCGTTCCATCAAGAGCTCCGGCACGCGGTGGAAATCCAGCGCACCGGCGATCGAATCCATCGGCTCCGGCGCCAGCAGGGGCGCCGGTTCCAGCATCGCCGCGCGGTCGAGCGCCGCGGTGATCTTCACCGTCTTGCCCGCGGTCTCGGTGTTGAGGATCACCGCGTCGGGTCCAAGCTCGTCGCGCACGAGGCGGATCGCCTCGCTCATATTGGCCGCGCTGAAGGTCCTAAGACGCATAGAGCTTCAAAGCCGCGTGATCAGATCTGCCCCAGCGTGCGGATCTTCGCCTTCGCGTGGATCTCGTTCTGCGACATCACCATGGTGGTCGAGCGGAACCGCTCCACGATCGAACGTACGAAGGGCCGGATGCCGGGGCTGGTCAGCAGCACAGGCGTCTCGCCCATGATGGCGAAGCGCTCGAAGGTCTGGCGCACCGACTGAATGAACTGCTGCAGCTGCGTGGGCGCCATCACCAGATGACGCTCCTCGCCCTCGCCCTGGATCGCGTCCTGGAAGGCCTGCTCCCATTCCGGCGAAAGGGTGAGGAGAGGGATGACGCCGCCGCTGTCGGCCGCGGAATCCGAAAGCTGGCGCGCCAATCTGGCACGCACGTGCTCGACGATCGAGGTGATGTTGCGGGAATAGCCGCAGGCCTCGGAGACGCCTTCGAGCACGTTCGGCAGGTCGCGGATCGAGACCCGCTCGCCGAGCAGGTGCTGCAGCACGCGCTGCACGCCGCCGACCGAGATCTGGCTGGGGATCAAGTCCGCCACCAGCTTCTGGTGCTCCTTCGGGAGTTCGTCGAGCAGCTTCTGGGTCTCCGCATGCGACAGCAGCTCGGACATGTTGTCCTTGACGATCTCCGTCAAGTGCGTGGTGATCACGGTCGAGGGATCGACCACGGTATAGCCGCGGAACAGCGCTTCCTCCCGAGCGCTGGGATCGACCCACATGGCGGGGAGGCCGAAGGCGGGCTCGGTCGTCTCCTCGCCGGGCATGCCGATCTTGTCGCCCCGCGGGTCCATCACCATGATCATGTTCGGCCGCAAGTCGCCGCGGCCGGCCTCGATCTCCTTCACCCGCACGATGTAGGAATTGGCGTTGATCTGCAGGTTGTCCTGGATGCGGACCGCCGGGAGGATGAAGCCCATCTCGCCGGCGAGCTGGCGCCGAAGCGCCTTGATCTGGTCGGTGAGGCGATGGCCGCGCTCGGTGTTGATGAGGCCCAAGAGGCCATAACCGAGCTCCAGCCGGATCGCGTCGATGGTCAGTGCGGTCGAGATCGGCTCGTCCAGCACCGGCGCCGCCGCCTCTTTCTTCTTCGCCTGCTGGGTAGCCACCTGCACCGCCTTCTTCTGCTGCCGCGTGATCAGGAAGGCCGCGGTGCCGGCGAGCGCCGACAGGGAGAGGAAGGGGACGGCCGGGATGCCGGGCAGGACCGCGATCACCGCCATCAGGAAGGCGGCGAGGCCGAGCGCCGTCGGATAGCCGGAGAGCTGCCGGAACAGCATCTTGTCGGTCGAGCCGATCATGCCGGCCTTGGTGACCAGCATGCCGGCGGCGGTCGAGACGATGAGCGCCGGGATCTGCGTCACCAGGCCGTCGCCGACCGTCAGCAAGGTGTAGGACTTGGCGGCATCGCTGATCGAGAGGCCCTGCTGCACGACGCCGATGATGATGCCGCCGATGATGTTGATGAACACGATGACGAGGCCGGCGATCGCGTCGCCGCGCACGAACTTGGCGGCGCCGTCCATGGCGCCGAAGAAGTTGCTCTCGTCCTCCAGCTGCTTGCGCCTGGCGCGCGCCTCGGCTTCGTCGATCAGCCCGGCGGAGAGATCGGCATCGACCGCCATCTGCTTGCCGGGCATCGCGTCCAGGCTGAACCTGGCGCTGACCTCGGCGATGCGGCCCGAGCCCTTGGTGATGACTACGAAGTTGACCAAGGCCAGGATCGCGAACACGATCAGGCCGATCACGTAATTGCCGCCCATGATGAAGCCGCCGAAGGCCTGGATCACATGGCCGGCGGCGTCGGTCCCCTCATGGCCGTGGGTCAAGATCAGCCGCGTCGAGGCGAGGTTCAGCGACAGACGCAGCATGGTCACGATCAGGAGGACCGTGGGGAAGGTGGAGAAATCGAGCGGTCGCTCGATCAGCAGCACCACCATCAGGATGAGGACGGCGAAGGTCAGCGAGCAGGCGAGCGAGATGTCGAGCAGCCAGGGCGGCAGCGGCAGGATGAGGACGGTCAGCACCGCCATCAGGCCCAGCGCCAGCAGGATCTCGCCGCGGCGCAGCAGCCCGGTCACGCGGCTGAGGTTGAAGCCGGCCGCTGCGGCGCCGGCCTGTTGTTGCGCCGGTGCCGCGGCCGCCGCGTTGGTGTCGGTCATCGAGCGCTACCCCCGCTCAGGTGTTCCAGTCAGGCCGAGGCCTGGTCCACATCGCCGTGAGAGGGCGGCACCATCACGCCTTCCTCGCTGTACTGCTTCAGCTTGTTCCGCAGCGTGCGGATGGAGATGCCGAGGATGTTGGCGGCATGGGTCCGGTTGCCGAGGCAGTGCTGCAGCGTGTCGATGATGAGGTCGCGCTCGACCGCGGCGACGGTGCGCCCGACCAGCACGGCGGTGCCAGCGGCGTCCGCTTCCTTCGCGGCGTCCGAGCCGGCAACTTCCGCCGCATGCGTCACCGGAAGGCCGCGCCCGCCGGTCAGCATGATCGCTTCCGGCCCGATCACAGGACCGTGGGCGAGCAGGACGGCGCGATGCATCGTGTTCTCGAGCTCGCGGACATTGCCGCGCCACTCATGGGCGCCGAGGATCTTCTGCACTTCCGGCGCGATCCCGGTGATCGTGATTCCGTTGGCCTCGCCGTATTTCCTGGCGAAGTGCTCGGCCAGGACCGGAATGTCGCCGGGCCGCTCGCGCAAGGGCGGCAGCTCCAGCGACATCACGTTGAGGCGGAAGAACAGGTCCTCGCGGAAATTGCCCTTCTTGACCTCGTCCTGCATGTCGCGGTTGGAGGTGGCGATCAGGCGGATGTCGACCTTGACCGGCTGCGAGCCGCCGACCCGGTCGATCTCGCGCTCCTGCACCGCGCGCAGCAGCTTGGCCTGGAGCCGCGGGTGCATCTCGCTGATCTCGTCCAACAGCAGCGTGCCGCCGTTCGCCTCCTCGAACTTGCCGATGCGGCGCGCGAGGGCGCCGGTGAAGGAACCCTTCTCATGGCCGAACAGCTCGGATTCCAGCAGGTTCTCCGGGATGGCCGCGCAGTTGACCGAGATGAACGGCTTGCCAGCGCGCCTGGAATGCGCATGGATGTAACGCGCCATCACCTCCTTGCCGGTCCCGGATTCGCCGGTGATGAGGATCGAGGCGTCGCTCGGCGCCACCTGGTCGGCGAGCTTCAGCACGGCCTTGAACTTAGGGTCGCTGAAGATGAAGGCCGAGCTCTCCTCGGCCACGGCGGCCAGCACCGCGGCGATCAGCTCGGCATCGGGCGGCAGCGGGATGTACTCCTTGGCGCCGGCGCGGATGGCGCGGACCGCGATCTCGGCCGAGGAGCCGATGCCGCAGGCGACGACGGGGAGATTGATGCGCTCGCGCTTCAGGCTCTCGATCATGCGCTGAACATCGAGATTGACGTCGAACATCACGAGATCGGCGCCCTGGCCGTTCCTGAGCGCGTGCAGCGCCGCGTCGATGTCGTCGACATGCGCGACCTTGGCCCCGCGCGAGAGCGCGATCTTGCCCGCCGCGCTGATATGGCCGTCCAATGAACCGACGATGAGCAACCGCATGTCCTAAGTCTCCCGAGGAGTCCGTTAATCCGAGAATTCAGTCGAAATACTTCACCCGCTGGCTGGCGGGCAGGATGGTGTTGAGGACGAGCTCGAGGCGGCGGGGATTCTCCTGCCGGCCGACCGAGAGTGCGCCCAGGATGTAGATCTGGTTGATGAGGAGCTCGGTCGCCGAGTTGCGCTCGAGCTTCGACGCGAGCGGCAGGAACACGACGTTCGCCAGCACCGCGCCGTAGAACGTGGTCAGCAGCGCCACCGCCATCGCCGGACCGATGCGTTGCGGGTCGTTCAGTGCGCCCAGCATCTGCACCAGGCCCACCAGCGTGCCGATCAAGCCCATGGCCGGCGAGACCTCGGCGGCGCGCCGGAGGATTCCGGTCGAGCGCACATGGCGCTGCATCATCGCATGGGTCTCAAAGGTGAGGTTGCGCTCGATCTCATCGATCGCGATGCCGTCCACCAGCATGGTCATGGCGCGATGCAGGAAGGGCTCGGCTCTGAGGCCATAAAGCTCCGACTGCAGCTGCAGGATGCCGCGCCGCCGCGCACGCTCGGCCAATTGCAACATGCGCATCGCGGCATCGTTCGGATGATGACCCGCGTGGAAGAGGGTGCGGAGCATGACCGGCTGCGCCTGAATCACCTCCGGCACCGAATAGCTGACGGAGGTCACGGCGAAGGTGCCGAGCACCACCAGCATGATGGCGCGGACGTCAATGAACGGATTCAAATGGAGATTGACGAGATCAGGCGGGACGAAGATGGCGCCGACGATCAAGCCGATCGCGCCGAACAGGCCCAGCAGCGTCGCAAAGTCGATGCCGCCCTGATTGGCAGCGAGCCGCACCGGCAGCTCGCCGCGGCGCGTGAAGCTTTCCATCTCGATCGTGGGGCGACCCTCGCCCCGTTCGCCCGCTGCTTCAGCCATGGTTCCGGCTCCCGATCCCGCCCCCGGTTGCGCCAACCCGCATCACGCACTGCGATCCGTCTTGATGATCTCGGTCATGGTGACGCCCAGCCGGTCTTCAACCACGACGACCTCGCCGCGTGCGACCAGCCGGTTGTTGACATAGATATCGACCGCCTCGCCCACCTTGCGGTCGAGCTCGACCACGGCGCCGCGGCCGAGTTTCAGCAGCTGGCTCACCTGCATCTGGGCGCGCCCCAGCACGGCCGATACCTGGACCGGAACGTCGTAGACCGCGTCGAGCTCCTTCGAGCTCCCGGCGGCGCGTCCATTGGCGTCGCCGCCACCGCCGCCGTCCTGGACGTCGCCGGCCCCCTCGAACTCCGTCAGCTGCAGATTTTCTTCGTCGCCCATCTCTTAGCTCCTCGCTCGATTCCGTTCAGCGCCTCATGCCTACGCTTATCCCAACTGGCTCGGCGCCGGTTCAATTCCCGCTAAGGCCTGTTCGATCGCAGTCTCGATCGCCGCCCAGATCTCGGAGCCCTTGCGGATCAGCCCGCCTTGGCTCCATTCGATCCGGCAATCGCCCGGTTTCATCGCCTCGTCGCCATCGACCGCGATCCGGCCCTCATAACCGTGCGCCGCCAGCGCCTGGTTGACCATGTCGCGCACCGCTTCAACCTGGTCGTTCGCCACCTTCACCAGGAAGTGCGGTTCGGTCCGCAGACGGTCGAGGCTGCGGCCGAGCAGCCCTTCGATCTCGCCAAGTCCGTGCCGGCGTGCGAGCTCGGGGAAGAGCCGCCGCACCATGGCCAGGCTCAGCTGCAACGAAGTCTCGCTCAGTCCGTCGGCGATCGCCTTGGCCTCGCGCTCGGTGCCCGCGAGATGATTGGCGATCGCAGAGAGCGCCGTCGCGGTCTGGCGCTCCGTCTGCGCGGTCGCCTCGGCGCGGCCCTTGGCGATGCCCTCCGCCAGCGCCGCTTTGCGCGCCTCCGCGACGGCCGCGGCCAGTTCCTCCTCGGAGAAGCTTGGCGGCGGCGGCGGCGGCGGAGGCAGCTCCTCGGCGACCGCAGGCTCCGCCGGCTTCGGCGCCGGTTTCGGCCGGTCGAAGTCGTTGTCGAAGGTGAATTTGCGTACCACGGCCACTGCGTTCGCCCACTTCGTCCTAATAGATCAGCTCGTCTTCGCCCTTCTTGTCGGTAAGGACGATCTCGCCCTTGGCGGCCAACTCCTTGGCCATCGTCACCATGGCCATCTGCGCCTCCTCGACGTCGCGCAGCCGGACCGGCCCCATCGCCGCCATGTCCTCCCTCAGCATCTTCGAGGCGCGCTCCGACATGTTGTTGAGGAAGAGGTCGCGCAGCGTCTCCGATGCACCCTTCAGGGCGATCGGCAGCTTCGCCTTGTCCACGCTCCGCAGCAGCGTCTGCACGCCGCCCGGGTCGAGCTTGCCGAGGTCCTCGAAAGTGAACATCAGGGACTTCACCTTCTCGGCGGAGTCGCGGTTGCGTTCTTCGAGCGCCGTCATGAAGCGCTGCTCGGTGGAGCGGTCGAGATTGTTGAAGATCTCGGCGATCATCTCGTGTGCGTCGCGGCGGCTGGAGCGCGCCAGGTTGGAGAGGAACTCGTTGCGCAGCGTCCGCTCCACGTCCTCGAGCACGTCCTTCTGGATCGCCTCCATGCGGAGCATGCGCATCACGACCTCCATGGCGAAGGCCTCAGGCAGCAGGGCCAGCACGCGGGAAGCGTGATCGGAGCGCACCTTCGAGAGCACGACGGCGACGGTCTGCGGGTATTCGTTCTTGAGATAGTTGGCGAGCACCGATTCGTTGACGTTGCTGAGCTTGTCCCACATGGTGCGGCCGGCGGGACCGCGGATCTCCTCCATGATGGCATCGACCTTGCTCCTCTCGAGCACCTTCGACAGCAGCCGTTCGGTGGTCTCGAAAGTGCCGGTGAGCGCCCCGGTCGAAGAGATCTGGTCGGCGAACTCGACGAACAGCCGCTCCAGCACCGTTGAGCTCACGGTGCCGAGGTTGGCCATGGTCTGCGAGATCTCCTTGATCTCGTCGTCGTGCATCAGCGCGAAGAGCTTGGCGGCGCTCTCCTCGCCGACCGACATCAAAAGCAGCGCCGCCTTCTGGGCCCCACTGATGGAACGAAAGTCGTCCTTGGCTCGCATATGCCGCTATTCCCGTTTCCCGCCGCTCACTGATCCGCGTGCATCCAGACGCGCATGATGTTCACGGCCTGCTCCGGATGCTGGTCGACGAGGTCGCTGATCCGCTTCAGCGACGAGGCCCTCACTCTGCCCTCGACCTGGTTGATGTCGATCATCTGATCGATCTCCTGGGCCATGTTCTCCGCCTCGGCGATACCCTCGGCGGTGCCCGGCAGTGCCTGCGTGGAGCCCGGCGGGCCAGGAATCGCGAGCGCCGCTGCGGCGCCGGGCGGCAGCGCGGCAGCGGCGGGTCCGGCGATCGCCAGGCCCGGCTGCGCGACGCCCGGCAGCGCCAGCAGGCGATTGAGCAGCGGGCGCACCACCAGCAGCAGCACGAGCACCGCGATCGCCGAGAGCACCAGCAGCTCGGCGATCCGCATCAGGTCTTCCTTCTCGAGCCCGAGCAGCTGGAAGGGCGCCGGCCCAGTTTCCTCGGCCGGCGCGAATTGCATGTTGACGACCTGCACCACGTCGCCGCGCTTCTCGTCAAAGCCGATCGCGGATTTGACCAAGGTCGCGATCTGGTCGAGCTCCTGCTGCGAGCGCGGTTGATAAACCGGCTTGCCGTTCGGGTCCGGCTGATAGGTGCCGTCGACCAGCACGGCGGCCGAGATCCGCTTCACCGTGCCGGTGTGCTTCACCTCGACCTGCGTCGTCTTGGAGATCTCGTAGTTGACGGTCTCCTCGTTGCGCTGCGTCTGCGACTGGCTGTTGGAGCCGCTGCCGCCCTGCTGGGCCGGAGGGTTCGGGATGTTGTTGGCGACCGAGACCGAATTGTCCTGCTGCTTCTCGTTCGAATTGTCGTTTTCCTCGACCGTCTGGGTCGAGCGCACCACCTGTCCGTCGGGATTGAAGTTCTCGGTGTTGGTGGTCACCTGGTTGAAATCGAGATCGGCGTTGACCTCGGCGCGGATCTTGTCGCTGCCGATGGTCTGGGAGAGCAGATCCTCGATCGAGCGCGTCAGGCGGATCTCGTAGGAGCGCCGCATGTCTTCGACCGTGGCGTTGTCGTCGGCGCCGTCGCCCTCGGCGCCGCGCGCCAGGAGGTTGCCCTTGTTGTCGATGACCGAGACGTTGTTCGCCTTCATGCCCGGCACGGCCGAGGCGATGAGGTGCTGGATCGCGCTCACCTGCTCCTTGTCGAGCGGGCCGCCCTGCAGCACCAGCACGACCGAGGCGGTGGGCTCGGCCTGGTCGCGCGAGAACAGCTCGCGTTTGGGCATCACCAGATGCACCCGCGCGGATTTCACCTGCTTCAGCGAGCGGATGGTGCGCGCGAGCTCGCCTTCGAGCGCGCGGATCTGGTTGATCTGCTGCACGAAGTTGGTGGTGCCGAGCGCGTCGGCACGGTCGAAGATCTCGTAGCCGATCGATCCGCCGGAGGGGATGCCCTCGCTGGCCAGCGAGAGCCGGAGCTTGGTCACCTGATCCTGCGGTACCAGGATCTCCGAACCGTCGCCCTTCAGCTGATAGGGAATGTTCTGGGTGTCGAGCCGCTGCACGATCGAGGCGGAGTCGGCCGGATCGAGTCCGCTGTAGAGCAGCCCATAGCCGGGCGAGGTGAGGCGGGCCACCACGAAGACGAAGAAGGCGATCAGCGCGAAGCCGACCGCCCCGATGCTCGCGAGGCGCAGGGGCCCCAGATTGCGCAAAGTCTGCAGCAGCGAGTTCACGTTTACCCCATCCCTCGTTGCACGGCCGCGGGCGATGGACGCTCCCGTTCGGGCCGCTCAAATCCGTCGCAAATGCGCCGAAAACACCGATAAAATTTTAGACGAATCTCGGTCTTCCAAACGCAGAGGCGCCGTTCACGAGGGCCAAACTAGACCCCACCCCCTAACAAAGCCTTAACACCGGGAAATTCTTGCCTAGCGCCGAGTCGAGACGCTGAAGTGCGCGCCGATCAGCCGGCCGCGGACTCGTCCGCGGGCGTGGGAGGAACGCCGCCCTGCTCCGAGGCGCGGTAGTCCTGGAGGCGCGTGGTGCGCAACCCGCGCAAGCCATGGCGGTCGATCGAGCGCTGCCAGGAGAGAAACTCTTCGACCGAGAGCGTGTAGCGCTGGCAGGCCTCGTCGAGGCTGAGGATGCCGTCGCGCACCGCCGCCACCACCTCCGCCTTGCGACGGATCACCCAGCGCTTGATGCCGGGCGGCGGCAGCTCGTCGATGCGGGCCAGATGCCGCTCGCCGACCCGGTTCTGGGCCGGATTGGGCGGCAACGGCGCTGGTGTCGAATTCGGCCTCATGCTCGATCCATGAAGGCGGTCCACGCGGTGATTCAGCGGACAGGCTACGGTCCGCCGCTTAACAAAGTGCTAAGCGGCGGCCATCGGTATTTATCTAAAATTGTCGATATTCGGAGCCACGGATTCTAGGCGGCGGGCGTCTGGCTGGAGCTGTCCGAGGCAGACGAGGAAGATGAAGATGAAAATGAAGATGAAGAGCTGGACGAGCTGCTGCTGGGCCGCGTGATACCGGTGACCTGGTCCAGCGGAATGGTGATATCGCCGATCTTGAGCGAGACCGTGCCGTCGCTGATCACGGCGGAATCGACCGTACCGTAGGTCGTGATCGGCGCGTCATAGGAGGTGCCGGCCGAATCCTGGTAGTTGACCGAGACCGTATAGGCTCCGTCCGGCAGCTGATTGCCGAAGTAATCGGTGCCGTCCCACTGCACCGGGTGGGTTCCGACCGTGGCGTCCACCTGCTTCAGCATCACCACATTGCCCGAGGCATCCATGATCTTCAACGTGGCGGCGCTGGAGGTGTGCTCGATCTTGTAGTCGAACTTGGCGCTCTTGTTCTGCAGGGCCAGCTGGTCGCTGTCGGCGGAGACCTGGGTTCCGACAAAGCCGACCGCGCCGTAGGCGTTGGCCGTCGATTGCAGGCCGATCAGCTGGTCCAGCTTCTTGTTGCCGTTGATCTGCTGCTCGACGCTGGAGAACTCCACCAGCTGCTGGGTGAACTGGGTCGTGTCCATGGGGGACAGCGGATCCTGGTTCTTCAGCTGTGTGGTCAGCAGGGTGAGGAAGTTGCTGTAGTCGCCGCTGAGGCTCGCCAGCGCATCCTGGCTCGAGCTCGAGGAGGAGCTCGACGAGCTGCTGCTGGAGCTGGAGCTCGCGCTGCTCGACTGCTGCTGCTGTTGCAGGATGTCGAAGACCGAGGTTCCGGTCCCGCTGGTGGCGCTGGTCGTGGTCATGGTTCGGCTCTCCGGAGCTCAGGTCTTCACATCGACATAGCCGTCGGCAGTGGCGATCACGTCCGGCCGCGCGGGCTGGCTCGCCGTCTCGGACCCGGCCGTGCCCGTGCCCCCCATGCCCGCCGATCCGCCGCCGCGCTCGGCCTGGCCATAGCCGCCGCCTTGACCTCCGGTGTCCCGGAGGCTGAAGGAGAGGCTGCCCTGGCCGGTCTGCAATCCGGCGTCTTGCAAGGCGCGTTCCAACGCCTTGGCGTCGCGCTGCAGGAGGTCGAGCGTCGCCGGCCGGTCGACCACGACCTGGGCGGAGACGTTCTTGTCCTTGTCGACCTCGAGCTTGATCTCGACCCGGCCGAGCTCGGCCGGTTGCAGGTCCACGGTGAGGCGGCTTGATCCGTTCTTCATGGCATTCTGGATCTGGACGGCGATCTGCTCATGCGCGGGCACGATCTGCAGGTTCTGCTTCAGCTGGGCGATGAAGGCGGCCTGGCGCGGGTTTGCGGCGGCCGCCAATCCGTCGGCCGAGCCCGATCCGAGATACTGCGACCAGGAGGAAAGCTCGTTGTTCCCGCCGCTCTCGGCCTGGTCGCCCAGCGTCAGGGCATCGACCACCGGAGTCCCGCTCCCGGCGCCGGGCCAAGCCGCGCCGCTGCCGGCATTGGCCGGCTGGACCGCGGTGGCGGCCAGCGTCTTGCCGACCTGGACGGAGGCGACGGCGGTCGGCGCCGTCGTCTGAGCCGAGGCACCGCGCGGCTTGGCGGCGCCCGGCGTTTGCGGCGCTTGCAACTGCGCCTCGCCCGCGGCCGGCCCGCCGGCTTGCATCGGATCGGGATCGGCTTCGGCCTGCGCATCGTCGCCGGCGCCGAGGCCGGCCGCATCCGGCAGCGAAGCGGCACGCTGGCCCTGCGCATTGCGACCGTCCGCCAGCACGGCGCCGAACTTGAGACCGCCGGCGGTATCGGGCGTCTGCTGCGCTTGTCCTGTTGCCGCGCCGGTCAGCGGCAAAGCGGTGGCGGCGAGTGCCGCCTGGGCGGCGATCAGCTTGGCATTCGCCGCCGCGGTGGCCGGGTCGGTGGCGGACGTTGCGGCATCGTCCGTCGGCAGCGCGACCGGCGTCAGCATCGGCGCCGCGACCGGCGTCGCGTCGCTGGTCTTGCCGTCGCAGGTCGCCTCGGTCTGTGCGGCGCCCTGCTGCTGCGCTTCCGAACCGTCGCCGGAGCCTGTCTGCGTCTGGGCCTCCTTCGAAGCGGCGGTGTCGCTGCCGCTGGACGCGGTCGTCGAACCAGCCGGCGCTGCGACTGCATTGTCCTTCGCCTTGTCGGACTCCTTAGCTGCGTTCCTGGCTTCAGCCGCGGCCGGCGGATTCGTCGCCGCCTTCGTCCGCGCCGGATCCGAGCGCGTGGCGACTGCTTGCGTGCCGGAGCTCGCGTCGCGCCGCTTCACCGTGCGCGGGGGTCGCGGCGCGGAGGAGTCATTCTGCACTCGATCCTGGCTGGTCGAACGGCCGCTCTGGGGCGGCGGTGCGCCATCGGCTTCGTCCTTCCGCTTGGCAATCTGCTGATCCAGCATCTGCGCGAAGGCATCGCCGGCGTCGTTCTGGGCGGCGCCGGTGTTGCGGCCGTACGAACTGGCGGGTTGGGCGCTCAGGATGTCGAAGCGGATCTGATCCATGTGTTCTTGCTCAGGTGAGGAAATTCACCAGCGACAGCCGGCCCGTCGTGCCGACCACGCTGAACACGGCCTGCAGCTGAGTCTGGGCGCTCTCGATCTTGGCCGCGACCTCGTTCTGGTCGATGCCCTCGATCTTGCTGGTGCCGTCGGTGTTGACGTTGATCTGGGTCTGATGCGCGACCGTGGTCGCCGACATCAGCGTGTCGTTGACCGTGTTGTTGGCATGCAATGCGCGCAAGCCGTTGAGCGCCTCCGACATCAGCCCCTGCGCCTGCGTGATCTTGGCCTGATATTGGTCGGGATCGGTCACCGCCGACTGCGCGATCCGCAGCGCCATGATCATCTTCTGCATCGCCGGCGCATTGGCCGAGAAGGTGTATTGGATGGTCAGCTGGTCGGCGATGGTGATCGAAGACTGGTCCCAGGAAAGATCGGAATCGCCCGGCGCCTGGTGGACGTTGTAGGGGGTCGGCGTGGGGTCGGCCACCACCTGGGGCCGCGTCACACTCGCCTGCGTGTCGAGCGCCACGCCGCCGGTCGTGCCGGTGATGATGAGCTGGCCGCTGCCGACCGGGCCCGGCGTCGCAGTGACGCCCATCGGCGGGTTGGCGGCGTTGATCTGGGCCGCAAGCTGGATGACGACTGCATCCATGTCGGCTTCACTGCCGTTCGTGGTGTACCGCACGGTGCGGCCGTTGACCGAAACCTGGTAGACGTCGCCGACCCGGCCCGACGGGCCGGAGAGCTGCACCACGTCGGTCTGCGGCACGGCGCTGGCCGGGATGGCGGCGACCAGCGTGGTCATGGTCGGCTGCAGGCTCGGCTGGCCGACGTCGGTCGTCAGCTGTGCCGTGTAGTTCAGCACTTGCCCGGGCGTGTTCGAAGTGATCAGCAGCTTGCCGTCCTTGACCGCGGCGGTGACGCCGATCGCGGCGGCGTTGATCTGGCTGACGAACTTCGCGGCGATGTCGGCTTCCTTGTCGAAACTCGAGGTCGTCACGGTGAAGGGCCCGCCGGCCGGAGTGGTGAAGTTCAGGGTGTAGACGTCGCCGTTGTCGCCGTTGAGGCTGGGGAAGCCCACCTCGTCCTGCTGGGCGACCGCCACCACGGTGCGCTGCGTCGTCGTCACCGTCGCGGTGTTCTCGACGGCGGAATTCGAGGTGAAGGCGGTCGGGTTCGAAAGGCGCAGCTGGCCGTTGCCGATATTGGCGGCAGCCACGGAGAAGGGCGGCTGGTAGGCGTTGATCTTGGCGATCAAGCCGTTCACCACGTCGTCCATGCTGGTTTCCTGGCCGGTGGTGCGATAGGTCAGCGTGACCGGCGAGGTATGCGCGGGCGGATCGGTGATGGTGATGCTGAACTCCTCGCCGATGGTGCCGATCGGCCCGGAGAAACTCGCGACATCGACCTGGTTGGCGCCGATCGGCACGTTGGCCTGCACCGTCGCGATGGTGGAGGGCGTGGGATCGGTGCCGGTGAGACTCGCGGTGAAGGCGGTGCCGGGCGTCGCCGACGTGAGGGTGAACCCGGTCGCGTCGATGTCGCTGACATTGACCACGCCGGCGAGAGCCGGAAGCGTCGCATAGTTGTTGGCGACCGCGTTCGCCACCTGCTGTGCGGTCATCGGCCCGGTCACGGTGAAGTTGTTGCCGTTGACGGTGAAGGTCTCGGTCTGCAGCGCGCCCAGGTCGTCCGCGGTCACCCGCATCTGCTGCACGATGGTGCCGGCGGCCAGCTGCTGGGTGGTCGCCGTCGAGGCCGAATCCTTGCTGCCGGTCGGATCCGGCAGCTTGGTGAGGTCCACGACCGGTGCGAGCGCGCTCGATGAGGTGCCGCCGAAGAGATAGCGGCCGTTGATCTGCTGGTTGAGCAGCGTCTGCACCGAAGTCAATGCACCGGTCACCTCGCTGACGATCGGCGAGATCTTGCCGCCGCGGGTCAGCGTCGAGGTCATGGTGTTGGTCTTGCCACCGCTCACATCGACCACCGACGTCGTCACCTGGAAGTTCGGCCCCGGCTGGGTGCCGGTCAGCACCAGCTGGTCGCCGCCGGCTGAAGCCGTCACGTCGAGCGGCGGATTGTGGCTGTTGATCTGGTTGGCGAGATTGCCGGCGATCTCGTCGAAGCTGCCTTCGGTCCCGTTGGTCACGTAGGTGAAGAGCACGCCGTCGACCGAGAGCTTGTAGATGTCGCCGACATCGCCGAGGTCGCCGGTGAAGGCCACCGTGTTCTGCTGCTTGGTCGGCGGATCGGAATCCGGCGCGGTGAAGGCCTGCAGCATGTTGGAGGCGGTGGTCTCGAGCTGGCCGAAGATCTGGTCGTAGCTTTTGACGTCGGTCTCCGCCGCATTGATCGTGTCGATATAGCTCTGCCGTTTGGTCGCGTCGGCGCGAAGGTTCAGGAGATTCTGCCCGTCGGATCCGTAGGTGACGAGGTTGCTCGACTTCTTGCCGCTGGCGAGCTGCTGGGTCAGCGCGTCCAGCGAGGACTGCAGGTTCTTGAACCCGTTCAGGTTCGAGAGATAGACCGCGTAGGTGGAGAAGGAATTGACGGCCATGATCGTTACCTCGCGACCGCGCTCTCGAGCGTGTCGAACATGTTCTGCACCACGGTCAGCAGTCGCGCCGAGGCGGCGTAGGCGTTCTGCACGATCTGCAGGTTGGCGATCTCCTCGTCGAGATTGACGCCGGTGTCCGCCTGGTAACGCTGCGTCGACATGTTGAGCGTATCGGTGTTGAACTGCGCCTGGTCGCTCACCTGCTTCGCTCCGGAGATCGAGTTGCCGACCACCCCGGTCATCAGGCCGGAATAGGAGACGCCGGTGAGCGCGATGCCCGAAGCCATGAGGTTGCGATCGGTCGAGGTCAGCGCGTTGACCACGTCGGAGGCGGCGTTCTTCTTCAGCTGCAGCGAGCCATCGAGCAGCGACTGATTGATCTGGAAGTCGTAGCGGTTGGTCCCCGCGAAGAGGTCGCTGGCAAGCTCCGGCACCTGGTTGTTGACCGAGGTCTGCACCGTGAACGGCTGATTGACGGTGCCGCCGACCAGCTGCAGCGAAGCAGTCCCGGCGATCGCGGTGACGCCGACGGTCGTGTCGGCATTGATCTGGTTGGCGAGCTGGGCCGCGATCTGGTCGAGGCTCTTGTCGTTGTCGGTCGCGGTGTAGCTGTAGTTCTTGCCGTTGACCGTCACCGCGAAAACGTCGCCGGTCTGCAGCGATCCGGTCAGGCTCACGGTGGTGAATTGCGACGAGGAAGCGCTGGACTTCACCGTGGTCAGATAGGAGGCGGAGACGCGCTGGCTGCCGGAAGACGCGTTGTACGCGGCGGCGAGGGTCGGGGGCGTGCCCGTCGTCCCGGTCAGGGCCGAGACGATCATGTCGAGCTGCGAGCGCAGCTTCTGAATGACGCTGGTCGCCGGATCGGTGCTGACCGGCTTGCCGCTGCTCGTCGTGTCGAGCCGGAAATCCAGCAGCGCGTGGATCCGCCCGCCGGAGAGCTGGCTGTTGATGACCGTCCCGTCATCCACCTTGGTGACGTTGGTGCCGTCATAGGTGAAGAGGCTGGGCGGGCCGTCCAGCAGCTGCAGGCCGGAGGCGGTGAAGAGCGAGACCGAGCCGTCGTCCTTCTCGATTGTGCGCACATCGACGAACTGCGCGATCTGCTTCACCAGGTTGTCGCGTTGATCGGCGAGATCGGCAGCGCCGGCACTGTTGGCGGTCGTGGTCTTCAGCTGCAGATTGACCTGGAACAGCTGCTTCAGGAGGTCATTCAGCTTGACCACCGACTGCGTGACGTCGGTCCTGACGTCGTTGTCGATCTGATCGACGCCGGCGGCGACCCGCTGCACCTCCTGGCCGACCTCCTGGCCGGCCCCGATCACCGACTGCTGGGCGGCCGATGAATCCGGCTCGGACTGGAAGTCCTGCCAGGCGCTGACGAAGTTGTTCATCAGCGTGGTCAGCGCCGACTTGTCGGCGCTGGTGCCGAGCAAATCCTGGACCCGCGACAGGTACTCGTTGGAGGCATCGGTGGCGCCCGCATCTGCGGTCTGCGCCACGACCTGCTTCTGCAGCGAGACCGAGACGGCGTTCTGATAACCCGAGATCATCACGCCGCCGACCTGGCCTTCGCCGAAGGTGATCGACTCGGTGGTCAGGGTCTTGCGCGTGTAGTTGGGGTCGTTGGCGTGCGCGATATTGGCCGAGACCAGCTGCACCTGCGCCTGGTTGACGCGGAGCGCCGAGACGGCCGAGTTGAGCGCGGCGGTGAGCGACATGGCGGGCGCTCCTTAAGCCTCCGTTACCGCTTCATGTTGATGACGTCCTGCAGCATGTCGTCCGCCGTGGTGACGACCCGCGTGTTCGCCGAATAGGCGCGCTGCGTGACGATCATCTTCGAGAACTCCTCGGCGATATCCACGTTGGAGCCTTCGACCGCGCTGCTGCGGATCGTGCCGGCGCCGCTCGCGCCTGCATTGGTGATGCGCGCGGTGCCGCTGTCGAAGGTCTCGGTGAAGGCCTGGCCGTTCTCGCGCTTCAAGGCCGTCGGGTCGTAGAACTGCGCCACCGGCACGCGGTCTACGATCGAGTTCTTGCCGTTGTCGTAGTTGAGCTCGACGTCGCCGTTCTGCAGGATCTGGATTCCGGTGAACAGGCCTTGCGGCAGTCCGTCCTGGCTCAGGCGCTGGATGTCGACCGCGGTGCCGGAGAACTGGGTCAAGCCGTCTGTCGTGTCGAAGTTGCCAAGATCGAGCACGACGGTCTGCGCGCCGGTTCCGTAGTCGACCTGGAAGGTGATCTGCGCCGGATCGCCGGCGTTCTGCGAGGTGGGCACGGTCGCGTCGCCCGAAGGGTTGTAGAGGTTGCTGATCGACGTGATCTCGCCGGCGGTCGCCGGTGTCGTGCCGAAGCGCAGGTCGATGAAGCCCGGCACGTTGCCGTTGGTCGCGGTGGTGGTTGCGGCGAACGGGGTGCCCGGCGTGCTCGCCGTCAGGATGATCTGGCTGCCGGCGACGCTCGCGGTCACGCCAAGCCCCGAAGCGGCGTTGATCTTGGCGGCGAAGCCGGTCGCGACATCGGCGAGGGTGGCCTCCGTGCCGTCATTGACATAGCTGACGGTCGTGGTGCCGATGGTGAGGGTCCAGGTGTCACCGATCTCGCCCGGCCCGACCGTGCCGCCGAGCGTGAGCGTGTCCTGTTGCGCGACCGGCGCCACGTTGGCGGTGGTGGTCAGTTCGGAGGACGCGTTGCCGACGGTCACACCCGCCGTCACCGTGCCGCCGTTGTCGGCGGTCGTCAGCGTGCCGAGCGGCGTGTCGGTCTGGATGAGGATGTTGCTGGCATTGCTGGGATCGGCAACGGCGGTCACGCCGATCGCCGCGGTGTTGATCTGGTTGATGAGCGAGGTCCGGGCGGCCGCGATGGTCGAGGGGCCGGCCACGGTGAACGGATTGCCGTTGACGGTGATGCTGAGCGTGTCGGCGGCGAGCAGGGCCGAGGGGATGTTCACGGTATCGACTTCGCCCGAGCCGCTGCCGCCGATCGTGCCGGCGAAGGGCGTGCCCGCCACGTCCGCGGTCACCGTCAAGGTGTTGGCGGCGACGTTGCCCGCGGTAACGGCCGCCGACATGCCGGCATTGGCGTTGATCGCCGCGGCGAGTGCCGTCGCCAGCTGGTTGCCGGTATAGCCGCCGACCGGCGCCGTCACCGAGACCGTGTTGGAGCCGACCGTGTAGGTGAGAGTGCGTCCAGGCGGCAGGCCGGCTGCGGGCAGGGTCAGCGTGTCCTGCTGGGCGACGCCCGGCACGTTGGCCGTGGTCGTCGCGTCGGTGATGGTCTGGTCGTTGGTGCCGCTGATGTTGCCTGCGACCGGGGCGAGCGTGCTGTCGGCGGCGACGATGTTGAGGTTCCAGGTGTTGTCGGCGCGCTTGGTCCAGTTGAGCGTCACCGTGTGCGGGTTGCCGAGCGAATCGTAGATCTTGACGTTGGTCGGCGCGAGCGGAGGCGTCGGATTGACCACCGAGCTCGCCGGCAGGTTGCCGACGACCTCGATCTTCGAGGTCGCGGTCGGCGGCGTCGTCAATTGGGTGATCTTGATCGGCGCGAGGGATGCGGTGTCGGGCACGCCGGTCGTCTGGTCGACGGTCCAGCCGTTCAGGTAATAACCGCCGCCGTTCACGATGTAGCCGTCGCGGTTGACTTCGAAGTCGCCGGCGCGGGTGTAATAGGGGAGGGCGCTGAAGGTGGTCTGCGTCGCGGTCTGGTCGGTCGGCCGGCTCACCACGAAGAAGCCGTTGCCGCTGAGCGCGAGATTGGTGGCGCTCTGGGTCTGGTTGATGTTGCCCTGGAGCGCGTTGGCGTAGTAGGGCGAGGCGACCACGCCGCCGGGCAGGTTCAGGTTCTTGTTGGAGATGGTGATGAGGTCCGAGAACCTCGTATCCACCTTCTTGTAGCCGACGGTCTGCGAGTTGGCGATGTTGTCGGAGATGTTGCCGAGCGACTGCGATTGCGCGTTCAGCCCGCTCACGGCGGTGAACATGGCGCCGAGAATGCTCATGGAGTGCCTCGCCTTGGTCAAAAACTCACGCGGTTGCGCGAGATAATGCAAGCAACAGGCCAACCGCTTCCGGCCTCAATCGCGCTCTATTTCAAGGGCTTAGCGAGGCGCGCCGTGGGCGTACCTACCTTGCCGCGGGAACCCGCGGTAAGGATTGCCTAACCATTTTTGCAGTGTGGGAAGTGCCGGAAACGTGCGCCGCGACGGGCCTACGCCGCCGGCGTCGCGATCTCCGCGCGCACGGCGGCCGGAGATTTCAGCCGGCTCAGCTGATACTTCGCGATCGTTTCGAGGAACTGCTTTCGCGGTCCCTTGAGATGCAGCACGTATTTTCCGTCGAGCTGATCGGCCGTGTATTTCTGCCCCGCTTCCATGGAGAAATTGAATCCATGGCACGGGAGATAGCGCAGGTCGGCCCCGAAGACCGCGCCCGCATCGATCTCGGAAGGAACGCCGAGCGGGCAGGTGAGCGCGTTCAGCGAGAGCTGCCCGCCCCGCCAGCGCCGCACGTCGCCGTAATGCGCGACGATCGGCGGATGGGAGATCAGCCGGTCATAGGTGCCCAGATAGGCATCGAAGAAGCCGGCAACTTTCTCCCGCCGCGCGGAAGCGGCGAACATCACGCCCTCGTTGATCGGCATGAGGCCCGGATCGCCGCGATAAGTGACGGCAACGTCGAATGGGCATTGGAAGACCGGCTTCAAGCTCCGGTTGGCAAAGGCATCGCCATCGAGGAAGACGGTGTCGGCGTCGAAGGCGGAGGAGCGCGCATAGGCCGCCATCGCCCGCACGCGCTCGTACATCGGCGCCACCGGATCGACGTCCAGCGCCACCACGGCCAGCCGCGGATGGCGGAACTGGCGGCCGAACTCGGCCGAGGTTACCAGATAGACGTGTTCCTCGGTGCCGCGGCTCAAGGCTGCGATCAGGAAATGCTCGATAATGCGGTCATAGTCGAAGGCGCCTTGGTCCATGCGGATGTCGGCATAGGAGATGCGCGACGCCTCGGGAGGCACTGGGAAATGGTAGACGAAGATGTTGACCGGCGCTGCGCGGTTGCCGGCGATCCGCACCCGATCGAAGACGGCGCAATGCCGTTCGACGGCCGCCAGCGTCTGCGTACCGAGCTCTTGCGTCTGCTGGCCGCGCGCCTCGTCGATGATGGCCGAGATATCCGCCAAGTCTTTCTCCTCGCTCCGCGCGCGGTCAGATGCGGACCGTGCGCGCCGTGCTCCATTGGCCGAGCACGATGAAGGCCCAGGCCGCGTTGATGTTGGCGCCGGCGACCCGCGCCAGCTGGTCCAGTGCCCCGGGTCGCTCGCCGAAGAAGCGCGTGGCCGCCAGGCGCTCGCGCGCGAAGCCGAGCTCGCGGCCGATCGCCTCCGCATTGTTGATGAAGACCGAAGGCGGCATGCCGAAGCCGCGCTTCGGCAGCCTGGTCAGCTCCTCCGGCACATAGCGCTTCAGGATCGCGCGCAGCACGAGCTTCCCCGTTTCCTGCTGCCGGCAGAGCTTGGTCGCCAGGTGCCGGCTGGTGTCGAGTAGCCGCGGCTCGAAGAAGGGCGACCGCGTCTCCAGGCTGTGCCGCATGCTCATGCGGTCGACCTTCTGCAGGACGGCGCCGGGGAGATACGTGAAGAAATCGAACTGCCGGAGGGCCTGCACCGCCGAGCGGCCGGGATATTGGAACAGTGGGATGAAGCGCTCCAGCATGCGTTTGAAGGCGGCGAAGCCCTGGGGCAGCGCCTGCTGGACCGCGGCGCCGTCATAGACCGGCAGGAAATGTTTGAAGTAGAGATCGATCGCCTGGGCCGGCGCCTGGTGCAGCTCGCCCTTGATCTTGTCCGCATAGCCGAAATAGCGGGAGTAGCCGCAGAACAGCTCGTCGCCGCCGTCGCCGGAGATCGCGACCGTCACCGATTCCCGGGTGAACTGCGAGAGCAGATAGGTCGGCACGCAGGAGCGGTCGCCATTGGGCTCGTCCTGCCAGGTTCCCACCTTGCGGCCGATCGCCTCGAAATCCGAGGCCGCGAACACGTATTCCCGATGCTCGGTGCCGAGCACCTGGGCGAACTTGCGCGCGTCCAGGTGCTCGCTCTTGTCGTCGCCCTCGAAGCCGATGGTGAAGCTCTTCACCGGCACTTTCAGCCGCTTGGTCAGCAGCGCCGCCGAGAGCGTCGAATCGATCCCGGCCGAGAGGAACACGCCGAGCGGCACGTCGCTGTTGAGCCGCCCCTTCAGCGCCAGCATCAGCTGCTGCTCGACCTCGTCGCAGAGCGAAGCGAAGCGCGCGTCGTCGGCGCCGGCATCCGGATCGAGCTCGTAGGTGAAGAAGCGCTTCAGGCTGGTGGAACCGTCCGCCTCTACCAGCATCAGCATGCCGGGCTCGAGCTTCTCGACGCCGGCATAGATGGTGGCCGGGGCGGGGACGTAGCGCAGCATGAGATACTGCGCGAGGCCCTCTTCCGAGAGCGCCAGATCCTCCGGCATCCCGACCTCGATCGCCGAAAGCTCGGAGGCGAAGCCGAA
>DATKMF010000137.1:0-7688 GCA_035542015.1 Candidatus Cybelea sp.
ATTGCGCTGATTTCCCCATTGCTTCACACGATCCTTTCGCGTCTCTCACGCGGGCGGAGCCGCCGCTCAATCCGGCGGCCGGTTCTGCTCCCAGGTCTTGCGCAAGCGGTTGCCCTCGCCGACGAAGCGCTCGGCGAGGAACGTGCAGGACATGATGCGGTCGATGCGGAAGTGCCGGAAATCGCCGCGCAGCTCGCACCAGGCGGCCAGCACCGCGACTTCGACGTAGTAGACGATGGCGATCGGCTTCACGTTGCGCTGCGTGGTGCGATCGCCGACATCGACATAGCCGAGGCGCAGCTTGCGCTCCTCGCGGATGGCGCGGCGGATCGCCTTCATGTCGATCGCCGCCGCGGCGGCACCCCATTTTGAGACCCGCAGGGCATGGGCCGCGATCGCGTCGCCCCTGTCCGCGGGAAGCACCTGCGCGATCTTCTCGCCGACGCTGCCGGCCGCGCTGAGCAGGCCGCGGTCGCCGGTCCGCTGCAGCAGGGCGAGGCCGACCACGATCGCCTCGACCTCGTCGGCGTCGAACATCAGCGGCGGCAAATCGAAGCCACGACGCATCACATAACCGATGCCGGCCTCGCCCTCGATCGGGATGCGCATCGCCTGCAGTGCCGCGATGTCGCGGTAGATGGTGCGCTTGTTGACCTCGAGGCGCTCGGCGATGGCCTCGGCGGTCAGGGGCTTGCGCGCGGCGCGCAGCACCTGGATGACTTCGAACATGCGGTTGGACCGGGCCATGCCGTCCCATAGCATGTCTGCTGACAAGCAGATGTCAGCAGTGTTTCGCTAAGACGGGCGGGTCTTGATCGATGAAGGAACGCCGCCCATGACCGCCCCGATGAGCACCTTGGCCCCTTTCGAGACCGCGTCGGTGCGCATGGAGGCGTTGTTTCTGCTCCGTTTCCAGGCACCGCCGGAGGATGTGGACCGGATCTTGGCGGCGGTCACCGTCCTGACGCCCCTCGCGATGGGCAACTACGACAGCAATGCCTATCAGTCGGCCGGCGGCGTGGAGCGCTATCGACCGCTGGACGGCGCCGCGGCCGGGGCGGAGAGCGAGCTTCGCCGGCGGCCCGGCATCGTCGAGGTGAGTTTTCAGCTGCCGCGCGATGCCGGCCTGCTCGCGCAGATCGTCGAGGCGATCTTCCAGGTTCACTCCTATCAGGAGCCCTTCATCGCGGTCGCGGACGTGCTGGTAAGCCGGTCCAAGGGCCTCGACGACAGCAGAAATCCGCATCGCTGGTGGAACACAACCGGTGACTGGAAGCGGCCGGCGGAGACCGGCGCATGAATCCGCAATCGCAATATCGTCTCGGGCTGGTGCTGGTGACCGCCTCGGCGATCGCCTGGAGTGCCGCGGGCTATTTCACGCGGCTGGTCCCACTCGACAACTGGACGCTTCTCTTCTGGCGCGGCCTGTTCGCCGCCGCCGGTCTCATCGCCTACATGATGGTGACGCAAGGCAGGGCGACGTGGCTGCAGTTCGCAGCATTGGGCAAGGCGGGTCTCCTGTTCGCCCTGCTCTCGGCCGGCGCGATGATCTGCTACATCACCTCGCTCACCATGACCACGGTCGCCCATGTCGCGATCATCTATGGCACGGTGCCGTTCCTCGCCGCGGGACTGGGCTGGCTCGTGCTCCACGAGCGCCCTTCGGGAACCGCCATCACCGCGAGCCTGATCGCCTTGGTGGGCGTCGCCCTCATGGTGGGCGGAAACGTCGCGGAAGGCAGCCTGCGCGGCGACGCGCTCGCCTTTGGCATGACTCTCGGAATGGCGGCGATCATCGTGATCAACCGCCATAACCGCGCGATCCCGATGATGCACGCCTCTTGCGTCTCCGCCCTGATCTCCGCCGCGATCGCCTGGCCGCTCAGTGCCGCGGGCGTGCCCTCCCCTGCGCAACTCTGCGACCTCGCTTTGTTCGGGTTGATCAACCTGGCCCTCGGCATGATCCTCTTCACCTTGGGCTCGCGGCTGATCCCCGCGGTCGAGACCGCGCTGATCGGATCGCTTGATGGGCCGCTGGCACCGGTCTGGGTCTGGCTGGCCTTCGGCGAGCGTCCCGGCCACGACACCATCCTCGGCGGCATCCTGGTGTTCGGCGCGGTCGTGGCCAATGTCGTGCTGGGGACGCGGTCGTCGCGAAAGGCCGCAATGGCGACGCAATCCGGCATGGATTGAGGGCCGGACGGCGGCTATGCTGCCGCCCCATCAAAGAAATCCATCTCAAGGAGACCGAAATGCCCGGCAAGATCGACGCGCGCCTCGCCGAATTGAAGATCGAGCTACCCAAGGCCGCCGCCCCCGTCGCCAACTACGTGCCCGTGGTGATCGCCGGCAAGACCGCCTACACATCCGGCCAGGTGACGGTGCTCAACGGCGAGTTCAAGTACCAGGGCAAGCTCGGCAAGGAGTTCTCGGTCGAGGACGGGCAGAAGGCGGCGCGGCTCTGCGGGCTCAACGTGATCGCGCAGCTCAAAGCGGCGCTCGGCGATCTCGACAAGGTGAAACGCGTCTGCAAGCTGACTGTCTTCATCAACTCGGTCGATGACTTCACCGAGCAGCCCAAGGTCGCCAACGGCGTCTCCGACCTGATGGTCGAGGTGTTCGGCGATGCCGGCAAGCACGCCCGCTCGGCGGTCGGCGTCAACGTGCTGCCGCTCAACGTCGCGGTCGAGGTCGAGGCGATCTTCGAACTCGCATAGCCGCGACCAGACCCGCGGATCAATCCCCGGATCAAGTCCGGGGACGCGGGTGACGGCAATGAAAGAGTCGTCATGGCCGGGCTTGACCCGGCCGTCTCGAGCCCGGGCATGACGTTTATGTTTGCGCGCCTTGCCTTCGATCGGGGGGCGGCCCACATTGTCTTCCGGAATGCATGCCCCCCGCTCCGCCCAGACCCTCACCGCCCGTGTTGTCGACCGCATCGACGAGATTCCCGCCGCCCAATGGGATGCCTGCGCGGGACCGGATAATCCGTTCCTGCGCCACGCCTTCCTGAAGGCGCTGGAGGAGTCGGGCTCGGTCGGGAAGAAGACCGGCTGGCTGCCGCAGCATCTGGTCATCGCGGACGAATGCAATGCGATCCAGGCTGCGGCGCCGCTCTATGTGAAGAGCCATTCCCAGGGCGAGTATGTGTTCGACCATGGCTGGGCCGAGGCCTATGCGCGGGCCGGCGGCGACTATTATCCGAAGCTCCAGGTCGCGGTGCCCTTCACGCCGGTGCCGGGACCGCGGCTGCTGACCCGCGCGGGACCCGATGCGGGAGAATTGCGCGACGCTTTGATCGGTGCGCTGCGGTCGGTCGCCGAGCAATCGCGGCTCTCCTCGCTGCACGTCACCTTCTGCCGCGAGGATGAAGCGGCGGCGCTGAAAGGCGATGGGTTCCTGCATCGCCTCGGCGTGCAATATCACTGGGAGAACCAGGGCTACGAGACTTTCGCCGACTTCCTCGGCGCGCTCGCCTCACGCAAGCGCAAGGCGATCCGCAAGGAGCGCGAGGCGATCCAGGAATACGGCCTTAGCATCCGCGCGCTTTCCGGCGCGGAGATCGAGCGCCGGCACTGGGACGCCTTCTTCGCCTTCTACATGGATACCGGCAGCCGCAAATGGGGCCGGCCCTATCTCACGCGCAAGTTCTTCGACCTGATCGGCGCCAGCATGGCGGAGAATGTCGTGCTGATGCTGGCCGAGCAGGACGGTCGCCCCGTCGCCGGCGCGCTCAACTTGAAGGGCACGGACTGCCTCTACGGCCGCAACTGGGGCTGCCTCGCCGATTTCAGGTTCCTGCATTTCGAGCTCTGCTATTACCAGGCGATCGACTATGCGATCGCGCACAAGCTCGCGCGGGTCGAGGCCGGCGCCCAGGGCGAGCACAAGATCCAGCGCGGCTATCTGCCGGTCGCCACGCACTCGGCGCATTGGATCGCGGAGCGGAGCTTCCGCGCCGCGGTCGCGGATTTCCTTGAACGCGAGCGGCGCGTGATGGAGCAGGAGATCGCAGGCCTCGCCGAGCTCGGCCCCTATCGCAAGGCGGAGAGCTGACGCCTCAGCTGTTCATGCGTCGTTGCGGCCCTAAGAGGTGGGCGCCGCCTTGACTTCCTTGCCGGCGCGGCGGGCGCGGGCGAACAGGATGAGGTTGATGGTGCCGTAGACGGCCATCGCCAGCACGCCGACCCAGTTGCTGCCCTCGGGCACCAGGATGAAGTAGATGGCGCCCACCGCGAAGGCGCCGATCGACCACAAACGGAAGGCCCGCATGTCGGCCGAGAGATAGGACGCCGCGAGCAGCGTCAGGCCGAGCACGCCGATGGCATCATGCCAATGCTGCAATACGTCGTCGGTCATCTTCCCCTCCCGCCTGACCCAGCGCCTCAGTCTAGCACGACCGGCGCGCGACCGGCCCGCTTCGCTGGATCATGGGCGGGAAGCGTTAACGCTCCGTTTACCCCTGGGGGAAACCTGGGGGCACATAGGCCGATATGAAGCGGATCACGCCCGGAGGGCGGTCTGGTTCTGGCGCCAGAGGCCGGGCGGCGCGCCCAGCCGGCGCTTGAAGGCCCGGCTGAACGCCGCTTCCGATTCGTAGCCGACCTCGCAGGCGACCTCGGCGACCGAACGCGAGCCTTCGCGCAACATCGTGCTGGCGAGCTGCAATCGCCAGCCCGCGAGATATTGCATCGGCGGCTGGCCGAGGATCGCCTTGAACCGCTCGGCGAGCACGGTGCGCGAGGTGCCGACCTCGGCGGCCAGAAGCTCCACCGTCCAGTCCCGCATCGGCTCGGCATGGATCAGGCGCAGAACCCGGCTCGCGATGGGATCGGCCAATGCGCCGAGCCAGCCGACCGCACCCGCGGGTTGGCGCTCGACATGGCGGCGCAGCATCTCGAGGAACAGCACCTCCATCATGCGGCCCAGCATCTCGCGGCTGCCGGGCCGCATCGCATCGACCTCGATCAGCAGCTGGCGCACGGTGGAGGCGAGCAGCGAGGTCACCGGCTCCCGCGCCGTATGCTCGACGATCAATGGCGGCAGGCCGCGGAAGATCGGATTGAAGAAGAGATCGCCCGATTGCACGAAGCCGCAGACGATGGTGGTGCGGGCACCTTCGCCGCCATGGGGAATCGCCGTCACCATGCCTTCGCGCCCGCCGGCCGCCGCGACGAGATCGGCCGAAGGAACCAGCGGTGCGTCGCCGTTGCGGAGCTCATGATAGTCGCCGAAGGGCAGCATCACGATGTCGCCGGCCTGCAGCGCATCGTGGCCTTGGCCCGGCCGGTCGATCGCGCAGGTGCCCTCGGCGATCAGGTGGAAGGCGGTGATCTGGGTGCGGCGATCGCAGGCGAGCAGGCGCTCGACCGTGTCGCGCCCGGCGGCGCTGATGGCGAAGGGCGCGCCGAGGTCCCAGCGCCAGAACACCGATCCCGAGATCCGGACCACGCGCAGCAGATCCGAAAGGAGATCGAATGCAGGGGTCGTGACGGTCGTCACCGGCATCGGGGCGGGTTTCGGTGTTTCGGGCATGAGAACCGGCGCTCCGGACATTGTGGCAAGTTCCACAAACTATCATAGTCCCGCCTCACCCGGGCAGTGCTATGATTCCGCTCACGAATGCGTGCGCGGCCGCGCTGATCCGTTTCCCAGAGAGAGGAAAGATCAAATGGCTGAGACACATAAGGGAACTTGCTTCTGCGGCGCGGTCGAGGTCGAGGTGACCGGCGCCCCGGAGGCCATGGGCTATTGCCACTGCGCCTCCTGCCGGTCCTGGTCGGCCGGCCCGGTCAACGCCTTCACGCTCTGGAAGCCGGGCAATGTGAAGGTCACCAAGGGCGCGCAGTTCCTCGGCAAGTTCGTGAAGAACCCGAGCAGCGACCGCCAGTTCTGCACCAAATGCGGCGGCCACGTCATGACCGACCATCCCGGCCTCGGCATGGTGGACGTCTACGCCGCGACCATCCCCAGCGTAGCCTTCAAGCCGGGGGTCCACGTCAACTACGCCGAGACCGTGCTGCGCATGAAGGACGGGTTGCCGAAGCTGAAGGACTTCCCGAAGGAGTTCGGCGGCTCGGGGGAGATGGTGGCGGAGTAGATTCTTCTTCAACGTGCGGGTGCCAAGACGCCCGCACGTCTCGCCAATGCAGCTTCTTCGGAGAGCGACCGGCTAGCGCTCCCAGCGCCATTTGCCATGCAAGCGACGGTATCGGACTTCGCGTCGGACGTTCCAATACGGGGTCAGGAGTGGAAGAAGCAAGATGCTGAGGCCTCCCAGCCCGGTGTAAAGATCAGTCGCGAGCCTCATCTCGAAATAGTCGAGCCGAAGCTGCTCCTGAACCAGCGCAGCAACACCCACCGGCCACGCCCAGTACACCATAGCCGCGATGACCAAGCCGAGAAGGATGCCGATGATCTTTCCGTCGGCCTTGAGCTTCGCCAGCATCGCCGGCCGAATTTCCCCAATCGAGATATCGTCGTCAGAAATCGCGACGGGTCTGACGGGCTCATTTCCGCCTTGCGTTGCGGACGACATCACGACTGTTCCTTGAACCAGCCGATCATGCAGGCTTCGCCGCCGGTCAATTTCATCACGCCGGCTTCGGTCTCGACGTCGTAGCTGACGAAGCTGTCGCGGCTGGTCGTGTGGTAGCCGCCGACATATTTGTGGCCGCACACACCCTTCGGCGGCTCGCCGTCGCGGGCTTCGGCGAGGATGAGGGCGGCGTCCTGGGGCTGCACCGGCGCCGGTCCGTTGCCGGTGCGCACGAACTCGCCGAGGCACTGCTCCGAGGAATCGATCGCGAGCTTCACCGCAGCATTGTCGTTCTCATGGCGCAGGCGCTCCAGCACTTCGGGCCAGGTCGGCATCACCAGGTTGGGTCCGCCGAGGGCGCGATGCAGCGGATCGGTGTCCTCCATGGCGAGGCAGACCGGCATCGGCTTCTTCCACACGTTGCGCACCCGCTGCAGCTGGTCGGCATAGATCAGGTAGCTCCGCGCCTGCTCGTCGGTGAACTCGCCGGATTTCATGGAGATGGAGGGCGATGCGCAGGCGGCGAGGACAAGTGCAGAGAATGCGGCGACACAAATGCTCCGCATCACCGCTCCCAGCGCCATTTGCCGTACATACGACGGAACTCCATTTCACGAACTATGTGGTAAGCGACTGCGCGCCTCCACACGATGAAAAAGGAGGAGGAGGCAACAATTGCCATGATCGTGAAGCGGGAAGGCATCGCCCTATGCATACCGCCGAAATACCAGGTAACCAAGTCGAGCAACACAAAGAACGCGGAACCTACGGCCACGGCGACGACCAGTTGCAGGAGTGCTTCGCGGATCAGCCGGGTGAGAATTGGATCGGGGACTTGCGCAAGAGCGTCTGACCCGGCCGTCACCCAGGAGCGGCGAACATTCTTCCGCAACCAGCTTTCAAGTCGAGATTGGCCCACCAAGGTCCCCACCCTCTGATCGTCTCAGAGTAGCAAAGCCTGCGCGACTGCTCAATCTCTCGGGATGGTTACAGGCGCTTCGCAAAGGAGCCAGCGTAGATGCGACACAAATCGGCTGCGTCACCGCTCCCAGCGCCATTTGCCGGTGTGGCGGCGATGCTCGATCTCTTCCAGCAGGAGCTGGTGCTCCCAGCGTTCCGGCCAGACCAGGGTGAAGCCGTAGGCGAGATA
>DATKMF010000138.1:0-11326 GCA_035542015.1 Candidatus Cybelea sp.
CCTCTCCGACGACGAGCGGAAGCTGCGCGACGAGCTCATGGACCTCCCCGAGATCACCATCCTGCAATTGATCTACCAGCAGAAGGCCTACGAGGGCCACGCCAAGGACTACGAGTTCTCCGCGACCTCCATGCGCGAGCATTGGCAGAGCGGCTACGAGGACACCAAACGCACGCTGAAGCACCGCCACTGGCTGGAGATGCCCGCCGAGGGCCTCGGCTGCATCGTCCACGACGTGCACCGCGAAGACGATTGAGGCGAGGGGCGGACTCCGATCCGCCCTTGCCACGCACTCTTTTGCAAACCCGCCGATTTCCGCGTGAACAAAACTGAATTCGCGCGGGAGCGCGCCAGACAAAATGCTCCGACTGCGGTATAATCGGGGCGCTGTTTGACAGCGTGAACGCTTTTCCGAAAGCCGATGCGAGAAGGCCGCAACCTATACCCGGCTTATACAGGACGGGAAATGAGACTGGTCCTCCCGAATGGGGCAAAGGCATTCATCGTCAGAGGCTTGATCGGCTTTCGCGCGCTTCCGAAGCGGCGGGAGTCGTAAAAGTCGAAGCAGGGATCACAGTCCCGATTGGTTTCGGCGACAGGCTGCCCAATAGCCGAAAGGAGCCGATGCCAAGTCCTGTTTGGGCTTCTCTGCGCGTGGAAGCGAGAGCGCTTTTGAAGATGATCGAACCGGTGACGCATCGGACGAGAGCGATACTTGGTCTGGACGGATAGGGTTCCGGAGCGATCAAAGCTGGCCGGCGCCGGCGCCCTGCCCCCGCCACATCCCTGTGGCATAATCCGGCGGATTGGCTGAAAATGGCCGGTATCTCGTTCGGTGCCGTCGTCGCGCGGCCGGCATCTCATCGCATCAGGGAGTGACCCCATGGAGCTTGGCGTGATCGGCCTCGGCCGGATGGGCGGCAACATTTCGCGTCGGCTGATGCGGGCCGGGCATCGTTGCATCGTGTTCGACCGCGACGCCGCGCCACGCGACGCGCTGGCCAAGGAGGGCGCCGCCGCGGTCGCCTCGCTGAGCGAGCTTGTGAAAGCTTTCAAGGAGAAGCCGCGGGCCGTCTGGGTGATGTTGCCGGCGGGCGAGATCACCGAAAAGACCATCGAGCAGCTCGCTGCGCTGCTGGAGCCCGGCGACATCGTGATCGACGGCGGCAACACCTATTATAAGGACGACATCCGCCGCGCGAAGGCGCTCAGCGCCAAGGGCCTGCACTATGTCGATTGCGGCACCTCGGGCGGCATCTGGGGCGCCGACCGCGGCTATTGCATGATGATCGGCGGCCCGAAGGCCGCGGTGGATCGCCTCGATCCGATCTTCGGCACGCTCGCACCCGGCCTCGGTGACATTCCGCGCACGCCGGGCCGCACCGGCGATCCGCGGGCGGAGCGCGGCTATATCCATGCGGGTCCCCCCGGCGCCGGGCATTTCGTGAAGATGATCCACAACGGCATCGAATACGGGATGATGCAGGCCTATGCCGAGGGCTTCGACATCCTGCGCAACAAGAGCTCCGACGCACTGCCGGAGGACCAGCGCTTCGATCTCAACATCGCCGACATCGCCGAGGTCTGGCGGCGCGGCAGCGTGGTCTCCTCCTGGCTGCTCGACCTCTCGGCGATCGCGCTGGCCAAGGATCCGGAGCTCAAAGGCTTCTCCGGCTTCGTGCAGGATTCCGGGGAGGGCCGCTGGACCATCGAGGCGGCGATCGAGGAGGCGGTGCCCGCCGAGGTGCTCTCCTCGGCGCTCTACACCCGGTTCCGCTCGCGCCAGGAGCACACCTTCGCCGAACAGGTGCTCTCCGCCATGCGGTTCGGCTTCGGCGGGCATGTGGAGGCGCCACCCGCCGAGCCGAAGCACGCCGGCAGCGACGCCGCGGAGTAACGCCATGCAGGACAGCGAGCTGCTCCAGGAGTCCGATCCGCGCGAGACCATGGAAGTGCCGCATCACCGGGCGCGGCCCGGCGATCCCTGCGTGATGGTGATCTTCGGCGCCGGCGGCGACATGACCCGGCGCCTGATGATGCCCTCGCTCTACAACCTCTCGCGCTCGGGTTTGCTGCCGGCGGCCTTCGTGCCGATCGGCGTCGATCTCGCCCAGGGCAGCAGCGCCTCCTGGCGCGACCATCTCTACGACGCGGTCAAGGCCTCGCGCGGCGACGAGTTCGACGACGCCGTGTGGCAGCGCCTCGGCGAGAACATGGTCTACGTCCAGGGCGATCTCACCCAGCCGGAGCTCTATGGCAAGATCGAGCAGGCGGTCGCCCAGGCCACGCAGAACCATGGCACCCGCGGCAACGCGATCTTCTACCTCGCGGTGGCCGACCGGTTCTTCGGCACCATCATCGACCGTCTGGCCGAGGTGGGGCTGACGCGGGAGCCCAGGGACAACACCGGCGCCCGCAAATACTGGCGCCGCGTGGTGATCGAGAAGCCCTTCGGCCACAGCCTCGAAGATGCGCGCGCCCTCAACAACCGGATCCTGCGCACGCTGGACGAGGACCAGATCTTCCGCATCGATCACTACCTCGGCAAGGAGACGGTCCAGAGCATCATGGCGTTCCGCTTCGCCAACGGGCTCTTTGAGCCGATCTGGAACCGCGACCGCATCGACCATGTGCAGATCACCGCGGCGGAGACGGTCGGCGTCGAGAAGCGCGGCAAGTTCTACGAGGCGACCGGCGCCTTGCGGGATATGGTGCCGAACCACATCTTCACTTTGGTCTCCATGGTGGCGATGGAGCCCACCACCGGCTTCGACGCGGCGGCGATCCGCACCAAGAAGGCCGAGCTCTTCGCCGCCATGCCGCCGATCAAGCCCGAGCGCGCGGTGCGCGGCCAGTACGGGCCGGGGAGTGTGCTCGGCAAGCCGATGCACGGCTATCGCGAGGAGCCCGACGTCTCGCCCACCTCCAGTGTCGAGACCTATTGCGCCGCGCGGCTCGAGATCGACAACTGGCGCTGGGCCGGCGTGCCGTTCTACTTCCGCACCGGCAAGCATCTGGCGCGGCGTTCGACCGAGATCGCCATCCGCTTCAGGAAGGCGCCTTATGCCGCCTTCCACGGCACGCCGGTCGCGAGCCTGCCGCCCAACTGGCTGGTGCTCAGCATCGCGCCGGAGGAAGGCATCTCGCTGCAATTCGAGGTGAAGCGGCCGGGGCCGCTGGTCGACCTCTCCGCGGTCAAGATGGATTTCCGCTACGACGACTGGTTTCCGAAGGATTCCAGCACCGGCTACGAGACGCTGATCTACGACGTGATGATCGGCGATCCGACGCTGTTCATGCGCGCCGACATGGTGGAGCATGCCTGGCGCATCGTGCAGCCGGTGCTCGACAACTGGGCGGCCGAGAAGCCCAACTTCCCGAACTACGCCTCCGGCAGCGAGGGCCCGGCCGAGGCCAACACGCTGTTCGGCGCCGTCGAAGGCAAGCGAGGCTGGCGCCCGATCGATCCCGGTTCGGAAGGCCGCGGGTGAGCGCAACCGGCCACCGGAACATCGTCGTCGTCATGGGCGTCTCCGGCTCCGGCAAGACCACGGTCGCCGTGCTGCTCGCCGCGGTACTGAAGGCGCAATTCCTGGAAGGCGACGATCTGCATCCCGCGGCCAATATCGAGAAGATGCAAGCCGGCATCCCACTCACGGACGCCGACCGGCTGCCCTGGCTCCAGGCGATTGCGGCACGCATCGATCGATGGCGCGAGACCGGCCAATCCGGCGTCGTCGCGTGCTCGGCTCTGAGGCGCGCCTATCGCGACATCCTGGTCGGTGCACGACAGGATGTGACCTTGGTCTATCTCAAGGGGTCCACCGATCTCATCCGACGGCGCATGGCGGCGCGGCACGAGCATTTCATGCCGGTCGGCCTGCTCGACAGCCAGTTCGCGACGCTCGAGGAGCCGGCGGCCGACGAGCATCCGATCATCGTCGATGTCGGCGGCGGCCCGGCGGAGATTGTCGCCAGGATCCTGGACCAGCTGGCCACCCGGCACGGCGATCATTCGCGCGCCGGCGCGAGTGCGACCGGCCGGTGAAGACATCCGCGCCCGCGCAGGATGCTTCGAAACGCGCCGCGGCGGAATACGCGGCGGCGCAGGTGATGGACGGCATGATCCTCGGCCTCGGCAGCGGTTCGACTGCGGAGCTTGCGCTCGCCGCCCTGGCCGAGCGCGTCGCGCAGGGCCTGCGGATCGCCGGCATTCCCACCTCGGAGCGGACGGTGGCTCTCGCGCGCAAGCTCGGCGTGCCGCTGAGCGATTTCGCCACGCATCGCGCGCTCGATCTCACCATCGACGGCGCCGATCAGGTCGAGCGCGGCAGCCTCAATCTCATCAAGGGGCTCGGCGGCGCCTTGCTGCGCGAGAAGATCGTCGCTGCCGCCAGCGCCCGCATGATGGTGGTCGTCGATGAGACCAAGGTTGTGGACCGGCTCGGCGGCGCCGTGCCGGTGCCGGTCGAGATCGTGCGGTTCGGGTATCAGTCGACGCTCGACCGGCTGACCGACGCAGAGCTCAGGCCGAAGCTGCGGGTGATCGATGGTGCCGTCTTCGTCACCGACGGGGGCAACCTGGTCGCCGATTGCCATCTCGCCGCGATCGAGGATGCCGCGGCGCTCCAAGCGCGCATCAAGGCGATCACCGGCGTGGTCGAGACCGGTCTCTTCCTCGGCCTGGCGACGGAGGTGGTGATCGGCCGTCCCGGCGGCGTGGACGTGCTGGGCCGATGAGCCTGGATAAAATGAGCCTGGATAAAATGAGGCTGGGGAAATGAGCGAGGCGGCGCAGCGGGAGGTGGTGGCGTTCCTCTCGGATCCCGCCTCCTACGACGGCGCGGTCTCCGAGGTCGAGACCATCGCCACCCATGCCTCCATCGTCTTTCTCGCCGGCGACCGGGTCTTCAAGCTGAAGCGCGCGGTCAAGTACTCCTACCTCGATTTCTCGACGCGCGCGTTGCGGCGTGAATACTGCGAGGCCGAGCTCAGGCTCAACCGGCGCACCGCGCCGAAGCTCTATCTGGAGACGCGCGCCATCACGCGGACGCGCGACGGCAGGCTTGCCTTCGGCGGCGACGGCGAGCTGCTCGACTGGGTCTTGGTGATGAAGCGCTTTCCGCAGGAGGCGCTGTTCAGCCACCTCGCCGATACCGGTGCGCTGACTCCGGACCTGATGCGCCGCCTCGCCGACCGCGTCGCCGCCTTCCATCGCGACGCCGAGAAGACGCCGGCATTCGGCGGCGTTGCCGGTGTCACCCAGGTCATCCGGATCAACGACGAAAATCTGCGCCGCGCCGGCCCGCCGGAGATCGCGCTGGCCGAAGCGGAGAGGCTGGCCGCGCGTTGCGCGGCCGAGCAGCGACGCCTCGCCGATCTGCTGGAGCGCCGCCGGGCCGAAGGCAAGACGCGGCTCTGCCACGGCGATCTCCATCTCGGCAACATCGCCCTCATCGACGGCGCGCCGACCCTGTTCGACTGCATCGAGTTCAACGCCGGCCTCGCCTCGACCGACGTGCTCTACGACCTCGCCTTCCTGCTGATGGACCTCCGCTATCGCGGCCATGCAGAGGAGGCCGCGACCGTCTTCAATCGCTATCTCGACGTGGCGCCCGAGAGCGACGGCCTGGCGGCCATGCCGCTGTTCCTCGCGCTCCGCGCCTGGGTACGGGCGCACGTGACGGTGACCGCGGCGCGGATCGAGGACGATGCGGAGCGCCGCGCCGAGGAACTGAAGACCGCGCGCCGATATTTCGATCTGGCGCTCGATCTCCTGAAGTCGCGATCACCGCGGCTGGTTGCGATCGGGGGCTTGAGCGGCACCGGCAAGTCCACCATCGCGCTCCGCCTCTCGGCACGGCTCTACACCGCACCGGCCGCGCGGATCCTGCGCAGCGACGTGCTCCGAAAGCGTCTGTTCGGCGCGGCACCCGAGGAGAAGCTCCCCGCAGACGCCTATTCAGGCGCCACGACCGAGCGCGTCTATGCCGCGCTCGAAGCAGAGGCGGCTGCTGCGCTGGCATCCGGCTGCAGTGTCGTCATCGACGCCGTCTCCGCGCAACCGGCGGAACGCGCGCGCTTCGCGGCACTCGGCGCCCGCTGCGGTGTGCCGTTCGACGGTTTCTGGCTGGAGGCGCCGGCGGAGGTGCTGCGACGCCGCATCGGCGCCCGGAGGAACGATGCCTCCGATGCCGATCTCGCGGTCTTGGAGAAGCAGCTTGGTTACGATCTCGGCCCGATGGACTGGCGTCGCGTCGACTGCTCGGGCACGCCCGATGCCGTTGCGGATTCGGCCTGGGCGGCGCTCACGCGGTGAGGGCGAGGGCCTCGGTCTTGTCGCGCAGGAAGCGGCAGAGCAGGCGTGGGTCGCGCATCTCCTGCATCGCCGCATAGGGCAGCACGTCGCCGATCGTGGCGCTGAAGCTGCCGCCGATCTTGTTGGCGACCTCGTGCAGCAGATAGGCCATGCGCGCCGTCACGCCGATATGGCTGGCGATGTGGAACATCCAGCTGTTCTGGCCGGGGAAGAAGATCGGCACCACGGGCGCCTTCGCGTCGTGCACCAGGCGCGCGGTGAAGGGCTTCCACTCGAAATCGACCGCCTTCCGGGCGAAGAAGCTCGGCGTGGTGGCGACGCCGCCGGCCGGGAACACGATGATGCAGCCGCCGCTCTTGATGTGCTTCCGGGCGACGGCGCGGCTCTCGAGGTTGGTCGCCTGGGCGGTCGGCGTCGGGTCGAAGTCGATCGGCAGGATGTAGTTGCGGATCTCGGCGTCCGGCGGATAGAGCCGCGAATTGGTGAGCACCTTGAAGTCGCGCCGCACCCGGTTGGCGAGGTGGCCGATCAGCAGACCGTCGACCAGCCCGAACGGATGGTTGGCGACGATCACCAGCGGGCCGGTGCGGGGCAGGGCGTCCAGCTTCCGCGGGTCGTAGTCGATGCTGAGCTGCATCAGCCGCATCGCCGCTTCCCAGAAGTCGACGGTGCCGCGGAGCTCGGTCTGGTAGGTGTTGTAGAGCCGCTTCAGCTCGAGCTGGCCGGTGGCCGCCTCGACCAGATGGATCAGGAGGCGCGTGAAGCGGCTGTCGCAGGGGCTCGCATAGCTGAGGTCGATGGTGGAGCTCGAAACCGCTGCGGCCATGAACGACTCGTGGGACATTAATCTTCAACCCCTAACCGCACTCGGTTACGGGTGAGTCTAAGAAATGTGACCGTTTGGTTTCCTCGATCCCGTTTGAGTCTGCGGCCCGTTGCGCTAAGGTCCGCGCCAACGCCGCCGTCCGGCGGATTTTCAGCGAGGTTCCCATGACCGTCTCCCTCTATCACGCGTCGGTTCCCGTGTTCCGCCAGATGCTCGGCGGCCTCTCCGCCGTCATGGACAAGGCCGCGGCCCATGCCGAGGCGAAGAAGATCGATCCCGCCGTGCTCACCAGCGCGCGGCTCTACCCCGACATGTTTCCCTTCACCCGCCAGGTCATGATCGCGACCGATCACGCCAAGGGTTCCAGCGCGCGCCTCGCCGGAGTCGAGGTGCCGAAGTTCGAGGACACCGAGACCACCTTCGCGGAGCTGAAGGCGCGGATCCAGAAGACGTTGGATTTCATCGGAGGGTTGAAGTCGGCGCAGTTCGACGGGGCCGAGTCGCGCGAGGTCGTGATCCCGCTCCGCGGCGAGCAGCAGAAGTTCACCGGCCGTGCCTACCTCTTCCATTTCGCGCTGCCCAACTTCTATTTCCACACCACAACGGCCTACGACATCCTCCGGCATTGCGGCATCGAGATCGGCAAGCGCGACTTCATGCATCAGCTGATCACGGAGTAACCCGCTGAGACGGTCACGATTGGGACTTCACACACGCTCGTGACAGACCCGCCACAGCGGCGCTAGTATCCCGACCGAGCCGAGATCGGCATGAAGCCGACGAGAGGCGGGAGGTCGGTATGGATGACAGCGTGAAATCTGGCGGCGCGGCGCCGGCCGGTGCCAACCGGTGGCGCCGCTTCGCCGATTGGGACGAGCGGCCGCTGCGGCTCGACCGGTTCGCGGTCGAGGACGCCGAGAACGGCTTTGCCGCCTTCACCAGCCCCAACGACCCGAAGCCGGGCCTCGAGATCGCCGGCGGCCGCGTCACGTCACTCGACGGCAAGCGCGAAGCCGATTTCGACATGATCGATCTCTTCATCGCGCGGCATCACATCGATCCGGAGATCGCGCCCAAGGCGATGGCGATGTCGTCCGCCGATCTTGCGCGGATGCTGGTCGATTTCAGCGTGCCGCGCACCGAGCTGACGCGTCTCGCGCACGGCCTCACGCCGGCGAAGCTGGCCGAGGTCGTGGCGCAGCTGAATGCCATGGAGATCGCCTTCGCCTATTCGAAGATGCGGGCGCGCAAGACGCCCGGCAACCAGGGCCATGTCACCAACGCCAAGGACGATCCGCTGCAGCTGGCGGCCGATGCCGCGACCGCCGTCGCCTTCGGCTTCGACGAGATCGAGACCACGCAGCGCGTGGCGCGCAACGCCTGGTCCAACGCCGTCGCCTGCGCGGTCGGCGGAGCGGTCGGCCGCTGGGGCACTTTGTTCCAGTGCTCCTCCGAAGAAGCCGAGGAGCTGCAGATCGGCATGGCGGGCTTCTCCTCCTATGCCGAGACGGTCTCGGTCTACGGAACCGAGCGCGCCTTCATCGACGGCGACGACACGCCCTGGTCCAAGGCCTTCCTCGCCGCGGCCTATGCCTCGCGCGGCATCAAGATGCGCTGCACCACGGGGGCAGGCTCCGAATTGCTGATGGGCTTCCATGAATCGAAGTCGCTGCTCTATCTCGAGGCGCGCTGCCTCTGCCTGCAGCGCGCCATGGGCGTGCAGGGCACCCAGAACGGCGGCATCGACGGCGCGCCGGTGACCTCGACAGTGCCGGGCGGCGTGCGCGAGTTGATGGCGGAGAACCTGCTGGCGGTCTGGCTCGACCTCGAATGCGCCTCGGGCAACGACGCGCGGCATTCGGAATCCGAGATCCGGGTCGGGGCGAAGATCCTGCCCGTGCTGATCGCCGGCTCCGACTTGATCTGCTCCGGCTTCGGCACGATCAAGGCCTATGACAATTCCTTCAATCCCTCCTCGTTCAACGGCGAGGAGATGGAGGACTTCCTGGTCCTGCAGCGCGATTTCGAAGTCGATGGCGGCTTGATCCCCGCCGATGAGAGCAAGGTGCTCGACGTCCGCGGCCGCGGCATCGAGGCGGTCGCGGCGGTCTTCGAGGAACTGAACCTCAGCCGGCCGACGCCGGCCATGAAGGCGAGCGTGCAGGTCGCGTCCGGTTCGGAGGAGACCGAGAGCTACATGCCGCGCGACGTTACCCTCATCAGCGAGGCGATCAAGGGCCGCGGCATCACCGTGGTCGACGTGATCCTGGCGCTGGAGCGGCGCGGCTTCGCGGAGGAGGCGCGCAACCTGCTCAACGTGGTGAAGCTACGGGTCTCCGGCGACTATCTGCAGACCTCGGCCGTGGTCCGCGACGGCAAGGTGTTGAGCGCCGTCAACGACCCCAACGACTATGCCGGTCCCGGCACCGGCTATCGGCTCGGCGAGCGGCGGCGGCAGGAGATCATGCATATCCGCGACGTGCTCGACCGCGAGGCGGTGCTGCGCGACCAGGGCCGCCATGCCAAGGCCGAGAATCGCCGCATCGTCTATCGCGACATGGGTCCGGCCGAGCCCGGCACCGATCCGATGGAAGTCGTGGTCGGCATCAGCCCGGCCTTCGGTCTGAAGCTCTACCAGACCACCGCGGGCCATTCGCTCGCCGTCGTGCTGAAGGAGATCGGCAACGGCATCCGCTCGAAAGGCGGCAAGCCGCGTTTCGTGCGCTTCAAACACACCGCGGACACGTCGTTCCTGGGCTTGAGCGCCGCCGGGGTGGCGGGCTCGGGCGTCGGCATCGGCATCCAGGCCAAGGGCACCGCGGTGATCCACCAGAAGGGCAGGCTTCCGCACCAGAATCTGGAGCTCTTCTCCAACGCGCCGATCACGAAGCTCGAGCACTATCGCCGCTTCGGCGAGAATGCCGTCGCCTATGCCAAGGGCGAGATCCCCGACCCGGTCGTGGTGCCGACCCATGGCGAGGCCATGGGGGCGCGCTTCCATGCCCAGACCGCGCTGATCTACGCGATCGAGACCTCGCTCACCCAGGAAGGCGCCAAGCCAGAGAATGTCGAGATCAAGCTGCTGGAAGGTGCTGCGTGAAGAAGCATGATCACCTGAAGGTCGCCGACTATCCGCTCTCGGAGAAGCGCCCCGATCTCATCCGGACCCGCACCGGCAAGCCGCTCGACGCGATCACGGTCGAGGCGCTGAAATCCGGCGCGGTCGGCATGGACGACCTGCGCATCACCCAGGATGCGCTGCTCATGCAGGCGGAGATCGCCGAAGCTGCGGGCCGGCCGCGCCTCGGCTCGAACTTCCAGCGCGCCGCCGAGATGGTGGACGTGCCGCAGGACTTCCTCTTGAAGGCCTACGAGCTGCTCCGCCCCGGCCGCGCCAAGTCGAAGCAGGAGCTGCTCGACTGCGCCAAGACCTTCCGCGAGACCCACAAGGCAGAGCGGGTCGCCGCGTTCCTGGAAGAGGCGGCCGAGGTCTACGAGCGCAGAGGGCTGTTTCAGTTTCGGTACTGAGCATGGCCTCGGACAGCACCTATTTCTCGTCATGGTCCGCGAAGGCTGACCACCCACGAGTCTCTCTCCTGCGACGGATGCAAACTCGCGGATCCCCACCTTCGCGGGGATGACGAACGAATTTTGACGGGCCAGAGGAGCCCGCGAGGGGACACATGAGCTGGAAAACCCGTAACCGTTCCTTCTATTACGAAGGCGCGCCGGAGCCCGACGACCTCGACCTCGCGCCGGCCGAGACGGCGCTGCTCGTGATCGACGTGCAGAACACCTATGTCGAGCGGCCGGATCGCGCCAAGCTGACGCCGGCGGAGCAAGCGCAGCACGACAAGTGGACGCCGTTCCATGAGCGCATGCAGAAGCTGGTCATCCCCAACACCCGCCGCTTGCTCTCGCTGTTTCGGCAGCACAAGCTCGAATGCCTGTTCGCCCGCATCGCCTGCCAGACCGATGACGGCCGCGACCGCTCCCTGAGCCAGAAGATGCCGGGCTGGAACAACCTCCTGCTGCCGAAGAACGAGCATGCCTCGCAGCTCGTTCCCGATCTGGCGCCGCAGGGCGACGAGATCTGTGTCACCAAGACCACCGACAGCGCCTTGACCGGAACCAATCTCCGGCTGATCCTGCACAATCTGGGGATCAAGAATGTCGTTTGC
>DATKMF010000139.1:0-2530 GCA_035542015.1 Candidatus Cybelea sp.
CGTCGGAGCCGGCGAAGAGCGCGTTCTTGCGATTGAGGGCAAGCGGCCGAATGGCGCGCTCGACCACGTTGGAGTCGATCTCGACCCGCCCGTCCTCGAGGAAGCGGCAGAGCCCTTCCCATCGCGAGAGCGCATAGCGGATCGCCTCGGCGATGGTGCTCTTCTGCGAGACCACGGCGAGCTTCGTCTCCAGCCAGGCTCTCAAGTCATCGATGATCGGCTTGGCGCGTTCGCCTCGGATGGTACAGCGCTCGTCGGTCGATCGGCCGCGGATCTCGGCCTCGATGGCATAGAGCTCGGCGATGCGCGCGAGGGCCTCGGTGGCGATCGGCGCGACACCGGCGACGGCGATCTCATAGAAACGGCGGCGGACGTGCGCCCAGCAGAAGGCCAGCCGCACCTGACCGCTCTCGGCGAGGGCGCGGTACCCGGCATAGCCGTCGACTTGCAGGGTGCCGCGGAAGCCCTCGAGATGGGCCGCCGGGCGCTCAGCCTTGCGATCGGGTGCGTAGAGGTAAGCAACGACGGGCGGTGCCGGTCCGCCCCAGGGGCGGTCGTCGCGGGCATAGGCCCAGAGCTGACCGGTCTTGGTGCGTCCGCGGCCGGGGTCGAGCACCGGCGCCGTCGTCTCGTCGGCAAAGAGCTTGGGTGAGGCACGCAACTCCGCGAGAAGCCGGGCGTGCAGCGGTCGCAGCCACCAGGCGCCGCGGCCGACCCAGTCCGCCAGCGTCGAGCGGTCAAGGTCGATCCCCTGGCGGGCGTAAATCTGGGCTTGGCGGTACAGCGGGCTGTGATCGGCGTACTTGGCCACGATCACATGCGCGATCAACGCTTCGGTGGGTAGGCCGCCCTCGATCAGCCGCGGCGGCGCCGGCGCCTGCACCACCGTGCCGGGACAGCTGCGGCAGGCGTATTTGGGCCGTCGCGTCACGAGAACGCGGAACTGCAGCGGGATCACGTCCAGCCGCTCCGCGACGTCTTCGCCAATCCGATGCAGCGTGCCGCCGCAGCAGGGGCAGGCCTTGTCGGCGATGTCGACCACTCGCTCGATCCGCGGCAGATCGGGCGGCAGCGCACCGCGGTTGATCCTGCGTCGACGGACCGAATGGCCTCGGCCGCGTGCTGCCACATGCTCTTCCTGCGCTTCGGCCGCGGCCACGCCTTGCTCGAGATCCTCCAGGGCAAGCGCGAGCTGATCGGAATTGAACTGCTCTGAGCGGCGACCGAAGCGATGCCGCTGCAGGGCGACGATGATCGCGCGCAGCCGATCGCGCTCGCTCTCGATCCGGGCGATCTCGGCAGCGTGCTGGGCGCGTTCGGCGACGAGCAGCTGACGCAGCGCTTCGGGATCGGTGGGAAGGATGTTGGCGTCGAGGCTCACGCCATTCGATCTACCGCACGCGCTCCGGAATGCAAAACCTTCCGGCACCGCCAACGCCGATATGAGTCAACGTGTCGCAGGCTTATTGCGTCGCTTGCGGTACCCGAACCTCGATCTCCCTCACGCGCGTCCAATCGAGGCCCTCGATCAATGCCGACAGCTGCGATGGTGTCAGGCGCATGACCCCGTCCTCGATCTTCGGCCAACGGAACGTCCCTTGCTCCAGCCGCTTGGCGAACAGGCAAAGCCCGGTTCCATCCCAGAGGATCAGCTTCACGCGATCGGCGCGCTTGGCGCGGAACACGAAGATCGCCCCGGAATAGGGGTCGGCGCACAGATGCTCCTTCACCACCGCCGCCAACCCGTCCATGCCCTTCCGGAAGTCCACCGGCTTCGTCGCAATCAACACCCGAGCGCCGCCGGGGATCGCGATCACGTGGACCTCAAGACGCTCAGAATCACCCGCAGCATGCGCTCTTCGATCCTGCCACGCACCGTCACATGAACGCCGTCGGGTAGGGCAATCTCGATCGTTCCGGTCCGCTTCGCTGCTGCGCTCGGACGTTCCTGCGCTGCTGCCGCTCGTCCCGGCGCCGCGTCGGCGATCACGACCGGCACCAGATCCGGCAAGCTGGACGCAACGCCGTCGCTCGCTGGTCCTTGCTCGGCTTCACGCCGCCACGTGTAGAGGAGGCTGCGGCTTATCCCATGGCGGCGCGCGATCTCCGTAACCTTCGCGCTGGGCAGCATCGCTTCGGCGACAATCCTGGCTTTCTCTTCTGCGCCCCAGCGCCGTCGCCGTTCCGGCCCGGCAAGAACCTCACCCACCATCGCAAACCGTCCTTAAGTGCGTCCTTAAGGCCGTCCTATCTCACCAGCCGCCTCCCCGCTACGAGGGCCCCACAACGGCGCTTACAAGTCAGTAACCTCACGCGTATCGTCATCGCAGAGCCAAACCGGATAACTGGCGATATCACGCGTTAGCCTGTCGGCAGCGATTCCCGCGATGTCAAGTTGCTGATGACCAACCGCCGAGAACAGACCGAAGATTGATGTCCTGTACCACTGGATCCTATTCGCGGCAAAAACCCCTTCTCAGAGGTCACATCCTTCAAGCAGCGTGAGGCAAAGATGTAATCCAAAATTGGC
>DATKMF010000140.1:0-6706 GCA_035542015.1 Candidatus Cybelea sp.
CGACCGCGCCGATCGGCGAAATCTCGGCGGAGACGATCCGATCGACCAAGGTGTCGGCGAACGTCACCGATTGCGCCAGCCAGGTGCGGAAGGAATCCGGCTGTCGCGTCTCGGCGGCGAGATTTGCGAGGATGCCGGAGAGCACGCGGCCGTTGCCGGAGACGAGCTCGGTCGGCAGGAACAGCAGCGGCTTGCCGCCGGCCTCGTGCCGCGCGCGCAGCAAGGCGAGCAGCTTTGCCGGAAAGCTCCTCGGCGGCGCGGCGCCGGCGTAGTCATGACCGGCGTCGCCCTCCGACAACTTGTAGCCGCCCTCGGCGACATTGGAGATGGCGATCTCCGCTTCCTCGGCAAAGCAGCGCACGACGGCCGGCCATTCCAGCTCGGCCTCGAAGGCCTGGTCGATGCTGGCGACCTCGACGGTCGTGTCGACCGGGCGTCCGGCATCGAGGCCGCGGATCCTGACGGGATAGGGTCGCCCGCGCTTCAGCGCGGCGATCCGACCGGCGCGGTCGCCGCCCGGCGTCGTCTTCACCACGGTGATCGGGCCGATGTCCTGGCCGGCAAGCCGCGCCTCGTGCACGAAGAGATCGGCATGGGCCTGAAGGAAGCGGCTGGTGCCGAACTGGATGATCCGTCGGGTCATCCGATCTCGACCAGCGCTTTCACCAGTCCGGTCTTCTCGATAGTCCAGCGCGGCAGGTCGATGATCGCACCGCTCAGGCTGGTGCGGTGGGTGATCAGCTTGGCGAGCGGCACGCGGCCGCCTTCGATCGCGGCGATGACGCGCTCGAAATCGGCGCGGGTGGCGTTGCGGCTGCCCATCACCGTCATTTCGCGCTTGTGGAACTCGGGATCGGAGAAGGTGACATTCTCGCTGACCACGCTGACCAGCACCAGCGTGCCGCCATGGGCGACGCGGCGGAAGGCGCCTTCCATCGAGGCGCGACTGCCGGTGGCGTCGAACACGAGATCGAAGCCCTCGCCGCCGGTGAGCGCGGCGATTTCCGAATCGCTGCCGTCGCCGGCCATGATCGAGCGCGCGGCGATGCCGTTCTCCAGCGCGAAGGCGAGCCGGGCGCCGTCCCGGTCCATGATGCTGACATCTGCGCCGGCAATGCCGGCGAAGAGGGCGGTGCCAAGCCCGATCGGCCCGGCGCCGATCACCAACGCGCGCCGAGCCGGGCCGCGCTGATCCGCCCCCACCCCGGACCGGGCGACGGCATGGGCGCCGATCGCCAGGAACTCCGTGCTGGCCGCCTGATCCACCGAGAGGCCGCGCGCCGGATAGAGATTTCCCGCCGGGACACTGATCCGCTCGCAGCAGCCGCCGTCGCGATGCACGCCGAGGACCGCGATGCGCATGCAGCAGTTGGGCTTGCCGTTGCGGCAGGCGATGCAGGCGCCGCACGAGACATAAGGATTGATGACGACCGTTTGGCCGGGTGTGAAGTCGCTGCCGGCGGGGGCTTCGAGCACCTCGCCGGAGAATTCATGGCCGATGATCCGTGGGTAGTCGAGATAGGGGTGGCTGCCCTCGAAGATGTGGAAATCGGTGCCGCAGAGCCCGATCCGCCGCACGCCGACCAGCACTTCGGTTTCGCCCCGGATCGGCTCCGGGCGCTCCTCGAGCGCGACTTCCCCGGGTTGTCGGCAGACGACTGCTTGCATGATCCACTTCGCTGATTGCTGGCGCCGCGTGCCGGCGCGTCCGCCGGCGCGTTAGCCACCGGATTGCCGTCTCTTCTGCAGATTATCGAGATAAACCACAAGGGCGATCAACAGGCCTTCCAGCACCATTTCCCAGAACGGGTCGACGTCGAGCAGGACGGCGGCATTGCTCATGGTGGTGAAGAGGACCGCGCCGACGACGGTGCCGAGCACGGTCCCGCGTCCGCCGAAAAGGCTGGCCCCGCCGACCACGGCGGCGGCGATCGCCTGCAGTTCATAGGCATTGGCCATGGAGGGCGAAGCGATGCTGAGCCGCGAGACCAGCAGCAGCCCGCCGAGCGCGGCGAGGCCCGAGCTCATCACATAGGCGACGAGCGTCATGCGAAAGGTGTTGATGCCCTGGCGCCGCGCCGCTTCGGCATTGGAGCCCATGGCGTAGAGATAGCGGCCGGTCCGGGTGAAGCGCAGCATGTAGTGGACGACGACCGCCACGGCGAGCATCGCCCAGAACAGGTTCGGCAGGCCGACCGTGCCGCGGGCGAAGTCCTTGACCGCCGCCGGCAGGCCGCCCACGGTCATGCCGCCGGAGAGCAGCAATGCCAGCCCGCGATAGACCTGCAGCCCGGCGAGCGTGACGATGAAGGCCGGGATGCCCAGCCGGCCGATGGCGAAGGCGTTGGTCACGCCGATCGCGAGGCCGGCGAGCAGGGTCAGCACCGCGGCGGGCGCCAGGCCCAGGCCGTGCGCCGACAGCTGGGCGAAGGCGACGCCGCAGAAAGCGACGACCGAGCCGACCGAGAGGTCGATGCCGGCGATGATGATCGTGCACATCACGCCGATCGCCACGATGGCGGCGATCGAGGTCTGCCGCATCATGTTGCTGACGTTGTTCTCGGTCAGGAAGTTCGGCGTCGCGACGGCGAGCGCGATCCAGAGCGCGACGGTGAAGGAGATCACGTAGGTCTCGATCGGCAGACGCCGCAGCAGCGAACGCATGGATCCGCCTCTCGACTCTCCGGAACGCGGCAAGGTGAGCTGTTCGGTCATTCAAGGTCCGTCGGAAAAGACCGGCCGGGTCTAGTGGAGTGATCGACCCGGCCGGGATCGGTTCGTCGTTCCGGGGTTACTGGCCGACGAACGGGCTGAGCTTGCGCTTGGTGACGTCGAGCAGACCCGCGAGCTTCGGATCGTCCATGTTCGCCTTGGTCACGGTGCCGACGCCGGTATCGACGTCCTTCGGCAGCCGGGCGCCGTGCGCGGCGGCATAGCCGTACCAGACGCCGCCGAAGCCCATCATGTAGGGATCCTGGATGATGAGCGCGTAGATCGAGCCGTCCTTCAGGTGCTCGACCTCGCCGGCATCGGAGTCGAAGGCCACCAGGCAGAGCTTCGAGCCCAGTTTCTGCTCGCTGATCGAGGCGCCGGCGCCGGTGCCCATCTGCGCATTGTCGGCGAAGATGCCGACCAGGTCGGGATCCTTGGTGATCATGTCGGCGGTGAGGCTCATGCCTTCCGCCTCTTCATTGTTGGCGACGCGATTGCCGACCAGCTTCAGGTCCGGATAGGCCTTCACGCCCTCGACAAAGCCCTTGTCGCGGGAATCGAGCGATTCATGGCCGGCCATGGCCGTGATGTAGCCGACCTTGCCGGCCGCCTTGCCGGTGCGTTCCTTGATGCAGGCGGCCATGGCATCGGCCGCCGCCTTGCCACCCGCCTCGTTGTTGGTGGTGAGGAAGGACGCGTACTTGTCGGTCTTGGCCCCGGAATCGATGACGATGACCGGGATCCCGGAATCGGTCACCGCGGCGATCGGATCGCCGAGCGCCTCGAAGATGGTCGGCGAGATCACGATCGCGGCGGGCTTGGAGCCGGCGGCGCTTTCCAGGACCGCGATCTGGCCGGCGGCATCGTCCTTGGGCGTGCCGAGCTTGTCCACCTTGATGCCGAGCTGCTTCCCGGCGTCCTCGGCGCCCTTGAACACCCATTGCCAGTATTCCGAGGTCGTCGCCTTGACGATGACGGCGATCGTGTCCTCGGCCTTGGCATTGTTCATGCCGATCATGCTGAATGCCGCCAGCGAAGCGGCCAATAGGATCTTGCGTTGCATGGTTTCTCCTCCCGTGTGTCGCAGCGCTCAGGCTGCTTGTTCCCCGTTGCTTGGTCGATCGGCGTAGCCGGTCATGTACTTGATGAGGGTCTCCTGATCGGTCTCTCCTGCTCTCGTGGCGTGAACGACGCGGCCGCGGAACATCACGACGATCCGGTCTGCGACCTGCAGGATCTCGGTGAGGTTGTGGCCGATATAGATGACGCCGACCCCCTGGGCGGCGAGGTCGCGGGCATGGTGGATCACCCGCTCGCGCTCCATCACCGCCAGCGCCGCGGTCGGCTCGTCCATCAACACGACCTTGGCCTGCCAATAGATCGCGCGGGCGATCGCCACCGCTTGGCGCTGGCCGCCGGAGAGCCGCGCGACGGTGCGCGCCCCGCTCGGAATGTCGCTGCGGATTCTCTTCAGCAGGCCGGCGGTCTCGCGCTTGATGGCGCGATCGTCGATATAGGGCAGGAGGCCGAGAAAGCGCCGCATCGGCTCGCGGCCGAGGAAGATGTTGGCGCCGATCGAAAGATCGTCCGCCAGCGCCAGGTCCTGATAGACCGTCTCGATGCCGAGTGCCCGGGCCTCGCGCGGCGAGGCCAGGTTGAGCGGCACGCCCGCCAGACGCATCTCGCCGGCATCGGGGCGATAGACGCCGGAGATGTGCTTGATCAGGGTGGACTTGCCGGCGCCGTTGTCGCCGACGATCGCCAGCACTTCGCCGGAATAGAGCGCGAGGTCGACGCCGCGCAACGCTTCGACCGGCCCGAAGCTCTTGCGCAGCCCGCTCACCGTCAGGACGGGCGAAGAATCTTCGCCCCGCACTGCCTCCCCGCTCACCCGACCTCCCAGACCGATGGTTTCTTATATATAAAAGACTGTACCTTATATATAAAGTACCACCCCGAGTCAACGAGCCTCGATTGGCGCGCCCAACAGCGGACGCTGCGCCCCGGTCGGTCAGAACACGCTGCAGAGTCTCAGCGAATCGTAGATGGCGGCGTGGATGTTGCGGCAGGAGACGGCGTCGCCGACGCGGAACAGCTGGAAGGCGCCGTCGGAATTGGTGGCGATCGCTTGCGGCTTTCCTGCGATCAGCGCCTGGAAATCGACCTCGCCGCGATTGCGCGACTGGTCCTTGAGATCGAAATAGATGCCATCGGCCGGCAGCGACCCATGGCAGGCGATCACCTGGTCGACCCGGCGCTCGACCATGGATTTGTCATAGGCGTTGTGGAAGCTGGCGACGATCTGGTTGCCGTCGCGGCGCAGCGCCTTCAGGCGCAGGTTCAAGGTCGTCGTGACCTTGGCCTGATAGAACGCCTTGTAGAAGGCCGGATAGTTCAGCCCGCCGACATCGACGCCGAGCACGCGCTCCGGGGTCACGACCTCCAGGCTCTTCGCCTTGGAGGCCACGAAGTCGGCAGCCGAGAGCGCCTCTGTCCCGCCCTCGTCGTCGTAGAACAGCACGTTCTCCCCGACTGCAACCTGGCCGCTCAGCACGTCCCAGGTCGTAGTGGCGAGCTCCTCGGCGCCGGCGAAGAAACCGGGATTGGGCACGCCGCCGGTCGCGATCACCACGATGTCGGGATTCTCGGCGGTCACATCGGCACTTTCCGCGAAGACGCCGGTCCGCAGCGCGACGCCGAGATGCTCCACCTCGGCCGCGAGCCAGTCGATGATGCCGATGATCTCCTTCCGCCGCGGCGCCTTGGCGGCGATCGCGACCTGCCCGCCGGGCCGCTGCCCTGCCTCGAACAGCGTCACCTTGTGCCCGCGCGACGCCGAGACCCGCGCTGCTTCCAGACCCGCGGGACCGGCGCCGACCACGACCACGTGCTTCCTCTGCCCGGCCGGCGCGATCGCATGCGGCATGGTCGCCTCACGGCCGGTCGCCGGATTGTGGAGGCAGAGCGCCTCGCCGCCCTGGTAAAGCCGGTCGATGCAGTAGCCGGCGCCGACGCAGGGACGGATGCGGTGTTCTTCGCCGCGCATCACCTTGGCGACGATGTGAGGATCAGCCATATGCGCGCGGGTCATGCCGATCAAGTCGACGGCGCCGCTGGCGACCGCATGCCGCGCCGTCGCCACATCGTTGATCCTGGCGGCATGCAGGATCGGCAACTTCACCGCCTGCTTCACCCGGCGCACCATGTCGAGATGCGGCGCGGCGGGCGTGCCCATCATGGGGATCACATGCGACAGCGCCTCATCGCTTTCGATATGACCCTGGATCACGTTGACGAAATCGATGAGGTCCGCATCCTGGAACCGCCGCGCGATCTCCAGCCCTTCCTCGAAACGGATGCCGTCCTCCAGATCGCCCTCGTCGACCGCCAGGCGGAGGCCGACGACGTAGTCGTCGCCGACCTGACGCCGGATCTCCTCCAGCACAGCCATGGGAAAGCGCAGCCGGTTCTCCAGGCTGCCGCCGTAATTGTCGTCGCGCCGATTGGTCGCCGGCGAGATGAAGCCATCGAACAGATGCCCGTAGGCTTCGATCTCGATCCCGTCGAGCCTACCCTCGCGACAGCGCCGCGCTCCCTCGCCATAGGCCTTGACGATGCGCGCGACGTCGAAATCCTCCATCACCTTCGGAAAACTGCGATGCGCCGGCTCGCGCAGGGCCGAAGGAGCCACCACCGGCAGCCAGTTCTCCTTGCTCCAGCTGGTGCGCCGCCCCAGATGCGTGATCTGACACATCACCGCGCAGTCATAGGCATGCACAGCGTCTGCCAGCTTGCGGAACCACGGGATGATCGCATCGGAGCCGGCGTTCAGATTGCCGAAGGCCTGCGGCGAGTCCAGGTCGACCGTGGCCGAGCCGCCGATCATGGTCATGGCGCAGCCGCCCTTCGCCTTCTCCACGTGATAGAGCCGGTAGCGCTCCTTCGGCATGCCCTCTTCCGAATAAGCCGGCTCGTGGCAGGTCGAGATCACGCG
>DATKMF010000141.1:0-3571 GCA_035542015.1 Candidatus Cybelea sp.
CCGCAAGGGCCTGGGCGCGCCTGAAGGCCAAGCCGAGCAAGGCCGCCTACGCCGCGCTCAAGAATGCCCACGCCGCGTGGGGAAAGACGTGGGAGGCCGGGCGATGAGCAACGTAGCAGCGCTTCAGTCCATAAAGGAACAGGCGGAAAGCAACAGTCGCCGCTACCTCGACGCCGAGAGAGCGGTCTCAGACCTGCGGTCCGCAACGCGACTGATGCATTTCGTTCTCAATATGCGCTTCGACCAGATGGATGGAGGAGAATGCAGGGCGGAAGACGTGTGGGACCTGTGCTGGCTCTCCGGGGTCATCAAGAAGATGGCCGACGATATGCACGGTAAGCTGTATCGCGACGAGGCATGAGCAAGCCGACGAGGCTTGGGGCGTCGGGCTGAGAAAAGCGCCCGGGCGACCGTCTCCCAAAACTGAGGCCCCTGGTCAAACCGACTGGGGGCCTTTTCCTTGTCGCGCCTGACCGGCTCCCCCGTCCAACCCGTTAGGCTCTTAAGCTGCCATTAACCAACGGCGGCCGATGATCGCCCGATGCGTCAGTTCCCTGTCTCGACTGCGACCCCGCACGTCCTGATCGTTGATGATGACGCGGATTTGCTGGAGACGCTGGTCTCGCTCTTGGAGAGCTGCGGCTACCGGGTTTCGGCGGCGTCGACAGGCGAGCGAGCCGTGGCGCTGGCGACGGCACCGGAGGCCCTGCCGGACATCGTGCTGACCGATATCGCGATGCCCGGCATCGATGGACTGGAGATTATCCACGCCCTTCGATCATGCCGGCGGCTGGTGCCCATCATCGCGATGTCCGGCGGCGCGCCGGGCTACGACGCCCTCGACATGGCGAAGAAGCTCGGCGCCGACGGGATCATTGGCAAACCGTTCACCATGGCGTCAATTGTCGAGATGCTCGACCGCCACCTCGCGCGGCTGGCTGGAATCTAAATGCGGGCGATCGCAGTTAACTGCGCGATTCGTTGCGGGACCTCCGCCGCCGCGGGTTAGAGGTTAGGGATGCCGAAGCCACGCAAGCTGACCCTGGCCGAAGCCGAGAAAATCGCCCGCACGGAGCATCCCGAAGAATGGGCGCGATTGTCGCCGGCGGAGCGCAAGGCGCTTGTGGAAGCGGTCAACGATGATCACGCCAGGGCAGCCGAGGCCGATGCACTGATTGAGCGCATGCTGCGGCCTTGCACGCCGCAATCCAAGACGCACCCGAAGCGGCGGAATTGACGCCGCGGAACGCGGGCGAGCTTGCCCGAGACCAAAGCGGGCGCCGAGCATGTAGAGGGGGCCGATCTTGCCTGGGGGTAGAGCGGGCGGCTGGGGGAATAACCTACCGCCGCTCTCCTTCATCAGGCGCCGAGGTGCAGACAGGCCGCCGTAAGCCGCGATTGGGGAGTGCCGCATGAAGCTGGGCGAATTGATCGCAACCAACAAAGGTTCCGCCGGCGAGCTGGAGGCGATGCGGGTCACTGGCCCGCTCGACCTGGAGATCGAGGGGATCGCCGCGGATCCGGCAAGGATCCGTCCGGGATACCTGTTCGCGGCTCTGCCCGGCTTGCGCCGATCCGGCGTCGCTGCCGTGCCGGCGGCTCTACGCTCCGGGGCGGTCGCCGTGCTGGTGAGGCAAGGCGATGACATTCCGGTTCCGGCGGGGGTCGCGGTGTTGAGCGCCGCCAATCCACGCCTCGCCACGGCGCAACTATCCGCACGCCTGGTCGGCGGCGTGCAGCCGGAGCTGGTGGTCGCGGTGACCGGCACTTGCGGCAAGACCTCGACCACCGTCTTTGCCCGCCAGCTCTGGACCCTGCTGGGGCATCGCGCCGCCAGCATCGGCACCGTCGGGCTGGTGTCGCCGGATTGGGAGTGCGAAATCGGCCTGACCACGCCCTGGCCGTTCGAGATGCATCCGGGGATGGCCTATCTCGTGGAAGACGGAGTCGATCGACTGGCGATTGAAGCCTCCAGCGAGGGCCTCGACCAGCATCGGCTGGATGCCGTCCCGCTCGCGGCCGCGGCGTTCACCAACCTCTCGCGCGATCACCTCGACTATCACCGCACCATGGGCGCCTACCTCGCGGCGAAGCTGCGCCTGTTCTCGGAGCTGCTGCCGGCGGGCGCCGCCGCCGTGGTCAACGCCGACAGCGACATCGCCGGCGAAATCGTCGCGATTGCGCGCCGCCGCGGCCATCGGCTGATCCGTTTCGGCCGCAACGGCGAGGAGATTCGCCTGCTGCGTCAGACCCAAGGCGCCGACGGCCAGGTTCTGGAGCTCAAGGTCTTCGGGAGCGACGTCGCGGTCAGGTTTCCCATCGTCGGCCGGTTCCAGGCGGAAAACCTGCAGGCGGCCCTCGGTCTGGTGATCGGCACCGGCGCCGATCCGGAACCAACCCTTCGCATGGTCGAGCGCCTCGCCGGCGTTCCCGGCCGGGCCGAGTATGTCGTGGCCACGCCGTCCGGCGGTGCCGTCTATGTGGACTATGCGCACAAGCCGGGGGCGCTGGAAGCGGTCCTGGCGGCGTTCCGGACCCAGACGGAGGGCCGCCTCTCGGTTCTCTTCGGCTGCGGCGGCGGCACCGATCCCGGGCGGCGCCGCGAGATGGGCGAGATCGCCGCGCGCCTCGCGGACCGCGTCATCGTCACCGACGACAATCCCCGCCGCGAGGATCCGGCGCTGATCCGCGCCGAGATTCTGAAGGCAGCGCCCGGCGCGCTGGAGATTGCCGGCCGTGCCGAGGCCATCCGCGCCGCGATGCGCGGATTGCGTTCCGGCGATACGCTGGTGCTGGCTGGCAAGGGCCACGAGACCTATCAGATCGTCGCCGGCATCAAATATCCCTTCGTCGATGCCGCGGTCGCCCGGGAAGTCGCCGCAGAATTGGCGGGCGAGTCATTCGTGCCGGAGTAATCCACCGGAGTGATTCAGGTGCGAACCACGTCTCGATCGGGAATGCCGGGCAAGAGCGTGTCCACCGTCACAGGCCATCGTGGCTTGCGAGGTTGTACCCCATCATCCCCGGGGATACACTCGAAGTGCAAAGTTGGGCAGAATCTGTTGAACCCGCGCCAAGCCCTTCAGCGACAGCACATCATGCGTAGATCTCGATCTGGACCCCGGCCCATAAGAGGAGACTCGCGATGGCTTCCAAGAATATCTCAGGCAAGAAGACAACCGCTTCCCGTGGCAGCGGTGCTCCCAAGTCGAAGGAATTGAAGTCCGAGGATCTCGACAAGGTCGTCGGCGGCCTGAAGCCGACCGGCGGAGTCAAGATCGGCAAGGTCACCACATTCAGCGGAGATCCCTGCGAGGGCGGGGAGTAGCGCCAGGCGTTCGATGCGGGGTGCGCAATCGCGTGCTCCGCGCCGCTCGCGCGGTCATCGAAACCGGCGCGAGAGGAACCGCGCGGGCGGCGTCCTCACGCGCGCCGGCCGGCGCCGGCGTGAAGGCGCTGGGGGTGCCGGCGCCGCAGTTGAATCGGCGTCCTGGCCGTGGTCATGCTGACATCAGCCGCCGTCATCGCTGTCAGGCTTCCCGTTATAGCGGACGGAGTGCCAGGGCGCAGG
>DATKMF010000142.1:0-3336 GCA_035542015.1 Candidatus Cybelea sp.
CGCGGCTACCTGCCCCGTGACTTTGGCGGAGATGGCTGCTGCTTCGCAGAAACATTGTATGACGACTACGTCAAGCACGCCAAGCAGCAAGGCATTTCAAGAAGGGCAATCGAGACCAAGCGTACGCATCCGCCGAAGGCCGCCTGTCCTTCGACCCCGATCTGAGCGAGTCTCTCGGTTTCTGCAGCGGCGTGGTGATGGGAAGTGTCCACGAGTTCAGTTATGGGCACAAGTTTGCGGATCCGGCGAAAGAACCGGTCGTGGTCCGAGGCACTGAAGCGGGAGATTGTCGCGGCCTCGTTGGCGCCCGGCTCTTCGGTGTCGCAGGTGGCGCGGCGCTACGACGTGAACGCGAACCAAGTCTTCGCCTGGCGGAAGCGGTATCGCGATGGGTCAGCAGACGCGGCGCTCCCGCAATTGTTGCCGGTGATGGTAACGCCGGATGAGCCTGCCAAGCCGCCGCCGGCCGTTCCGGACGATCTGATCGAGATTGTGTTGGTCGGTGGCTATCGCGTTCGGATCGGCAGCAGCGTCAAAGCATCGACACTGCGTCTGGTGCTCGAGGTACTGGAGCGGCGATGATCCCGGTGCCCTCAGGTGTGCGCGTCTGGGTGGCGGTGGGGCGCACCGATATGCGGCGCGGGATGAACGGTCTGGCGCTGCAGGTCCAGGAGGCACTTCGGCGTGATCCGCATGCGGGCGATCTGTTCGTCTTTCGGGGCGCCAGAGGAGACCTGATCAAGATCATCTGGCACGACGGTTTGGGCATGTCGCTTTACGCCAAGCGGCTTGAGAAGGGCCGGTTTATCTGGCCGTCGCCGGCCGATGGCGTCGTCGGGATTTCGGCCTCGCAGCTGGCCTATATGCTGGACGGCATCGACTGGCGGAACCCGCGCCATAGCTTCCGTCCGGAACGTGCGGGATAGTCGATGAGACGTCATTTTCCGCGAGTCAGCCACCAGATTTTATGATTCACTCGGGGTTGTGACGACCTCGCCCGACCATTTTCCCGGCGATATCGAGACGCTGCGGGCGGCCCTCGCCGAGGCCAATGCCGCCAGGGCTGCGGCTGAAGCAGCGCGCGAGGCAGCGGAGGCCGAACTCGCTCTCGCCCGGGCGCGTGCTGCCGGTGCCGAGGCGGTGATCCAGCAATTGAAGCTGACGATCGCCAAGTACAAGCGGGAGAAGTACGGCCAGTCGGCGGAACGCGCGCGTCAACTCGATCAGTTGGAACTCGAGCTGGAAGAACTTGAGGCAACGGCGACCGAGGATGAGTTGGCCGCTGAGGTTGCCGCCCTGAAGGCGGGCTCGATCCCGGTCAAGAGCTTCGAGCGCAAGAAGCCGGTGCGTGCGCCGCTGCCGGCGCATCTGCCGCGCGAGCGGGTGGTGGTCCCGGCGCCGTGTTCCTGCCCGCAATGCGGTGGCAAGCTGGCCAAGCTCGGCGAGGACATCACCGAGACGCTCGAAGTGATCCCGCGCCAATGGAAGGTGATCCAGACCGTGCGGGAGAAGTTCTCCTGCCGGGCCTGCGAGAAGATCACCCAGCCCCCGGCGCCGTTCCATCCGATCGCGCGCGGCCGGGCCGGGGCAAGCCTGCTGGCGATGGTTCTCTATGGCAAGTACGGCAACCACTTGCCGCTGAACCGGCAGAGCGAAGGCTTTGCTCGGGAAGGCATCGATCTCGACGTCTCGACGCTGGCCGATTGGGTTGGTGCCTGCACCGCCACACTGGCGCCGCTGGTGGCCCTGATCCGCGCCCATGTGTTCGCCGCCGCGCGGCTCCATGGCGACGACACGACGGTGCCGGTGCTGGCCAAGATGCGGACCACGACCGGCCGATTATGGACCTATGTCCGCGACGATCGGCCGTTCGGCGGAGAGTCGCCGCCAGCCGCCATCTTCTACTACTCACCCGATCGGGGCGGCACGCATCCGGGCCAGCATCTGGCCTCCTATGCCGGGATTCTCCAGGCCGACGCCTATGGCGGCTACGCAGACCTCTACAAGCCGGCGCGCAAACCGGGACCGATCACCGAGGCCGCCTGCTGGAGCCATGGCCGCCGCAAGTTCTTCGTGCTGGCCGATATCGCCAAGACCGCGGCGGCCCGGTCTGAGAAGAAGCACGCCTCCTGGGCACCGATGGCGCATGAGACGGTCCGCCGGATCGATCTGATCTTCGACGCCGAGCGCCAGATCAACGGCCTCGCCGCCGACAAGCGACTGGAGCTGCGACGGGTCCATGTCGCGCCGCTGGTGACCGAACTGGAGGCTTGGATGCGCGCTGAGCGCGCCCGGCTCTCGCGCCACAGCGACGTCGCCAAGGCGATGGACTATATGCTGACGCGCTGGGTTGCCTTCACCCGCTTCCTCGACGATGGCCGGATCTGCCTGACCAACAATGCCGCCGAGCGGGCGCTGCGCTGTATCGCCGTCGGGCGCCGGAATTGGACCTTTTGCGGTTCCGACCGCGGCGGCGAGCGGGCGGCGGCGATCTACACAATGATCGCGACGGCCAAGCTCAATGACATCGATCCGGAAGCCTGGATTGCCGATGTGCTTCGCCGGATCAACGACCATCCGGCATCCAGGCTCAACGAACTTCTGCCGTGGAATTGGAAGAACCATCCTGTCAAAGTAGCGGCATAGACGCAATCGAGTGAGACCGTCGCCGGTGAGCGAAGATCCTCCAAGGCAAGGCGAGCATTACGTTGTCGTGACAGAGTTCAAGGCAACCGTGCTGACGCACTGGTTTGCACCTCTCACCGGCGGCGATGAGCGGGTCCTTCCAATAGGGCTCGAATTTGTTGTTGCTACCGATCCACCGGCGACCGCTACCGCAATATCGGCCAGCTCTGCTGCGCCTGACTTATGGGAGCCCCTTCTTGTCGATGAACAAGAGCGAAAAGCCGAAAAGTACGGCGGCTATTCCCTGGTAATCCCATTCGATGATCTGAGGGCCTGCTGCGCCCGGCGCTAAACCGACGCGGTCTTCACCGGATGCATACCCGGAACGGGGCCGGATTGTTGGTTAGCCAGAAAGATCGTGTGAGGTAGGGCGGGCCGGATTCGGACAAGTTGAACCTAACCAAATCGGCTGTTCCTTCCGCCTTTGCATCTTCGATTTGCCGGCTGTTAGAAAGGACGATACAGCCTAGATCCCGCATGTCATTAGCATTTGGACTGAGAGAAGGTCGGAGAAGACTATACAGCTTGTCAATATCTCTTTTGTCATCAGTGAAGAGAACTGATAGAGGGCAAGCGACGGCGTCGTTTTGTGTGTAGATCGATTTGGAGAAGTCGAGGACAGGTGCTGGTTCGGGTGGAGTGTTGAGCGGG
>DATKMF010000143.1:0-6686 GCA_035542015.1 Candidatus Cybelea sp.
TGTTCGGGCTCGCGGTTTCCACGCCGCATGGTATCCCGATGGTAGCCCGGCAGTGATTAAGTCAATACCGTTGACCAACTAACCTATTGAAAGAATGGTGGGTGCGACAGGGATTGAACCTGTGACCCCTACCGTGTGAAGGTAGTGCTCTCCCGCTGAGCTACGCACCCGCGCCGAACGGCCGGAACCGCCCCTGGGATCACCCGGAGGGCAGCGGCCGATGGGGAAGGCGGGTTGTTTAGCGGCAGCACTCCCCCCTGTCAAATCATAGCCGGTCAAATCATCGCACCGGAATACTGCGCGCCGCGCCGCGGTTGACGGCTGGGTCTCGGCCAGCCGATAAGCAGATCCTGTCCGGGCGACCCCCGGGGTCTTGCCAGAGGAAGTTTCGGAAGGATTTCCAATGGGTTGGGCAAGCATATCGCAGTCTCGAGTCGCCGGCTTTGGCCGCGGGCTCCTGCTCGCAACGGCGCTGATCCTGGCGCTGCCGACGGCGGAAGCCGCCGCCAAGCCGGTGACGCTCACCTATCTCGCCTACCTCGCCGGCTTCCCCGTCCTTTCGCTGACCGCCCAGGCCGATCTCCCGATCGCCGGCGCCGGCCAGGTGGCCGACGGCACCTATGGTCTTACCGCCAATATCGTGACCCAGGGCTCGCTGGCGAGCCTCTATCCCTACCATCAGACGATCGCCGCGCATGGCCGCTTTGCCTCGGGGCGCGTGTCACCCGGCCAATATCATTCCGAGGCTGAGATCATGGGCAGCGCCGAGGCCGTGACGCTCACCTACGCGCCCGGAGGCCGGGTCCAGATCAACGCCGTACCGTTGACGCGCCAGGCCCAGGAGGCCGCCGCGAACGGCACCGCCAATGGCACGATCGATCCCGCGAGCCTCGTCATGGCGGTGATCGCGGCCTATGCCGATCGGCAGAACTGCGCCGGCAGCTTCCAGCTGTTCGACGGCGTCCGGCGCTATAACCTCAACGTGCAGCAGTTCGGCAACGGCAACATCCAGTTCTACAAGCAGTCCTTCTATCAAGGCCCGGCGGTCGAATGCCAGGCGGTGCCGCAGCTGATCCAGGGCTTCGCGCCGATAGCGGTCGAATCGAAGCTCTATCCGCAGTCCGCGAACATCTGGCTCGCCAACGCGCTCCAGAACATGCCGGCGGTGCCGGTGCGGATCGAGACCGAGAACGCGCTCGGCAGCATGGTCTTCGATCTGGTCGCCGCGCAGTAGTTCGCTACGTCAGCCGCGCGATCGCTCCCGGCAGCTCGGCGAAGCGCGTGAGCTTCACGTCGGCCTCATCGGCCGGCAGGCCGTAATCCGACGGGATGAGGATACCGGTGACGTTTGCGGCGCGGGCGCAGAGCATGTCGTTGGCGCTGTCGCCGATCATCGCCGCCGATCCGCCGCCCAGGCGCGCGATCGTTTCCCAGAGCGGTTCCGGCTCGGGCTTGCGCTTCGCCATGCTGTCGCCGCCGATCACGGCGCCGAAGAAGTCGGCAAGCCCGTAGGCTTCCAGCACGCGCTTTGTGGGCTTGATCGGCTTGTTGGTGCAGACGCCCATGGGATGGCCGTCGTCGCGCAGCACTTCCAGCGTCGCAACGACGTCGGGATAGGTCCGGGTCCGATCGGCGATGAAATGGAGATAGTGCTCCATGAAGCGTTCGAAGATGCCGGGCGGCGGCTCGACGCCGGAGGCGGCCAGCGCCCGCTGCAGCAGCAACCGCGAACCGTCGCCGATCATCGGTCGGACCGCCGCTTCGGCGAGCGGTGGCTTGCCGAGCTCGGCCAGGAGCGCATTGACCGCCTGGGCGAGGTCGGGCGCGCTGTCGATCAGGGTGCCGTCCAGATCGAAGACCAGAACGCGCGGTTGCGTCATATTTCCGCCGTCATCGCACACTATTGGGGCCGCTCTCCGGACGTCGGCGGCGGCCCTTGGAACATCCTGGTCGGATATGCCATTTTGGCGCCCATCGCAAGCGGGGCGGAATCCGCGTGGAGTGGGGTCGGTGGGAATGACCAAGATGGCCGGCATCGTCCTGGCAGCGGGGAAGGGTACGCGGATGAACTCCGCCCTTCCCAAGGTGATGCATCGCATCGCCGGGCGCAGCATGATCGGCCATGTGCTGGACAACCTGAAGCCGCTGAAGCTCGAGAAGCTGGTGGTGGTGATCGGGCCGGACATGCCGGAAGTCGCGGTCGAGGTCCGGCCGCATCAGACTGTCATCCAGCAGCATCAGCTTGGCACCGGCCATGCGGCGGGGACGGCCCGGCCGGCGGTCGGCGAAGTCGAGGGCACCGTGCTCGTCATGTTCGGCGACACGCCCTTCGTCACCTCGGCGACGCTCGCGCGCCTGCTGGCGCGGCGCGAGCAGCCGGACCACCCCGCGGTCGTCGTGCTCGGCATGCGGCCGCGCAATCCCAGCGGCTACGGGCGGCTGGTGACCGATGCCAAGGGCAATTTGACCGCCATCGTCGAGGATCGCGACGCGGACGTGGTGCAGCGCGCGATCGGGCTCTGCAATTCCGGCGTGATGGGGGTCGACGGCAGGCTCATCTGGTCGCTGATCGAGCAGATCGGCACCGACAACGTGAAGGGCGAATACTATCTGACCGACATCGTCACCATCGCGCTCGATCTCGGCCGCCTGGCGGCGGTCGTCGAGGCGCCGGCCGAGGAGCTGATCGGGGTCAACAGCCGCGAGGAGCTGGCCGCCGCCGAGGCGCTCTGCCAGGAGCGGCTGCGCCAACGCGCCTTCGAGAACGGAGTCACCATGATCGATCCCGGCTCGGTCTTCCTCGCGACCGACACCAGGCTCGGCCGCGACGTGGTGATCGGGCCCAATGTGGTGTTCGGACCCGGCGTCACGGTCGGGGACGGCGTCGAGATCCGCGCCTTCAGCCATATCGAAGGCGCGGTGATCGACCACAGCGCCATCATCGGCCCCTTCGCCCGGCTGCGCCCCGGGTCGCATATCGGCGCCAGCGCTCATATCGGCAATTTCGTCGAGACCAAGAACGCCGAGATCGGTGTCGGCGCCAAGGCCAATCATCTGACCTATCTCGGCGACACCGCGGTCGGCGCCAGGTCGAATATCGGCGCCGGCACCATCACCTGCAACTACGACGGCTTCGAGAAGGCGAAGACCGTGATCGGCGCCAATGTCTTCATCGGTTCGAACGTGGCGCTGGTGGCGCCGGTGACGGTGGGCGAAGGCGCCTTCGTCGCGGCGGGCAGCGTCATCACCGAGGATGTGGCGCCCGATGCGCTCGCGGTCGCGCGCGGCCAGCAGGTCGCGAAGCCGGGCTGGGCGGCGCGCTTCCGCGCTGCGCGCCAGGCGTTCAAGCAGAAGAAAGGCACCTGAGCGCGCCATGTGCGGCATCGTCGGCATCATCGGAAAGTCGGAGGTGGCGCCGCTTCTGCTCGACGGGCTGAAGCGCCTGGAATATCGCGGCTATGATTCCGCCGGCATCGCCACGCTGATCGACGGCAAGATCGAGCGCCGGCGCGCCGAGGGCAAGCTCGGCAACCTCGCTGCGCGCCTCGCATCCGCGCCCTTGCCCGGGATCATCGGCATCGCCCATACGCGCTGGGCGACCCACGGACGCCCCAGCGAGATCAACGCCCATCCCCATGCGACCGACCGCGTCGCCGTGGTCCACAACGGCATCATCGAGAACTTCCGCGCGTTGCGTGAGGAGCTGGAGCAAGCGGGGCGCAAGTTCGAGACCGAGACCGACAGCGAGACCGTCGCGCATCTTCTCACCCACTACCTGGACCAGGGCCTCGATCCCGAGGCCGCCATGGCGAAGATGATGCCGCGGCTGCATGGCGCCTTCTCGCTCGCGATCCTGATCGCCGGCCGCCCGGACATCATGCTCGGCGCCCGGCGCGGCAGCCCGCTCGCGGTCGGCTATGGCGCCGGCGAGATGTACCTCGGCTCCGATGCGATGGCGCTCGCCCCCTATACCGACCGCATCTGCTATCTCCACGAGGACGACTGGGTCATTATCTCCCGCGACACCGCCGCGATCTACAACGCCGGCAAGCGCGTCAACCGCGAGGTCAAGCAGACGGCACTCTCCGGCGCGCTCATCGGCAAGGGCGATTACCGACACTTCATGATGAAGGAGATCGCCGAGCAACCGGCCGTGATCGGCGACACGCTGCATGCCTTCATCGATCCCCTGCGGCGGCGCATCGAGCTCCCGGCACTGCCGGTCGATCTCGGCAGGATTTCGCAGCTCACCGTCGTCGCCTGCGGCACCGCCTATCTCGCCGGCTTCGTCGCCAAATACTGGCTGGAGCGGATCGCGCGGCTGCCGGTCGAGCTCGACATCGCCTCGGAGTTCCGCTACCGCGAGGCACCGATGCCGAAGGACGGCGCCACGCTGGTGATCTCGCAATCCGGCGAGACCGCGGACACGCTGGCGGCGCTCAAGTACGCCAAGGCCCAGGGCCAGAAGGTGATCGCGGTCCTCAATGTGCCGGAGAGCACGATCGGCCGCGAGTCCGATGCGGTCCTGCACACCCTGGCCGGCCCCGAGATCGGCGTCGCCTCGACCAAGGCCTTCACCACCCAGCTCGTGGTGCTGGCGGCCCTCGCCATCGCGACGGCGCGGGCCCGCGGCGCCATCGATGCCCAGCGCGAGGCCGAGCTTTCGACGGCCTTGACCGAAGTCCCGGCCCGCGCCGCCGAAGTGCTGAACCACGATGCGCGGCTGAAGGAGATCGCCTTGAAGGTGGCGGAATGCCGCGACGTCCTCTTTCTCGGCCGCGGCAGCTCCTATCCGATCGCGCTCGAGGGCGCCCTGAAGCTGAAGGAGATCTCCTATATCCATGCCGAGGGCTATGCCGCCGGCGAGATGAAGCACGGGCCCATCGCCTTGATCGACGACAACGTGCCGGTGATCGTGGTGGCGCCCAGCGATGATCTCTTCGAGAAGACGGCGAGCAACCTCCAGGAGGTTCGGGCCCGCGGCGGCCGCGTGATTTTCTTCTCCGACCGGGCCGGCGTGGCGAGGCTCGGCGACGACGCGATGGCGGCGATCGAGCTCCCCACCGTCGACCCCTTCGTGGCGCCCATCCTCTACGCCATCCCGGTCCAGCTCCTCGCCTACCACGCCGCCGTCGCCAAGGGCACCGATGTCGACCAGCCGCGGAATCTCGCGAAGAGCGTCACGGTGGAGTGATTTCGCCTGCCTGCGCTGGCTCGCTAGCGGCAGGCACCTCTATCCGACATCAAGTTCTGCGGATCACCATCGTCGATCCGGTCGACCACGACTATATTCTTCCCAGTCGGATCGCCGCCCATCGGGACGAAGAGCGTATTGTCCCCCGATCGCCATATGTTGAAGCAGTTTGGTTCGCCGTTCTTGTAGGAGTCATACATGAAGCAGGCGATATTTCCTGAGACGTGCCAATGGCCGGCACATGTCTTCGGTCCTTCACGGTAGGCCGTATCGCCGCCTCGACTGACATATTCTGTCCAACGCGAACCGTTGGGATAGCGACCGTAAAAAGTCTTTCCGACGAGGATGTCGGCCACACGGCTTTCGTCCGTGATTTCCACGGGACCGCGGGCTGGCGTGCCAGGCTGTTGGTTCGCGCATCCGGCAGCCGTTGTCGTGATGGCGAACGCAACTGACATGACCAGTAATCTCTTCTTCCAGCGCATTGATCGTCCACATTCATTCGTTGAGTCCCCGCCTGATCATTCTATCTTCTCTTGGTAGATACTCACAACCGTTGCCGCTGCGGCCAAGCCGGTGCTAGATCGAGCAATGCAGACGGAGATCGCCGACCCCATCCCGATTGCCGGAGGCACCCTCAATGTGTGGTATCGACGCACGAACGCACCGGGTCTGCTGCATCTCGCAGCCCATCTCAGCCTCCTCCTGCTGACCGGCGCTGGCATCTGGGCGGCCCGCGGCACATTCTGGATCTGGCCGGCGATGTGGGCGCATGGCGTGGTGCTGGTGTTCCTGTTCACCCCGCTCCACGAATCGATCCACCGCACCGCCTTCAGGAGCCGCGCGCTCAACGAGACGGTGGCGCTGGTCATCGGCTTTCTTATCCTGCTGCCGCGCGAATACTTCCGCGCCTTCCACTTCGCCCATCACCGCTTCACCCAGGATCCGACGCGAGATCCCGAGCTTGCGGCGCCGAAGCCGCGCAGTGTCGCCGGCTGGCTCTGGCAGGCGAGTGGGCTGCCCTATTGGATCGCCGAAGTCCGCCTCATCGCGAACCACGCGCGCGGCCGTGCGCGCGAGCCGTTCTACAAGGATGAGCGCCAGTGCCGCAGCGTGATCGCCGAGGCGCGACTGGCGCTGGCGATCTACGCGGCGGTGCTCGTGATCTCGCTGGCGACCGGCAGCACGGCAGCCCTGCTCTACTGGGTCATCCCGGCGTTGCTCGGGCAGCCGGCGCTCCGGCTCTATCTGATGGCGGAGCACGCGCTCTGCCCGTTCACGGACGACATGCTGGTGAACACCCGCACCACCTACACCAATGCCGCCTTGCGCTTCCTCGCCTGGAACATGCCGTACCATGCGGAGCATCACGCTTTCCCGGCGGTTCCGTTCCATCGGCTCCCCGAGGTCAATCGCACGATCGCGCCGCGGCTGAAGACCACGTCCAACGGCTACCTCTCCGTGCAGCGCGACCTCCTCGCCAGCTATTCGC
>DATKMF010000144.1:0-2524 GCA_035542015.1 Candidatus Cybelea sp.
AGGCGCAGGGCTAGCGTCTCCGGCGAGGCGAGGATCGCGACGACGATCGCCGTCGGAAAATTGCGCCGCGCCTCAGTTACAACCGTGCGGGAAACGTTGGCGACGACGAGACGCCCCCTCGCAAGCTGGTCGCCGAGCGACGCCGGCAGACCGTATTCCAGGCCATGCGCCTGCCAGTGCAGCATCAAGCCGCCGCTGTCTCGCATCGCGGCAAATTCGCCCGGAGTGACGGCAGCATGATCCTCGCCGCCGGCAACGGCGGGGCGGGTGATGAAACGGCGGGCGAAGATGATCCGGGCATCGTCGCGGCAGCACTCGGCGGCACCGGCGATGATGCTGTCTTTGCCGACCCCACTCGGCCCAACGACGAGGATCAAGCGTCCGCGCATGGCCCCTTGCCCAATTGCAGGACTACCGTTCCGGGTTTGCGCTCGTTGGCGCCGGACTCCATCCGCAAATCGTCCGGCCAACAAGGCATCGATGTTTCGCTATTGCCGAACTCGACATTGCAGCCAAAGGCGCTGTCCTTGATCCCAGAGACTATACTGCTCAGAAGGGAGGCTTCCGCTGGGCGAGTGGGGTCGGCATCGGCCCGAGGCTTAGCCGGGATAATTCACCGGGGCTGGCGGGCATAGCGCAAAGCATTGGAATTGCGTAGGATTCGATTGCTTAGGCCGAACCTGCGGTTCCGGAACGCCATGCACGCCGAAGTTGATCCTACCCCTGCGCTGCCGGGCTTGTCACCGGTCTGCGGCAAGCCGGTCGTCGCCCGTTTTGACGGCGGTCGGCTGTCCTCGGATGGCGGCATTCTGCTGCTGGCCGAGGTCGAGCGCCGGCTCAAGATCGCCGAGCGGCTGGCGCGCTGCATCGAAGACCCGCGTGCCCCGGACCAGATCACGCACGCGATTGCCGAGATGATCCGCTTCCGTGCCTTGGCCATAGCGGCGGGTTATCCCGATGCCAATGACTGCGATGCCCTGCGCAAGGACGCGGCCTTCAAGATGGCGGTCGGCCGTCTCCCCGAGACCGGGGGCGACCTCTGCTCGCAGCCAACCATGACGCGGCTTGAGAACCTGCCCGGTCCGCTCGCGCTCAAGCGCATGATGGCGGCGATGGTCGAATTGTTCTGTGACAGCTTCGAAGCGGTGCCTCGGCGCATCGTGCTCGACATCGACGACACCGAGGATCGGGCCTATGGCGGGCAGCAACTCTCGTTGTTCAACGCACACCACGACAGCCGCTGCTTCATGCCGATCCACATTTACGAGGCGATTTCGGCCAAGCCGGTCGCGGTCTTCCTGCGGCCGGGCAAGACGCCCGACGGCACCGAAGTCTGCCTGGTGCTGCGCCATGTCGTGCGGGCGATCCGCGTCCGCTGGCCGCGCGTCGATATCCTGATCCGGGGCGACAGTCACTACGGCCGGCCCGAGGGCATGGCGTGGTGCGAGCGCAATCGGATTGGCTACATCTTCGGCCTGGCCGGCAACAAGGTGCTGCTGCGCCGGGTCACGGCCGAGGCCGAGCAGGTCGCCCTGGACCGCCTCGACGCGCCCGCCCAGAGCAAGGTGCGCCGCTATGCCGAATTCCTCTACGCCGCCCGGACCTGGAATACCGAGCGCCGGGTGATCGCCCGCGTCGAGGCTTCCGCCCAAGGCGTCGACAGCCGCTTCATCGTGACCAACCTGGCGGGCCTGCCCAAATCGCTTTACGAGAAAATCTACTGCGCGCGGGGCCAGGCGGAGAACCTGATCAAGGCTCACAAGCTGCACCTCGCCTCGGACCGCACGTCCTGCACCAAGGCGACCGCCAACCAGTTCCGCCTGCTGCTTCATACCGCCGCCTATTGGCTGATGCATACCCTGCGGGGGATGGCACCTAAAACATCGTTCTGGCGTGACGCCCAGTTCGACACCCTGCGGCTCGGCCTGATCAAGGTCGCCGTCCGGGTCACCGAACTGGTCACCAGGATCAAGATCGCGCTGCCGACCGGCTTCGCCTATCAGCACGGCTTCGCAACCCTCGCCGCGCGCCTGGCCAAACTGCCGCCATGACCGCCGGGGCGATGCGCCCCCGAAAAACACCGTCCCCGCAACCTACAAGCCCCAAAAAATGCGTCTCCGGCGCCACACTTCAGCACACCCTATGCGCGAGCCCGCGCCGCCGACCCACGCCACCCAGATTCAGGCGATGAATTGTTCAGGCTAAAGATGTCATCCAATGACCGCAGAGTCTTCTGCTTTGACGGCGGAGGATCGGAGCCCGCTGATGGTGGCGTCAATTACGCCAGGCACAAGACGGCCGAAAGGGGGAAGACGCGGCGCTGAAGGCGAGGATCGCGCTCGAGGCGCTGCGGGAACAGTCGACAGTGGCGGATCTGTCGCAGCGCCACGAGGTTCACCCGAACCAGATTCACGCGCGGAAGGAGCAGCTACAGGATCAGGCGGCGCGCGCCTTCGACCCTGGGGCCGGTCGTGATGCCGAGGCGTACCGGGACGCGAGATCGAGAAGCTGCACGCGAAGATCG
>DATKMF010000145.1:0-41087 GCA_035542015.1 Candidatus Cybelea sp.
CTTGATCTTGCCCGGCGCCGCGACGATGAGCGGGATGCGGCAGGCATTCTCGAACCAGGTCATCTTGTACCAGAGCCCGCGCTCGCCCAGCATGTCGCCGTGGTCGGCCGTCATCAGCACCAGCGTGTCTTTCGCGAGCCCTGATTCCTCCAGCGCCTTCAGCACGATCCCGACCTGCCGGTCGACATAGGAGATCGAGGCGAAATAGGCGCGTCGCGCACGGCGGACATGGGCCTCGGTGATCTCCGCACTGTCCATGTCCGAGACATGGCGCAACCGTGCCGTATGCGGGTCGAGCGGCACGTCGCCGGCCTTCACCGCCGGCATCGGGATCTCGTCGTCGCGATAGAGATCGAAGAGCTCCGGCAGGTTGGCATAAGGGTCGTGCGGATGGGTCCAGGAGACGGTGAGGCAGAACGGCCGCCCGTCGCCGCTGCGCGCGAGGTCATAGATGTGGCGGCGCGCGGCATAGGTGACCTCGTCGTCGAAGTCGAGCTGGTTCGAGCGCACGCAGGTCCCGGCCTGGGTCACCGAAAGCATGTTGTGATACCAGCTCGGCCGGATGCCGGGATTCTCCCAATCCGGCGTCCAGCCGAAATCGGCGGGATAGATGTCGGTCGTCAGCCGCTCCTCGAAACCATGCAGCTGGTCGGCGCCGCAGAAATGCATCTTGCCGGAGAGCGCGGTGCGATAGCCGGCCTTGCGCAAATAGTGCGCGAAGGTCGGCACATCCGAGGGAAAGTCCGCCGCATTGTCATAAGCCGCGATCCGCGAGACCGAAGCGCCCGCCATCATGGTGAAGCGCGACGGCGCGCAAAGCGGGCTCGCGCAATAGAAGTTGTCGAACACCGCGGCCCGGCCGGCGAGGGCGTCGAGGTTCGGCGACTTCACCACACGCTGCCCATAGGCGGGCAGGAAGGCGGCGGCGAGCTGGTCCGCCATCAGGAACAGGACGTTCAGTCGCTTCGCCATGGATGTCGCCCCCCGACGCCCGGATGCCGCCATTCCAATAGCGCATGACGGCATCAAAGGCATGATACTATGGCCGTGAATCCACGCGATCCAGGCATGGCCGTCTCATGAGGGATATGATCAAGGATTATGTCAGGGGCGACCTGCCGTCGCTTTCCTCTCTGCTCGCCGTGGTGGCGGCGGGAGAGCGGGGCGGCTTCACCGCGGCCGCGGCGGCGCTCGGCGTCACCCAGTCCGCCATCAGCCGCGAGATCCGCCAGGTCGAGGAGCGCCTGGGCCGGCCGCTGTTCCGCCGCTCGCCCCGCGGCGTCGAGTTGACGCCGGAAGGTCGCCAGTTCCTGGAACAGGCCCAGGCGGGGTTGCGCACCATCGGCGACGCAGTCGCCCGCGTCCGCGCCGCCGAGACGCCGCGGCATCTCACCATCGGCGCGGACTTCGCCTTCTCCGCCCATTGGCTGGTGCCGCGCCTGCCGAAATTCGCGGCGCTCGAACCCGCAGTCGATGTGCGCATCGTGACAGCGCAGCATGTTGAGCGCGCGATCGCCGATTGCGACGTCGCCATCATCTTCGGCTCCGGCGAATGGCCAGGCCTCGTCACCCGACGCTTGAACCAGGAGGCGGTCTACCCCGTCTGCGCGCCGAACTACCCGACCGGTCCGGCGCAGGGCAAGCCCGACTGGCTCGCTGAGGCCGTGCTCCTGCGCCTCATCGACAGCGCCGACGGCAAGGACTGGTTCGACTGGCCGGGCTACTTCAACGCGGCCGGCATCGCCTTCCCCGAGAACAGCCGCGGCCAGGCCTTCGGCAACTATCCGCTGGTGCTGCAGGCGACGCTCGCCGGCCAGGGCATCGCGCTCGCCTGGTCGCCCTCGATCGAGCCGCTGATCGCCACCGGCCAGCTCCGCCGCGCCCACGACTTCACCGCCCGCTCGACCCGCGGCTATTTCCTGGCCAAGCCCCAAAGCGCCGTCACCAGCCCCGCGGTGACCGCCTTCGAGACCTGGTTGCTGCAGGAGATAGGCGGCGGCGCTTAGGGCTTCAGCGTCATGAAGTCGAGGTCGGTGACCGCGGTGGCGCCGATGCCATCGTAGAAGCGGCGGGCAATCGTGTTCGGCTTGAAGACCGACCAGAAGAGATAGCCGGCGCCGGTCTGGCGCGCATGGTCGGCCGCCGCCTCCATCAGCTTGCGCCCCAGGCCGAGGCGCCGGGTCCAGGGGCGCACCCAGAGGTCGATCACCATCAGGCTGCGGCAGGCGAGGTCGACGTCGTAGTTCGAGGAATGGAGGAGATAGCCGAGCGGCTGTCCCGCCTCCTCGCCGATGAAACCGCCGAAGGCCGGGTTGGGGCCGAACCCGTCCGCGAGATATTTCTCCGGCGTGAATTTCGGCTCCCAGTGATCGCCGAGCGACTGGAGATAGGCGCCGAACTCATGCGCCATGCCGATGATGGACTCGGCATCCTCGCGCCGGATCGGGCGGACGGTCACGGTCATGACGCTCTCTCGCTTGCGCGCTGTTATCGTGCCCTGGGATGGGCCGCGTTATAGACCGCGAGGAGCTGGGCGGCGTCAACCTCGGTGTAGCGCTGGGTGTTCGAGAGCGAGGAATGGCCGAGCAGCTCCTGGATCGCGCGCAAATCGCCGCCGCCGGCCAGAAGATGCGTTGCGAAGGAATGGCGCAGCGCGTGGGGCGTCGCGGTCTCCGGGAGATTGAGCTGCAGCCGCAGTTTCTGCATCGTGAGCTGCACCAGTCGCGGCGACAAGCGCTTGCCCTTGGCGCCGAGGAAGAGGGGTCCCTCGGGCTCGCAGGGGATGGGCAGCGCCTTGATGTAGTCCGCGATCGCCTCGGCGACGATGGGCAGCACCGGCACGATGCGGGTCTTGTCGCCCTTGCCGCGGATGCGCAAGCTTCCGTTCGGCTTCGGCGCGTCGCGGCGCGCAAGGCCGAGCGCCTCGGAGATGCGGAGCCCGCAGCCATAGAGCAGGGTGAGCACCGCGAGATCGCGCTTGCCGATCCACTCCGCCTCGTGAAGATCGGCGACGGCTTCGAGCGCGTCCTCGGCCTCGACCGCGTTCAACGGTTTCGGCACGCCGCGCGGCAGCTTGGGATTGCGCAGTGCCGCCAGCGCGCTGTTCTGCGCCACGCCGCGCTTCGCCAGGAACCGCGCGAAGTTCTTGACGGCACTCAGCGCCCGCGCCGTCGAGGCTGGCTCCAGCCCGCGCTTCGCCCGCTCCGCCATCCAGCCGCGGAAGTCGCTCCGATCCGCTGCCGCGAAGCCGGCCAAGGTCGGCGTCTCGCCGCGATGCAGCTCCAGGAACTTCAGCAGGTCTTTCAGATCGCGCGCATAGCCATCGACCGTATGCGCCGATCCGCGCCGCTCATGCGCCAGCCAACTCAACCACTGTTCGATTGCTGAAGCGAGATCGGCGCGCGCAGCAAAGCGCAAGTCGCGCGCGGAATCCTGCTCTAGGGTTTCGGCAGGTCCAGCCATGTGCGGATGCCGAACTCGATCACCTTGCCGAGGAAGCTCATCAGCTCGGTGCCCTGGCCGGCGTGGAAATAGCCAGGATGCCGCGCGCCGAAGGCGATCAGGCCGGCGGGCGCATGGGAGCTGATGGTGAGCCGCAACAGCGCGTCCGAACGCACCAGCTCGGCGCCGGGTCCGAAGATCTCCGGTTCGCCCACCGATTCGTCGCGCAGCACGACATGCTTGTCCTTGCCGCCGAGCAGGCGATCGACCGAACCGCGGGTCAGGAACTGGATGCCTTCGTGCCTGGGGCGTTTGGCCGTGTGATCCGAAAGCTCGACGCAGAGGCTGACCACATCGACCTCGAGCAGCAGCCCCAGGTCGCCGGTGATGATGTCGATGAACTGCTCGAAGCTCTCGGCCTCCAGCAGCTCCACCACGGCCTTGTGGATGCGCTCCTGGGTCGAGAGATTATCGCGCGAGTTGGCGAGGATCTCGTCCTGCTCGTTGCGGAGCTTGTTGATCTCGCCCCGCAGGCGCTCGACCATGAACTGCTGCAGGTCGACGACGCCGTCGCCGCCATGGCGGCCGGGCGACAGCTGCAGATCCAGGAGCTCCGGATGGCGGGCGAGGAAATCGGGGTGGCGGCGCAGATAGGCGACAACCTGCGCGGCGGTCGCGCTGGTACTCGCCGCTTTGCCGCTGCTCTCTGATGCCCGATCCGCCATGCTGCTCCCCCGGTCCCCGGCTAGAGTATCGACTGCCCGGTCTTCGCCCAATCGGCGAGGAAGGCGGCGAGGCCCTTGTCGGTCAGCGGGTGATGGAACAGCTGCCGCAAGACCGCTGGCGGCAAGGTCGCCACATGGGCGCCCATCTTCGCGGACTCGATCACATGGATCGGGTGGCGTACCGAGGCGACCAGCACCTCTGTCTTCAAATAGTCATACTGCTTGTAGATCTGCACGATATCGGCGATGAGGCGCATGCCGTCGGTGCCGGTATCGTCGAGCCGGCCGACGAAGGGCGAGATGAAGGTGGCCCCGGCCTTCGCCGCGAGCAGCGCCTGCGCCGGCGAGAAGCAGAGCGTCACGTTGACCTTGGTGCCGGCGTCGCTGAGCGCCTTGCAGGTCTTCAAGCCATCGACCGTGAGCGGCACCTTCACGGTGACGTTCTTCGCGATCTTCGCCAGCTTCTGCCCTTCGGCCAGCATGGTCTTGTGATCGGTCGCCGTCACCTCGGCGCTGACCGGGCCCGGCACCACGTCGCAGATCTGCTTCACCACCTCGAGGAACTTGCCCCCCGATTTCGCAATAAGCGAAGGGTTGGTGGTGACGCCATCGACCAGGCCAGTGGCGGCGAGATCGCGGATCTCGTTGAGGTCGGCGGTGTCGATGAAGAATTTCATGCGGCTACTGCTTCATTGGTCTTGGGGTTGCGGTGATCGGTACCCAGCGCCGGCACGGCTTGCCGCGGCGCGCGAATCGGGAAAGATTCTATAGGATGGAATCTGAAACCGCCAGTTCGATGCCGCCGGAAGGGATGGCGGCGCGGCGCGCAAGCGTCCTCATCCCGCTCGCGCTCTTCACCGCCTACGATTACGCAATTCCCGACGATCTCCCGGTCGAGCCCGGCGACTTCGTCTCCGTGCCGCTCGGGCGCCGCATGGTCAACGGCGTGGTCTGGGGCGAGGGCGACGAGAACGTCGACGCGGCGAAGCTGAAGTCCATTGCGGCGCGGCTCGATCTTTCGCCGCTGCCGGAGATATCGCGGCGTTTCATCGACTGGGTCGCGGCCTACAGCATGGCGCCGCTGGGCTCGGTGCTGCGCATGGCGATGAGCGTGCCCGAGGCGCTGGAGCCCGCGCGCGCGGTCAAGGCCTGGGCGATCGGCGACCCCGCACTGGGCAAGTCGACGGCGGTGCGCGCTCGCGTCCTGGCGGCGCTCGAAGAAGGTCCGCCGCTCGGCACCGCCGATCTTGCGCGCACCGCCGCATGCACGCCTGGCGTCGTCGCGGAGATGGCGCGGCTGGGCATGCTGCGTGCGGTCAGCCTGCCCCCGCCGCAGCCGTTCGGCAAGCCGGATCCGACGCGGGCCGGCCCGAATCTCTCGGATGCACAGCGCCGCGCCGTGGATGCGCTCACCCTGCGGGAGCCAGGCGTCACCTTGCTGAACGGCGTCACCGGATCGGGCAAGACCGAGGTCTATTTCGAGGCGATCGCCGCCTGCCTGCGCGCAGGGAAGCAGGCCCTGGTCCTGCTGCCGGAGATCGCGTTGAGCGCGCAATGGCTGGGGCGTTTCGAGGAGCGCTTCGGTGCTCCGCCGGCGCAATGGCATTCCGAGCTCACGCAGGCCGAGCGGCGCTTGACCTGGCGCTCGGTGCTCGACGGCAAGGCCATGGTCGTGGTCGGCGCGCGCTCGGCCCTCTTTCTCCCCTATGCCGAACTCGGCCTCATCGTCGTGGATGAGGAACATGAATCCGCCTTCAAGCAGGAGGACGGCGTCATCTACCAGGCGCGCGACATGGCGGTGGTGCGCGGCCATCTGGCGAAAATCCCAGTCGTGCTCGCCTCGGCGACGCCATCGCTCGAATCCATCGTCAATGCCGAGCAGGGCCGCTATCGCGCGCTGCATCTCCCCGATCGTCATGGTGCGGCACAGCTCCCCGAGGTGAAGCTCGTCGACCTGCGCCGGGATCGGCCCGAGCGCGGGCAGTGGCTCTCGCCGAGCCTGCACCGCGCCGTCACCGAGACGCTCGCCGACGAGGGGCAGGCGCTGCTGTTCCTGAACCGCCGCGGCTATGCGCCGCTCACCCTCTGCCGCGATTGCGGCAACCGGCTGCAATGCCCGAGCTGCACCGCCTGGCTGGTCGAGCATCGCTACTCCGCCCGGCTGCAATGCCATCACTGCGGCTACCAGACCGCGATGCCGCAGAGCTGCCCCGCCTGCGGACATGCGGGCACCTTCGCCGCCTGCGGTCCCGGCGTCGAGCGCCTGGCCGAGGAGGCGGAGCGGCTCTTCCCGACGGCACGCCGGCTCATCATCACCAGCGACACGGTGGGCGGGCCCAAGAAGACGGCGGAGATGATCCGCATGGTGGCCGAGCGCGAGGTCGATCTCATCATCGGCACCCAGATCATCGCCAAGGGGCACCATTTTCCCCATCTGACCTTGGTCGGCGTGGTCGATGCCGATCTCGGCCTCTCCGGCGGCGACCTCCGCGCCGCCGAGCGCACCTACCAGCTGCTGCACCAGGTGGCGGGCCGTGCCGGCCGGGCCGAACGGCCGGGCCGGGTCCTGATCCAGACCTATGATCCCGACCGGGCGGTGATCCAGGCCCTGAAGGATCACGACCAGGCGCGCTTCCTGAAGATCGAGGAGGAGGACCGGCAGCGCGCCGGCATGCCGCCCTTCGGCCGGCTGGCGGCGATCATCGTCTCCGGCCGCGACGAGGCCGCGGTCGAGGCCCAGGTCAAGCGGATGGCGGCGGCGGTCCCGCGCGCCGAGCAGAATGAAGGCCGCATCGCCGTGCTCGGCCCGGCGCCGGCGCCGCTCGCCATGCTCAGAGGCCGCCACCGCCGGCGCTTCCTGGTGAAGTGCCGCCGGGACGTGGCCCCGCAGCCCTTCGTCCGAGCCTGGCTGAAGGGCCTGAAATGGCCCGGCGACCTGCGCCTGCAGATCGACATCGATCCCTATAGTTTCTTATAGGATTCAAGCGGCTAAGCGGCATGCCGCGCTGCGCCAAAGAGACCCTGCCCGCGCGGTTGATTAGCCCTGGTCCATATGTTACACACCGCCCGCCCGTCGCGGCGGCAGAAGCGGCGGGAAACAGAAAATTGGCCGCTCCGGGCGGTGATTTCGGGCGAATATCCGGGATCGGCGAACGGGGAAACAAGGCCGGATGTTCATCTCAGACAGACCGGGAACGGGGGCATAGTGGCGGCCCAGGCATCGGAACACGGCGGGCTGGCGACGCGTTACGCGGCGGCCCTATATGAACTGGCGGATTCCAAGAAGGCGCTGGACGCCGTCGCAGCGGATCTCGCCTCGCTGCAGAAGATGATCGCGGAATCCGCGGATCTCCGCAGCATGATGAGGTCCCCGATCCTCGACCGCGCCGACCAGGCGAAGGCCATCGGCGCCATCGCCAAGGCCGCCGGATTCAACGAGCTCACCCGGAAGTTCACGGGCCTGATCGCGCAGAACCGCCGGCTCTTCGCCATGCCGGCGATCATCAAGGCGTTCTTGAAATTGCTGGCTGATCGGCGCGGCGAGATGACGGCGCAAGTGACCGCCGCCCGCGCCTTGACCTCGGATCAGCAGGCGGCGGTCGCCGAGGCGATCCGCAAGGCCGTCGGCTCCAAGGTCTCGATCGACCTCAAGGTCGATCCCGAGCTCCTGGGCGGCCTCGTCGTCCGGGTCGGCAGCCGCATGATCGATTCATCGTTGAAGACGAAGCTGCAGAGACTGCAGCTTGCCATGAAAGGGATTGGCTAAATGGAAATCCGCGCCGCCGAAATCTCGGCCATCCTCAAGCAGCAGATCGAGAACTTCGGCAACGAGGCCGACGTCACCGAGGTCGGCCAGGTGCTCTCGGTGGGTGACGGCGTCGCCCGCGTCTACGGGCTCGACAAGGTCCAGGCCGGCGAGATGGTCGAGTTCCCGGGCGGCATCCGGGGCATGGCGCTCAACCTCGAGACCGACAATGTCGGCGTGGTGATCTTCGGCGACGACCGCACCATCAAAGAGGGCGACACGGTGAAGCGCACCGGCGCCATCGTGGACGTGCCGGTCGGCCGCGGCCTGCTCGGCCGCGTGGTCGACGGCCTGGGCAACCCGATCGACGGCAAGGGGCCGATCCAGTCGACCGAGCGCAAGCGCGTCGAGGTGAAGGCGCCCGGCATCATCCCGCGGAAGTCGGTGCACGAGCCGATGCAGACCGGCCTCAAAGCCATCGACAGCCTGGTGCCGATCGGACGCGGCCAGCGCGAGCTCATCATCGGCGACCGCCAGACCGGCAAGACCGCGGTCATCGTCGACACCATTCTGAACCAGAAGTCGATCAACGCCTCCGGCGACGAATCGAAGAAGCTCTATTGCGTCTATGTCGCGGTCGGCCAGAAGCGCTCGACCGTGGCGCAGATCGTGAAGACCCTCGAAGACGCGGGCGCGATGGAATACTCCGTTGTGATCGCCGCGACTGCTTCCGAGCCGGCGCCGCTGCAGTTCCTGGCGCCCTATACCGGCTGCACCATCGGCGAGTTCTTCCGCGACAACGGCATGCATGCCGTCATCTTCTACGACGATCTCTCGAAGCAGGCGGTCGCCTATCGCCAGATGTCGCTGCTGCTGCGCCGTCCGCCGGGACGCGAGGCCTATCCGGGCGACGTCTTCTATCTCCACTCCCGCCTGCTCGAGCGCGCGGCCAAGATGAACAAGGAGCATGGCTCGGGCTCGCTGACCGCGCTGCCCGTGATCGAGACCCAGGCCGGCGACGTTTCGGCCTACATTCCGACCAACGTCATCTCGATCACCGACGGCCAGATCTTCCTGGAGACCGGGCTCTTCTATCGCGGCATCCGTCCGGCCATCAACGTCGGCCTCTCGGTCAGCCGCGTCGGCTCCGCCGCGCAGATCAAGGCGATGAAACAGGTCGCCGGCCGCATCAAGCTGGAGCTTGCGCAGTATCGCGAGATGGCGGCCTTCGCCCAGTTCGCCTCGGACCTCGATGCCGCGACGCAGAAGCTGCTGGCCCGCGGCGCGCGCCTGACCGAGCTCCTGAAGCAGCCGCAGTTCAAGCCGATGCCGGTCGAGGAGCAGGTGGTCTCGATCTTCGCCGGCGTCCGCGGCTTCCTCGACACCATCAAGGTCGAGGACGTGAACCGCTTCGAGGCGGCCTATCTCGAGGAGGTCCGCGCCAAGGCGGGCGACGTGCTCGAATCGGTCCGCAAGGAGCGCGAGCTTTCCAAGGCCACCGAGGACAAGCTGACCGCCTTCCTCACCAACTTCGTCAAGACCTTCGCCTGATCGACAGCCGAAGGAAGAGGGTGAGGCATGCCCAGCCTTAAGGACCTGAAGCTTCGCATCAACAGCACCAAGTCGACGCAGAAGATCACCTCTGCGATGAAGATGGTGGCTGCGGCGAAGCTGCGCCGTGCCCAGGAGCAGGCGGAAGCCGCGCGCCCCTACGCGGAGCGCATGGAGCGCGTGCTGGGGCGCCTCGCCGCCTCGGCTGCGGACAAGGAGGGGGTACCGCCGCTGCTTGCCGGACGCGGCGTTGCGCAGACCCATCTGCTGGTGGTCATGACCTCGGACCGCGGCCTCTGCGGCGGCTTCAACTCGTCGATCGCCCGCGGTGCCCGGCGCCTCGCCCGCGATCTGAAGGCCCAGGGCAAGACGATCAAGATCCTCTGCGTCGGCCGCAAGGGCCGCGACCAGCTGCGGCGCGAGTTCTCGTCGGAGATCATCGGCACGGTCGAGGACCTTGGAAAGCCGCGCTTGACCTTCGCCTCGGCCGAGGCGATCGCCAACCGGATCCTCACCATGTTCCAGCATGGCGAGTTCGACGTCTGCTCGCTCATCTACAACCGCTTCAAGTCGGCGATGACGCAGATCGTCACCATCCAGCAGCTGATCCCGTTCGCGCCCGCCGCAGCCAATGAGAACGAGCCCGGCGGCGCCGCCATGTCTTACGACTACGAGCCCGACGAGATGGAGATCCTCTCGGCCCTGCTGCCGAAGAACCTCGGCATGCAGGTGTTCCGGGCGCTGCTCGAGAACAACGCCTCCGAGCAGGGCGCGCGCATGACTGCGATGGACAGCGCGACCCGCAACGCCGGCGAAATGATCAACAAGCTCACCATCACCTATAACCGCTCGCGCCAGGCCGCCATCACCAAGGAGCTGATCGAGATCATCTCCGGCGCCGAGGCACTCTAAGGAAGGACCAAGCTCATGGCACAGAATCGAGTCGGCAAGGTCACCCAGGTACTGGGCGCCGTCGTCGACGTGCAGTTCGAAGGCGACCTGCCGGCGATCCTGAACGCGCTCCACACCGAGAACCAGGGCAAGCGCCTGGTGCTCGAAGTGGCGCAGCACCTGGGCGAGAGCACGGTCCGCACCATCGCCATGGACACGACCGACGGCATGGTGCGCGGCCAGGAGGCGGTCGATACCGGTGCCGCCATCACCGTCCCCGTGGGACCCGAGTGTCTCGGCCGCATCATCAACGTGATCGGCGAGCCGGTCGATGAGCGCGGCCCGGTCAGTGCCAAGAAGAGCTACCAGATCCATCGCCCGGCGCCGGCCTTCGTCGATCAGTCGACCGAGCCGCAGATCCTCGTCACGGGCATCAAGGTGGTCGACTTGCTGACGCCCTATCCGAAGGGCGGCAAGATCGGCCTGTTCGGCGGCGCCGGCGTCGGCAAGACCGTCACCATCATGGAGCTCATCAACAACATCGCGAAGGCGCACGGCGGCGTCTCGGTCTTCGCCGGCGTCGGCGAGCGCACCCGCGAGGGCAACGACCTCTATCACGAGATGATCGAGTCGAAGGTCATCAACCTCGAGGGCGAGTCCAAGGTGGCGCTGGTTTATGGCCAGATGAACGAGCCGCCGGGAGCCCGCGCCCGCGTCGGCCTGACCGGCCTCACCCAGGCGGAATATTTCCGCGACGAGGAAGGGCAGGACGTTCTCTTCTTCATCGACAACATCTTCCGCTTCACCCAGGCGGGCTCGGAAGTGTCGGCGCTCTTGGGCCGCATTCCTTCGGCGGTGGGTTATCAGCCGACCCTCGCCACCGACATGGGCGCGCTGCAGGAGCGCATCACCACCACGAAGAAGGGCTCGATCACCTCGGTGCAGGCGATCTACGTGCCCGCCGACGACTTGACCGACCCGGCGCCCGCGACCTCCTTCTCGCACTTGGACGCGACCACCGTGCTCTCGCGCCAGATCGCGGAGCTCGGCATCTTCCCGGCGGTGGATCCGCTCGACTCCACCTCGCGCATCCTCGATCCGCGCGTGGTCGGCCAGGAGCATTACCAGGTCGCCCGCGACGTGCAGCGCGTGCTGCAATCCTACAAGTCGCTGCAGGACATCATCGCCATTCTCGGCATGGACGAGCTCTCGGAAGAGGACAAGCTCACCGTCGCCCGGGCGCGCAAGATCCAGCGCTTCCTCTCCCAGCCGTTCCACGTGGCCGAGGTCTTCACCGGCACCCCGGGCGCTCTCGTGAAGCTCGAAGACACGATCAAGGGCTTCAAGGGGATCGTCGCCGGCGAGTACGACGACCTGCCGGAATCGGCCTTCTACATGGTCGGCACCATCGAGGAAGCGGTCGCCAAGGCCCAGAAGATGGCCGAGGCGGCGTAACGGGCATGGCCGGGACCCTGCAGTTCGATCTCGTCTCGCCGGAGCGGCTGCTCGTCTCCGAGCCGGTCGACATGGTGATCGTGCCGGGCGCCGAGGGCGACTTCGGCGCCTTGCCCGAGCATGCCAACCTGATCTCGCTGGTGCGGCCCGGCGTCCTCTATGTCTACAAGGGCGGCCAGCAGGCAGACCGCATCTTCGTCGGCGGCGGCTTCGCCGAGGTGACCGCGACCAGCTGCACGGTCTTGGCCGAGCAGGCGACCCCGGTCGGCGAGATCGACCGCACGGCGGCGGAGCGTGCGGTCGCCGACGCCAGGGAAGACGTGGACGACGCCAAGACCGACGAGGCGCGGGAGGCGGCCCAGGCCGAGCTCAAGCTCGCCGAGGCGCGGCTCGCCGCGGCCGTGGAACCCAGCACCTACTAAGGGATTGGTCCCAATTGGGATTTCCGCTGTCGGGGCTCGGTTGTGACATTTCACAGGCCCTGCGGCAGGTTGTCTCCAGCGGCTTGTCATATTCGGGCGGATCGGTTTAGTCTTCGGCCGTCTTTCCGAGTTCGGCGACGAATCGCGCGACGGGCGCCGGCGGCATCCCCGAACGGGCTGCCCAGGGCGTCCGAGGGGATCCGGACAACAGGTTCTCGCACCGATCAACGGACCGGCGACCATGCGGCACTGGACCCTCGATGACATAAACTGGGATCGCTTCGATCCCGCCAAGGTCGATCCGGACCTTCTGTGCGCCGTGAAGGCGGCCGCCATGGTCGAAGGCAATGGCGGCGACTACGGCATCTACCTCGCGCGCGTGTTCCACGACGATCCCCTGTTCCGCCAGGCGGCGAAGGATTGGTCGAAGGAAGAGATCCAGCACGGCGAGGCGCTGGGGCGCTGGGCGATGCTGGCGGATCCCTCCTTCAGCTACGCGGCGAGCTTCAAGTGCTTCACCGACGGCTACAAGATCCCCCTCGAGGCTGAAAGGTCTGTGCGCGGCTCACGCGCGGGCGAGCTGGTCGCGCGCTGCATCGTCGAGACCGGCACTTCGACCTACTACACGGCCCTGATGGAGGCGACCGAAGAGCCGGTCCTCAAGGAGATCTGCCGCCATATCGCTGCCGACGAGTTCCGCCACTACAAGCTCTTCTACAGCCATCTGAAGCGCTATCTGGAGCAGGAGCATCTCGGGCTTTGGGGGCGGATCCGCATCGTGCTTACGCGCCTCGGCGAGAGCGAGGACGATGAGCTCGCCTACGCCTATTACGCGGCCAACCATCCCGGCGAACGCTACCAGCGCAAGCGCTTCAGCCGCGCTTATGCGCGCCGTGTCTATCCGGTCTACCGTCGCGGCCATGTCGAGCGGGCCATCGCCATGGTTCTGAAGGCAGCCGGCCTCCACCCGACGGGGCGCTTGAACCGGCTGATTTCGAAGATCGCGTTCTGGTTCCTGAGGTCCCGCGTCCGTCGCCTCGGCGCGGCAGGTTAGCGTCAGCGCTTGCGTTCGCGGAAGCGCTGGGCGAAGGCGCGTTCGAAGAAATCGTAGATCACAGGACTCATTTCCTCGAATCTCAGGGCGATGGTACCGACCGCGGGATCGACGCGCACCACCTTCGCCATGAACTTCATGGCGTAGTCGCCGCTGGTATCCTTGATCTTGATGTCGACGTCGCAGAGGTCGTCTGCTTTGTGCGAGCCGGAATAGCCGGAGACCAGCAGCCCGCCCAGCGACCAGTTGATGGTGTCGCAGACGAGGCCGTCGAGGCGGATGGTGAAGATCGGCAGCGGCATGCGCTTATCGCGCCGGTGCTCCCGGTTTCCGACCTTGCGGTAGCTCATGGTGAATGACGTCATCGGCCCGGTTCTTGCTCCCTCCGCGAAGCCGCCATCCTAGCTCAGTCGAAGGGTACTGTCTGTAACGCTCCTGAAGCCTCAGAAACTGTCCGCCAGGACGGCGCCGTCGGTATCGACGACCGCGCTGGTCGGCCAGATCGCCACCCAGCGGTCGCGGGCGACACCGCGATAGTAGGGTAGGGCGGGCAGGTCGAGCGCGCTGCCGTCGAACCGGGTCACGATCGCGCCGCGGGGATGCGCCTTGGCCCAGGCCATGGCGTCGGCCGCGCTGGAGAGCACCTTGGGCGCCGTGCCCAGCTGGCCGTAGAAATCGAACTCGCCGCGGTAGGGACCATAGACCGCGACCTCCAGCCCGTCCTCCTGCAGCGCGCGCATCTCGTCGCCCGTGGGCTTGAGGTTGAAGAAGGCGCCGAGGCTGTTGACGAACTCGATGTTGACGCAGGTGATGAGCAGCACCGAGAGGCAGGCCACCTGCAGCGTGCGCGAGAGCTGGTGCGAGGGCGAGAGCTGCGCCAGGACGTAGCCGCCGGCGAACAGCACGATGCCGGAGGCCAGTCCGCTGCCGCCGAGCCAGATCGGCAGCGGCGCGCCGAAGAACTGGCGCCACAAGGCGTCGAGATGCGCGGTCGGGATCATGTTCATCAGGAAGAAGAAGAGGCCGAGCGTCAGGGCGAGGAAACCGGGCACCACGGCGTGGAAATCCTTGGGCTTGATCGCCTGGTTGGCGAGCAGCCGCGCGCCGAGCAGCGCCAACGAGGTGCCGATCGTCAGCATGCCTTGCAGCTGCACGCCGGACGCCAATCCGGCGGCGATCGCGCCCGCAAGGAACAGCAGGCAGAGCCGGAAGCCGAAGCCGTAGCCCTGGCGGGTCTGGCGCGCCAGCGCCCGCCACAGCGTCTTCCAGCAGATCCAGGGATAGAGCATCACGGGCACGAGGATCAGCGTCCAGGACTTATGCCGCGTCGCCTCGCTGGTCTCCTTGGCCCAGCCCGTGCCGAAATCGAAGAAGTTGACGGGGCGGCCCGCGGCGTCGCGGAACCAGAGCCAGGCAAGCCCGCCGGCCAGGGCGGTCAGAACCAGCACGGTCGCGCGCCAGCGCCACCGGCGCCAGCCGCGCGGCCGCGCCGCGGGATCGTTCGGTCCCTCGTGCAGCTGCGGGGCGAGCAGCGCCACCGGCGGCAGGAGCAGCAGAGCGGTCCAGCCGATCAGGAAGAGATCGGTGGTGAGGGCGAGGCCGAAGAGAGCCCAGAGTGCCAGGCGGCGCAGCGGGTCGCCGATATTGATGCGGAGCTCCGCGATCGCCTGGAACCCGACCAGCACGATGGGCAGCGCCAGGCTCTCGGGCAGGATCATGGTCGACGTGATGACGTACCCGCCGAGCCCGATCAGCAGGATCCGGGCGAACAGCGGCGTGGTGAGCCGGCGGGGCCAGAGCGTGCGCGCGGTGCGGCCGATCAACAGCAGCGTCGCCAGCGCGGCCAGCGCCGAGAGGAGGCGCGGCCAGATCTCGATCGTGCCGAACGCCTTCCAGCCCAGCAGGATCAGCCAGTAGTGCAGCGGCGGAGTGGTGGCCACCACGTCGCCGTTCAGCAGCGGCACCCAGCTGTCCGCGCGGATCATGTGCCAGGCCGAGGCGAGAATCTCGAGCTCGATCGGCGCGGTCGGCGGGTGGCTGAGGAAAGCGCCGAGGCAGACGACGGCCCAGAAGGCGAACGGGGCCACCCGCGCGATCCCAAGCAAGAGGCGCGGGGCGGCAGCCTCCTCGGTTGCGAGCGGCACGGTCTCGGCCGGCGCCGATACGGTCGGGCTGATCGTCGTCACGGCGCCATTCCTAGCATGGAGGGCGTGCACCGGGCCATGTCGCGGCGCCGTCGCCGGGCTATGCCGGTACGCTGTGTGCGGTTACAATCCCGTCCCTCCCCGCATCGATAGGGTGATTCCTTGCTCGAATATCTCGTGGCGCGCGCCGCCAAATCGATTCCGGTGCTGCCGATCAGCGAAAAGCGCCTCGCCGCCTGGGCCAAGGAGCAGCCGGCGCAACTGCAGGCCTGGCTGCGCGCGGCCGATTTCAAAGCGAAGCCGGCAACCCATTGCCTGCTGCCCGATGGGCGCGGCCAGCCGGCGCGAATCCTGGTCGGGGTCGAAGAAGGTTTGGACCGCTGGTCGCTGGCGGCGTTGCCGGGATCGCTGCCGCCCGGGGCCTATCGGCTGGAGAACGATCTCTCCTCGGTCGAGGCGACGGCACATGCCTTCGCCTGGGCCATGGGCTGCTACCGCTTCGCCCGCTACCGCAGCGAGCCGAAGGAGTTCGCGCGCCTGGTCTGGCCGGAGGGGGCGGACAAGGCGGCGGTCGAGCGGCTGGTGAAGTCGATGGCCCTGGCGCGGGATCTGATCAACACGCCGGCCGAGGACATGGGGCCGCCCGAGCTCGCCGAGGCGGCGAAGCGCGTCGCCCAGGAGTTCAAGGCGAAGTTCTCCGTCATCGTCGGCGATGACCTGCTGAAGCAGAACTACCCCACCATCCACGCCGTCGGCCGCGCCGCCGAGAAGGCGCCGCGGCTGATCGATCTGAAATGGGGCAACGCGGGCCCGCGGCTCGCCTTGATCGGCAAGGGTGTGTGCTTCGATTCCGGCGGCCTCGATTTGAAGCCCGCCGGCAACATGCAGATGATGAAGAAGGACATGGGCGGCGCGGCCCTCATGCTGGCGCTCGCCCGTGCCATCATGGATGCGAAGCTGCCGATCCAGCTTCGCCTGCTGATCCCCGCCGTCGAGAACAGCGTCTCCGCCAATGCCTTCCGTCCCTGGGACGTGATCAAGACCCGCAAGGGCGTGACGGTCGAGGTCGGCAACACCGACGCGGAGGGCCGGCTCATCCTCTGCGACGCGCTCGCCGAGGCCGAGAACGACAAGCCCGACCTCATGATCGACGCCGCCACCCTGACCGGCGCCGCACGCGTCGCGCTGGGTCCCGATTTGCCGGCACTCTTCGCCAACGACGACGATGTCGCGGCGGCGCTCATCCGCCATGGCAAGGCGGAAGGCGACCCCTTGTGGCAGCTGCCGCTCTGGAAGCCCTATCGCCGCATGCTGGACAGCAAGGTCGCCGACATCAACAACTCCGCGGAGACGCCGTTTGCCGGCGCCGTAACCGCCGCGCTCTATCTCGCCGAGTTCGTGACACCCGCGACCAAGTGGATGCATCTCGACACCTATGCCTGGAACGGCCGCGCGCAGCCCGGCCGTCCGGAAGGCGGCGAGGCATTGGCCTTCCGCGCGCTCTTCGCCTTCATCGCCGAATGGGCCAAGACCGCGGTCAGCACCGGCCCGAAGATCCTGACCAAGAAGCCCGCGCCGCGCACGGCTCCCCGCAACGGCACGCGCTCGCCCACATTGGCCAGGATCCGCCGGCGCTAGCTGCGCCGCATGCGGCCCGAGAGGCGACCGCGGCGCGCGGTCGCCGGAGGGCTGGTCGCGACCTCGGACAAGAGCCGGTGCAGCTTCACCACCGGCAGCGCATCGCTCTTGCCCGCGACGGCGCTCGCGTAACGCGGCAGCAGCATCGCGGCAGCGGCGGCCGGTTGCTGATCGGCACCGAGGCTCAAGAGCCAGGAGAGCAGCAGGTCCTGCGCCGGGCCCGGGAACTCCTCGCCCATGGTGAAGGCCTGCTCCAGCAACGCCTTGGGATCGAGCGGGTCGGTCATGCCCGGCCATGAAACAGGGCGCATCCGACGGCGTCCAATGAAATCGCGGCAGCCGGCGATGGACGGGAGCTCATCTCAATAGCCACGATCGCGCTCCACTTCATGCTCGAGCTGCTGCCCCGCCTCGAACCGCGCGACCTGTCGTGCGATCTCGGCCGCGGCCGTGGCGGGGTCGATGTCGGCCGCGTTGTGCGGCGTGATGAAGATGCGCGGATGATGCCAGAAGGGATGCTCCGCGGGCAGCGGCTCCACGCCGGTCACGTCGAGGGCAGCCGCCGCGAGCCGGCCCGAGCCGAGCGCCGAAAGGAGATCGGCCTCGTTGAGATGGGCGCCGCGGGCGGCGTTGACCAATGCCGCACCGGGCGCCAGCCGGGCGAAGAGGTCGGCGTTGAGGATGCCGGTCGTCTGTGGCGTCAGCGGCAGCAGGCAGACCAGGATCTCCAGCCCATCGAGAAAGGCATCGCGCTCGGCATCTCCGGCGAAACAGGCGACGCCGTCGATCGCCTTGCGGCTGCGGCTCCAGCCGCGGGTCGCGAAGCCGAAGTCGCGCAGGGTTGCGGCCGCCGCGCTGCCCAAAGTGCCGAGGCCGAGCACGCCGACCTTGCGGTTCCAGGGTGCGGGATAGTCCTGATCCAGCCAGTGCGCCTCCTCTTGCGCCGCTTCGAGCTCCCAGAAGCGGCGGTGATGCCGGATCACCTGCCAGAGGATGTATTGTGTCATCGACGCGGTCATGCCGGGCTCCGCCATCTTGACGATCGCGGCGGTCCGCGGCACGGCGGGATCGTGCAACAGCCGCTCGATGCCGGCGCCGAGCGAGAAGATCACTGCGAGGTCGGGCAGCGTGGGGTAGAGCTCCGAAGGCGACCGCCAAACCAGCGCATAGCGGATGCCGGATTCCGGCTGCTTGACGAGCGCAAGCTGGGGAGAAGCCTGCCGGAACGCCGCCTTCCAGGCGGCGAAGTCGCCGTCCCGGACGGCGAACAGGATGCGCCGTTCGGTCATTGCCGCACCGCGCCTTCGGTCGCCTCGTGATAGAGCGCCGCGCGCAGCAGCGCCTTGGTGTAGTCGGCGCTGGGTGAATCGAAGATGCGCTGGACCGGCCCCGCTTCCACGATGCGCCCGTCCTTCAGCACGATGACGCGATCCGCCAGCGCGCGCACCACGCGGAGGTCGTGGCTGATGAAGAGGTAGGCGAGGCCATGCCGCGCCTGCAGGTCGCGCAGCAGATCGACGATCTGCGCCTGGACCGACATGTCGAGCGCCGAGGTCGGCTCGTCGAGCACGATCAGCCTGGGCTTCAGGATCAGGGCGCGGGCGATCGAGATGCGTTGCCGCTGTCCGCCGGAGAACTCGTGCGGATAGCGGTGTCGCGTCTCGGGATCGAGTCCCACTTCCTCCAGCGCCTCGACCACCGCCTGCTCACGGGCGCCCGGCTCGCGCTCGATGCCGTGCACTTCCAGCCCCTCGGCGACGATCTCGCCGACGGAGAGCCGCGGCGAGAGCGAGCCGTAAGGGTCCTGGAACACGATCTGCATCTCGCGCCGGAGCGGCCGCATGCGCCGGCGGTCGAAGCCGTCGATCCGGTTGCCGGCATAGACGATGCTGCCCTCGCTCGCGATCAGCCGCAGCAAGGCGAGACCGAGTGTGGTCTTGCCCGAGCCCGATTCGCCGACCACGCCCAGGGTCTCGCCCTCGCGGATCTCGGCCGAGACGCCTTCCAGCGCGCGGACATGATCCACCACGCGGCGGAACACGCCGGCCTTGATCGGAAACCAGACCTTCAGGTTCTCCACCGCCGCCAGGGTCTTCGCATCGCTCTGCGGCGCGACCGCCCTACCCTTCGGCTGGGCGGCAAGCAGCATCCGCGTATAGGGGTGCTCGGGCTTGGCGAAGAGCTCGGCCGGCGTCTTCGCCTCGACGATCTCGCCCTTCTGCATCACCGCGACCCGGTCGGCGAAGCTCTTGACCAGGCCGAGATCGTGGGTGATCAGCAGGATCGCCATGCCGAGCCGCGCCTGCAGCTCGCGCAGCAATTTGAGGATCTGCGCCTGCACGGTCACGTCGAGCGCCGTCGTCGGCTCGTCGGCGATCAGCAGGTCGGGATCGTTGGCCAGCGCCATGGCGATCATCACCCTTTGGCGCTGCCCGCCGGAGAGCTCGTGCGGAAAGGCCTTGAGGCGCCGCTCCGGATTGTCGATGCCCACCAGCTTCAGCAGTTCCAGCGCCCGCTCGCGGGCCTGCGGCTTCGGGATGTTCCGGTGCAGCAGCATCGCCTCGGTGATCTGCTTCTCCACCCGGTGCAGCGGGTTGAGCGACGTCATCGGCTCCTGGAAGATCATCGAGATCTTTCCGCCGCGCACCGCGCGCAGCACCGGCTCCGGCGCCCGCATCAGCTCCTGGCCCTGGAACTTGATGCTGCCGGAGGGATGGTGCGCGAACGGATATGGCAGAAGCTGCAGGATCGAAAGCGCCGTCACGGATTTTCCGGATCCGGACTCGCCGACCAGGGCGAAGGTCTCGCCCTTGTCGATCTCAAAACTGACGCGGTCGACGGCGGTCGCCGGGCCGAAGGCAACACCGAGATCGCGGACTTCGAGCAAGCGAGCAGCCGACTTCATTTGGCGATCTTCCGGGGATCGAACGCGTCGCGGATGCCCTCGCCGATGAAGATCAGCAAAACCAGCATGGTACCTGTGACGACGAAGCCGGTCATGCCCAGCCAGGGAGCCTGCAGATTGTCCTTGCCCTGGTTCAGCATCTCGCCGAGCGAGGGGGATCCGGGTGGCAAGCCGAGCCCGAGAAAGTCGAGCGAAGTCAGCACCGTCACGGATCCGCCGAGCTGGAAGGGCAGAAAGGTCAGCGTCGTCACCATGGCATTGGGCAGAATGTGCTTCACCATGACCCGCCAGTCGCTCATGCCGAGCGCCTTCGCCGCCCGCACATATTCGAGATTACGGACGCGCAGGAACTCCGCTCGGACCACGCCGACCGGCCAGGTCCAGCCGAACACCAGCAGGATGATGAAAAGCGAGATGATGCTGGGCGGGAATATGGCCGAGAGGATGAGAAGGATGTAGAGGGTGGGCAAGCTGCCGAACACCTCTAGGAACCGTTGGAAGGTTAGATCGATCCAGCCGCCGAAATAACCCTGCACCGCGCCGGCGAGCACTCCGATGATCGTGGTCGCGATCGTCAGAGCCAGTCCGAACAGGACCGAGATGCGGAAGCCGTAGATGGCGCGCGCCAGCACGTCGCGCGCCTGGTCGTCGGTGCCGAGCCAGTTGATCCCGTCCGGCGGGCTCGGTGCCGGTCCAGGAAGGTCGGTGATCGTGGTGTTGTAGCTGAAAGGGATCGGCGGCCAGAGCATCCAGCCGCCTTTCTCGATCAGGTTACGAACGTAGGGATTGCGGTAGTTGGCTTCGGTGACGAAGGTGCCGCCGAAGGTGGTCTCCGGATAATGATTGAGGATCGGATAATAGAGCGCACCGTGATAGCTGACCACCAGCGGGCGGTCATTGGCGATGAACTCCGCGAACAAGCTGAAGACGAACAGCACGAGGAAGATGATGAGAGAGTAATAGCCGCGATTGTTGCGCCGGAAGTTCGCGATCCGCCGGGCTGTAAGCCGCGTGATGCGGATGCCGAGGAACCGGTGCTCGAGTGGCGGTGCAACGCTCGTGCTCCTCATGTGCCGCGAGCCTCGAAGTCGATCCGGGGATCGATCAGCATGTAGGTGATGTCGCCGATCAGCTGCACCAGAAGACCGATCAGGCCGAAGGCATAGGTGGTGGCGAACACGACCTGGTAGTCGCGGTTGAGAACCGCCTCGTAGCCGAGCAGGCCGAGCCCGTTCAGCGAAAAGATGATCTCGGTCAGCAGCGATCCGGTGAACAGGATGCCGATGAAGGCGGCGGGGATGCCAGAAATCACGATCAGCATCGCGTTACGGAAAACATGCCCGTAGAGCACGCGCTGCTCGGAGAGGCCCTTGGCCCGTGCCGTCGTCACGTATTGCTGGTTGATCTGCTCCAGGAACGAGTTCTTGGTCAGCATGGTGAGGGTGGCGAAGCTGCCGATGGTGAGCGAGGTCAGCGGCAGAGCCATGTGCCAGAAATAGTCGGCGATCTTGCCCCAGAGCGAGAGTTGATCCCAGTTCTCGGAGGTGAGGCCGCGCAGCGGAAACCAATGAAAGTAGCTGCTCCCGGCAAACAGCACGATCAGCAGGATCGCGAACAGGAAGCTCGGGATGGCACTTCCCGCGATGATCACCGCGCTGGTCCAGGCGTCGAATTGCGTGCCGTCGCGCACCGCCTTGGCGACGCCGAGCGGAATGCAAACGAGATAGGTGAGGAGCGTGGTCCAGAGTCCGAGAGAGATCGAGACCGGCAACTTCTCCAGGATGAGCTGGGTCACCGGCCGGCCGCTCGAATAGCTGTTGCCGAAGTCGAACCGGATGAAGTTGCCTATCATCATCGCGAACCGCTCCGGCAGCGGCTTGTCGAACCCGTAGAGATGTTCGAGATACTTGATGAACTGCGGATCGAGGCCCTGGGAGCCGCGATAGATCCTGGAGCTGCTCTGGCTTTGCGACGCCTGGGTTCGCGCGGAGAGATTCTCGCTGCCGCCGCCGGAGATTTGCTCGGTGGCGAGATTGCCGGACCCCTTGATCTTCAGGATCATCTGCTCGACCGGGCCGCCGGGGGCCGCCTGGATGATCGCGAAGTTGATCAGCATGATCCCGAACAGCGTCGGGAGGATCAGCAGCAGGCGGCGGATGATATAGGCGAGCATCTAGCGGATGGAATCGCTTCGAACGATCATTTGCTCCCGCGGCGCCGGCCCAGGGCAAAAGCGAGAACGGCAATCACGATGCCACCGATGATGTACGGAATCGGAGTCGAGCCGCGGTCCGCCGGCGGCGTGGTCGCAGGCGCTGGGGTCGGCGTGCTCGGCGCTGCCGGTGCCGTCTGCTGGCTCGGCGCTGTCGGGGGGCTCGCCGGAGCGTTCTGCGATGCCGCAGCGGATGCCTGCTGCTGGAGCGACGCGTTCTTCGCTGCGTCGAACCACCAGGTGTCATAGGTCAGGCCATATTTCGGCATGGTCGCGGGGTGCGCGTACTTGTTCCAGTAGGCGACGCGGTCGAAGGGCGCGTTCCAATGCGGAATGTAGTAGAAACCCCATTGCAGCACTCGATCGAGGGCACGGGTCGAGGTGACCAGGTCATCGCGGTCTTTGGCTGCGATGATCTTCTCCACGAGCGCGTCGACCACAGGGTCCTTGATGCCGCTGATGTTCTGGCTGCCGTTGGTGTCGGCCGCCTTCGAGCCCCATTGATCCCGCTGCTCATTGCCGGGCGAGAGTGACTGTGCGACGAGGTTCACCGCCATGTCGTAGTCGAACTGGTCCATGCGCTTCTGATACTGGGCTGGATCGATCGTGCGCATATGCGCTTTCACGCCGATTTGAGCCAGGTTCTGGATGAATGGCTGGGTGATCCGTTCGAACACGGGCTCGTAGAGCAGAATTTCGAAATCGAGGGCGACGCCGTCCTTGGTCCGCACCCCGTTTTCGACCTTCCAACCGGCATCGTCGAGAATCTTGCTGGCAATTTCGAGATTGGCGCGATCGTCGCCGGAGCCGTCCGTCTTCGGCGGGTTGTATTCGGTGGTGAAGACCGCGTCCGGGATCTTGCCGCGATAGGGCTCGAGAAGCTTCAGTTCCTCGGGCGAAGGAAGCCCGGACGAGCCGAGGTCAGAGGGGCCGAAATAGCTGCGAATCCGGACGTACTGTCCGTAGAACAGCGTCTTGTTGCTCCATTCGAAGTCGAAGGCATATTGCAGGGCTTCCCGCACCTTGCGGTCCTGGAACATCGGCTTGCGCAGATTGAAGACGTAGCCCTGCATCAAATTCCGGCCCGCGGTCGGGATCGTCTCCTTGATGATGCGCCCGTCCTTCACCGCCGGGACATCGTAGGCCGTTGCCCAGCTCTTGGCGCTGGCCTCGAGTCTGACGTCGTAGGCGCCGGCCTTGAACGCTTCGAGCGCGACCGTGTCATCGCGGTAATAGTCGTAACGGATGGTGTCGAAGTTGTACTGGCCGACGTTGATCGGCAGATCCTTGCCCCAGTAGTCCGCCACGCGCTTCAGCGTGACCGAGCGCCCTGCCTCGTAGCTTTCGAGCTTGTAGGGCCCGCTGCCATCGGGGAGGTCGAGCGTCGGCTGGGCGATGTCCTTGTCCTTCCAGAGATGCTGCGGCAGCACCGGCATCTGGCCGATGATCAGCGGCAGCTCGCGGTTGTCGCCCGGCGCGAAGCTGAACTTGACCCGGAGGTCGCCGAGCTTCTCGGCCTTGACCACGCTCTGATAGTAGCTGGTGAATTGTGGCGGCCCCTTGTCCTTCAGCAGATTGAAGGTGAAGACGACGTCGTCGGCCGTAATCGGCTGTCCGTCATGCCAGCGCGCCTCCTTGCGGATGTTGAAGATCACCCAGGAACGGTCGTCGGGCACCTCCATGCTCTCCGCGATCAAGCCGTATTGGCTGAATGGCTCGTCCAAGGTGCTCGTCGTCAGCGTCTCATAGCTCGCCCCCGGTCCCGGCGTGCCCTGGATGGTGTACGGATTGAAGCTGTCGAAACTGCCAATCGCGGAAAACACGACGCTTCCGCCCTTCGGCGCGTCCGGATTGACGTAATCGAGGTGCTTGAAGTCCGGCCCGTATTTCGGCTCGCCGTGCATGGCGATCGCGGGGACCGGCTGCACATCCTGGGCTTCGGCATGTGCTCCGAAGACCGCGGCGACGGCGAGCGCGGCGGCGAGGACGAGGCCCGATCTGCGGTATCGCATGCGAATCCCTGGCGATGATGCCGCCTTTGCAGCGGCCTTTGCCGCATCCTAGCGGAGACCTCGCAGCCAGGGAAACCCAAGGAATGTAACGGATTGGGACTTTACCCGCCGAGGATGGCGACCGCCTGGTCGAGCAGCCGCCGGTCGCCGGCGGCAACCACGTCGCCCTTGGAGGCGGCGGTCAGCGGGTTGCCGCGCCAGTCGGAGATCGCGCCGCCCGCACCCTCCACCACCGGCACCAGCGCCAGGTAGTCGAAGATGCCGAGCCCTTCTTCGACCACCAGGTCGAGGAAGCCCATCGCCACCATGCCGTATTGATAGCAGTCGCCGCCATAGGTCGTCGATTTCGCCTTGGCGCTCAGCCGCTCGAACCGCGCCCATCCGTCGGCCCGGAAGATCTTGGGCGAGATGGTGGAGAGATAGGCGGCGGTGAGATCGGCGCAGGCACGGGCCTTGACCGGCTCGCCGTTGAGCGTGGTGGGCTGGCCCCGGGCGCCGAGCCAGAGATCGTCGAGGATCGGCATGTCGATCAAGCCGAGGATCGGCCGACCGCCCTCAGTGAGGGCGATCAGCGTGCCGAACATCGGCCGGCCGGTGACGAAGGAGCGGGTGCCGTCCAAGGGATCGAGCACCCAGACCAGCTCCGCATCGGCGCGCTCGGCGCCGAACTCCTCGCCGATGATGCCGTGGCCGGGAAAGGCCTTGGCGATGCGTTCGCGCAAGGCGGACTCGCATTCCCGATCGGCCTTGGTGACCGGGCTCTCGTCGGCCTTGTCGATGATGTCGAGCTTCTTGCGGTAGTAGCGGCGCAGGATCGGCCGGCTGACCTCGGTCAGCCGGCGCGCAAGTTCGACGAACTCGGCCGCGACCGGTCGGGACAAGATCGGCTCTCTTGAACGATGCTTACTGCGGCAGCGGCACCGGGCTGTCGCTCTGGTCGCGAAGCCAGCGCAACAGGGCGGCGCGATCCTCGGGCTTCGTCAGCCCGGGGAAAGTCATCTTGGTGCCGGGCGCGAAGGTGCGCGGGCTGGCCAAGAACTTGTCGAGGTTCTCGAAGGTCCAGGTGATGTTGAGATTCTTGACCGCGTCGTCGTAATTGAAGTCCTGCTTATGCGCGCTCGGGCCGCCGATCACGCCCCAGAGATTGGGGCCGACCTTGTTCGGCCCATCCTTGGCGAAGTCATGGCAGGCCTTGCACTTCGAGGCGACCTTCTCGCCATCGGCCGGGTTGGCGGCGGCGATCATCTTCACCGCGTCCTGCGCGGGTGCCGCAGCGGCGGGCGCGGCTTCCGGCTGCTGCGCCGGCGCGGCGGCCTGGGCCGGCTGCGATTCTGCCGCCTCCGCCTGCTTCGCATCGTCCTCGGCCTTCTTGACCTCGTCGGGAGTCGGCAGCGGCGGCGGATTGTCGGACTGGGTGCGCAGGAAGGCGATCACGTTGGCGCGGTCCTGCACCTTCGGGAATCCGGGGAAGGTCATCTTGGTGCCCGGCGCGTAGCTCTTCGGGCTGGCGAGGAAGCGGTTCAGGTTCTCGTAGGTCCAGGTGCTCTTCAGGTTGGCGATCGCCGGCGAATAGCTGAAGCCCTCCATATGCGCGGTCGGGCCGCCCACCACGCCCCAGAGATTCGGCCCGACCTTGGCATTCTCGCCCTTGCCGAAGCTGTGGCAGGTCAAGCAGACCTTCGCGCTGTCCTGGCCCTTGGTCGCATCGGCGCTGGCCAGGAGACCGCTCACCGGGTCGACCGGGGCCGGCTTGGCGGCGGGGGCGGCCGTCGCCTTCTCGCCGGCCTCCTCATGGCCGCCATAGATGATGTTGGCGATGAGCCCCACGCTCAACGTCAGCATGCCGCCGACCAGGATGGAGGCGGCGATCTTGTTGGCTTCCAAAGACATTCGAGGCAACCCCTTGATGGACGCGCCGGACGCCGGCACCCCAAGTGCGACATCCGGGCAAATTCTGCGGCAGGCCGAAGCCGGCGGGAATTTAGCGACTTCCGCCTGCCCTGTCCAACCGCGCGTCCCGGGTTCGGCCACAGGCCCGTTCGGCGGATACAAGTCCTTTTCCGCGCTGGCATTTGTCGCCTTCGCGTCATAATGTCGCGGCCCTTCTGACCCGAATCTCGTGATGATCCGCCTCCCATGAATCCGATCATGAGCTCGATCATGAACCCGGTGGTCCTGATCCCCGCCCGTCTCGCCTCCACACGCCTCCCCAACAAGCCCCTGGCCGAGATCGGCGGAAAGCCGATGATCGTCCATGTCTGGGAGCGCGCCAGGGATGCGGGCGTCGGCCCGGTCTATGTCGCGGGGGCGGAGCCGGAGATCGTCGATGCGGTGAAGCGGGCCGGCGGCGAGGCGGTGCTGACGGACCCGGATCATCCTTCGGGTTCCGACCGCATCTTCGAGGCGCTGCAGAAGATCGATCCCGCGCGGCGCTTCGACGTCGTGGTCAACATCCAGGGGGATCTCCCGACGCTCGACCCGAAGATCGTGCGCCGCGCCCTGGAGCCGCTCGCCGATCCCGCGGTCGATATCGCGACCCTCTGCGTCGAGATCACCCGCGACGCCGAGCGCACCGATCCCAATGTGGTGAAAGCGGTCACCGCCTTCGCGCCGGAACAAGGGAAGACGATCGCCCGTGCGCTCTATTTCAGCCGCGCGACCGTGCCCGCGAATCCCGGCCCGCTCTACCACCATGTCGGGCTCTATGCTTATCGTCGCCAGGCGCTGGAGCGTTTCGTGGCGTTGCCGCCGGGAAGGCTCGAGCAGCGCGAGAAGCTGGAGCAGCTGCGCGCGCTGGAGGCCGGCATGCGCATCGACGTGGCGCTCGTTGACACGGTTCCGCTCGGTGTCGATACTCAGGCCGAGCTCGATCGAGCCCGTGCCGCGCTCGCCGCCGTATCAGCATCATGACCGCCTCCGCCGACAACGCCATCGCCTTCCAAGGCCTGCCTGGCGCCTATTCCAACCTCGCCTGCCGCGCCGCCTATCCGGATATGCAGGCGCTGCCCTGCGAATCCTTCGAGGACATGTTCGCCGCGGTGCGCGACGGGCGCGCGGCGCTCGCCATGGTGCCGATCGAGAACTCGGTCGCGGGTCGGGTGGCCGACATCCATCACCTGATGCCGGAATCCGGCCTCCACATCATCGCCGAGCATTTCCAGCGGGTGAACCATCAGCTGATGGCGCCGAAGGGCGCCACGCTCGCCGGACTGAAGACCGTGCGCAGCCATGTGCAGGCCCTGGCGCAGTGCCGCGCCACCTTGCGCGGCATGGGCCTGACGCCGGTGACGCGGCCCGACACCGCGGGCTCCGCGGCGGAGGTGGCCGAGATGGGCGACAAGAGCGTCGGGGCGATCGCCTCGGCCCTCGCCGCCGAGATCTATGGGCTGGAGATCCTCAAGGGCGACATGGAGGATGCCGAGCACAACACCACGCGCTTCGTCGTCATGGCGCGCGAGCCGATCGATCCCGATCCGGCCAAGGGTCCCGTCGTCACCAGCTTCGTCTTCAAGGTGCGTTCGGTGCCGGCGGCGCTCTACAAGGCCTTGGGCGGCTTTGCCACCAACGGCGTCAACATCACCAAGCTCGAGAGCTACATCCTCGACGGCAACTTCACCGTGGCGCAGTTCTACGCCGATATCGACGGCCATCCCGACCAGCGTCCGGTGCGGCTGGCGCTCGAGGAGCTGTCCTTCTTTTCGCGCGAGGTCCGCATCCTCGGCGTCTATCCCGCCGGCGCCTTCCGCCTCAACCCCGAGCGACTGAAGGGTTGACCGCCAGGGCCAGAGCGACGCCAGATGCCCGGGTCAGGCCCGGGCATGACGATTCAAGATGATGCTCCGTCGCGCTGGCTAGCGCCCGTTCACCTCGTAGACCTTGAAGTGCTTGGCGAGCGCCGGCGGCAGCTGGAGCGGCGTCAGCCAGCCCGGCAGATCGCCGCGGCCGCCGAGCTTGGTATAGAAGTTGATCACATTGGGATCATAGAGCCGCGGGATGATCACGTCGCCGCAGCGTATGACGAGCGACACCTGCCTGCGGTCGAGGATCGCCTTCGCGTTGTCCGTGCCGCCATCGGTCATCGCGTCGATCGTGTCGAAGATGGCTTGCGGATTGCGGTGATAGGGACCGGCGACGAAGCGATAGTCGGTGCGGAAGGCGAGCTCGGCCGAGTAGGAGATGTCGTCGGTCATCACGATCGGCGCCGCGCCGATGCCGGGATGCGCCGCGTTGAGCCAATCGGCCAGCTGATGCACGTGGCAGTTCTCGCCGCTCGGCTTCGCCGGGAAGGCGAGGCTCGACAGCAGCGGTGCGCAGGTCAGCGCGATGCCGATGGCGACCAGGGCGGGCGTGCGCAGCAGGCGCGATTTGCCGCGCAGCCTGGTCTCCGCCAGGGCGAAGAAGCCGGCGCAGATGATGGCCGGCGTCGGTGCGAACTCGACGCCGAGCCTCGCATGCATCATGGCGCCGATCCACAGGAAGCCGAAGGTCATGGCGATCAGCAGCCCGGCCCAGCGCCGCTCGCCGCGCCAGCGGCGGAACGCGAAGGGCAGCAGGATCGCTCCGGCGATCGACTGCCCGACCATCGGGAGGAAGGCCTGGAATCCGGCGATGCTGGTCGGCCAGAGCGGCTGCATCTCCTGGATCGTGTCCAGGAAGTCGCGCTTCAGCCGCGCATCCACGCTCAAAGGGCCGAACAGCAAGTTGGGAAAGATCGCCAGCAGCAGCGCGCCTCCCGCCGCGCCAAGCACCATGCCGCCGGCGATGCGCGTCCAGAATCCGCCGCGGATCCGCTGGGCCGCGAAGAAGACGGCCGCCCAGATCAGCGCCAGGACGAGATAGGGAAGCGAGACCTTGTCGTATTCGGGTTGGAGCCAGTGCGCCGGCGGTTGCTCGATCGGGACGGCGATCGCGACCACCGCCGCCATGGCGAGCGAGAAGGCGGCGCCGAGCGAGGCCCAGTCCCGCGGCTTCTCTTCGGTCCCTTTCGCATCGAGCGGCGCGTCGATCCAGAAGAGGCCGATGGTGGCGATCACCGGCACGATCGGCACCATGAACTCCGGGCTGATCCAGACGCCGCATCCGGCGAAGGCGCCGCCCAGCCCGGCCCAGCGCCGCTGAGTCTCGATCGGAATGCCGCCGATCGACGCGCGCAGCATGGCGCCCAGCATCAGCGCGGTCAGCAGCAGGAGCAGCGTGTGGTGATCCGCCCGGCCGAAGGTGCCGTAGCCGAAGGCGGCGGCGTTGGTCAGCAGGATGACCGCGGCGAAACGATGACCGGGCGTGGGCCAGAGCGGCCGCGCCGCCCAGGCGACGGCGAGGCAGGCGAGGATGTGGCAGAGCGAGGAGAATCCGGCGCCGATCCAATAGACGGCGCGGCCCACATCGGCGCCGAGGAGATGGGCGATCAGCGCCGGGATGAGGATCATCACGTCGATCGGCCGCGTCCAGTGCAGCGACAGCCCCTCGGGCGCGCCGAGCTTCGGCGTCACCGTGTCGTACCAGCCGGCGCCATGGTAGAGGTCCATGATCTTGAGGACCCGCATGTAGCTGTCGGGGTCGATGAGGCCGCCTTCCTTGAGCACGGCGCCGTTGGCCTCGGCGAACAGATAGTGCTCCAGGATTCCGAGCGCCGAGAACAGCGCCACCAGCAGCCATCCGACCGCGCGCGGCGAAAGCTTATTCTCCGCCGTCGCCAGCGGCTCCGCGACGATCGTGCCGTCCGCTTCGGTCACGACGGGCTGCGCCGCTCGAAGATCATGATCTTGGCGCTCCAGTAGTTGATCGCCATGCCGGCGAGCGAACCCAGGGCGACGGCGATCTCGGGATGCTGCCGCACCAGATCCACGCTCTCGTAGGCCAGCGCGGCGACCCCGTAATTCGCGCCCCCGCCGATCAGCATCAGCCCGACATAGGCGAACCACTCGGCAGCGGGGTGGGTCCGCGGTCGAGCATCGCGGCGAAAGGTGAAGGATCGGTTGAGAATCCAGGTGGTGGTGGCGGCCGCCAGGAACGAGATCGCCCGCCCGCCGTAATAGCCGAGCCCGGCCGCCAGCAGCTCGCGCAGCAGCCCGGCATCGACCAGGAACCCCAGGACCCCGACCACGCCGAAGCGCACGAACTGCCAGGGGATCCGAGGAATAAGCCGGCGCGGCATGGTCAGAACTTCAGCCTCAGCCAGTCCTCGATCAGGCGGCGCGAGATCGAATCCTTGCGCGGCAGGCGGAAGGTCTCGTCCTCGGGCGAATCGAGCAGCTCCGGGCGGCTCATCCAGCGCGCCGATTCGAGCTCGTTCTCATCGACCTTGAAGTCCAGGCTGGTCGCCTCGGCGCTGAACCCCAGCATGAGCGAGGAGGGGAAGGGCCATGGCTGCGAGCCGAAATAGCGGATGCGGCTCAAGCGCAAGCCCACCTCCTCGTAGACCTCGCGGGCGACCGCATCCTCGAGACTCTCGCCCGGCTCGACGAAACCCGCGAGCACCGAATGCATGCCCGGCGCCCACACCGCCTGGCGCGCCATCAGGATTCTGTCGCCATGGGTCACGCGCATGATGACCGCGGGATCGGTGCGCGGGAACTGCACGGCGCCGCAATCGGGATTGGTGCATTGCCGCTGATGGCCCGCGGCCTTCACCTCGGTCGGCGATCCGCAGGTGCCGCAGAACTTGTGCCGGTCATGCCAATAGGCGAGGCCGCGGGCATAGGCGAGGAGCGCGCCCTCGCGCTGCGGCATCAGGACGCCGACGGTGCGCAGGTCGACGGCATGGCCGCCCAAGCCGGCGATTGCCGTCTCCTCGAGTGTGGAAATATCGATCAGGAAATGCGCGGTCTCTTCCTCGATGCCGAGCAGGGCCACGGTCGAGGCGGATTCCAGCAGCGCCGTGTGCCGCCCGGGATCGAGCGCCAAGGCCCGCGGCAGCGCCGGATCGGACACGAAATTCCGCATTCGCCAAATGGGATAGAACCGGGTGGCGGGATCGGCCAGGCGGGCGCGGAGCCAGGCCACGTCCTCGCGGCGCTCCACCGCCCGGTCGAACTCGCCGGTGGCGTAGAAATTGACGCGTCTAGCCATTACATTGAGGCCCGACCAAGGAAGGTTGGAAGTCTTGAGTCACCGAAGACGCCATCATGCTGAGTGAAACGACCAGGCGGCAAGCAACATATAGCCCATTCCGGGCCGGGCTCGCCTTGGCCGTGTTGCTGCTCGCCTCCGCGTTCGGTACGGGCGGCGCAAAGGCCGAGGATCCCGCTCCGGGAACGCCGCCGCTCGGCATCTTCATCTACACGATCTTCCGCGACGGCACACCGGTCGGGCAGCAGCGCATGGAGTTCGTCGGCGACGGCAACAAGCTCCGGATCATCAGCCATACCGAGCTCGACGTCACCCTGCTCGGCTTGAGCGTCTACGGCTTCGACCAGCAGGTGGAGGAGCTGCACGGCAACGGCAAGATCCTCTCCCTGACCTCCGAAGCCAATGACGACGGCACCGACAAGAAGGTGGTGCTGACGCTCGAGGGCGATCGGCTCGCGGGCAGTTTCAACACCGACAAGCGGCGCAATATCGATCCCACCCTGCCGACCAGCCTGTTCTGGCAAAAGCCCGCGACCGGCGCCACCCATGTGATCGACACCGTGCGCGGCAAGACCCGGGACGTGACCGTGACCGATCGCGGGGCCGAGACGCTCAACCTGCCGATCGGTCGGGTCGAGGCGCATCACTTCAGCATGACCGGCGAAATGAAGCGCGAGCTCTGGTACGATGCCAGCGGCATCCTGGTCGCCGGCCAGGTGACGGCGCGGGATGGGTCCACCGTGCGCCAGGAACTGCAGCAACGGCCTTAGCATCATGTTGATCTGCACCAGGATCGCGACGGCATTCGCCCTGATTTCGACGGCCGGCTTCGCTGCGGCAGCGCCGGCGGAGGGCGACTGGCCGGGCCGCGCCGGGCGCTACGTCTTCGACATCACCCGCGACGGCTCCGCGATCGGCACCCAGTCGATCGACGTGGCGCAGGATGGCGACAAGACGATCGCCGTCACCGAGAGCACGGTCGCCGTGAAGATGCTGGGCGTCACCGTCTATCGCATGCACCAGGTGATCACCGAGACCTACCAGGGTCAAAAGCTCGTCGCGCTGGTGGCCGAGACCAAGGATCCGGACGGGCTGCGCACGGTGCAGCTCGCGCGCGACGGCGACCATTGGAGCGGCCTCCTCGGCAAGAAGGCCGTCGCCTTCGATTGCGACTGCCTGGCGAGCACCATGTGGCAGGCGGCGAGCATCGCCGGCCCGCAGATCATCGAGGCCTCCCAGGGCAAGCTGCAGACGATCACGGTCGAGGACCGCGGCAGCGAGACGCTGGACCTGCCCGAGGGCCGCGTGCTCGCGCATCATCTCTCCGTCAAAGGCGGCATCGAGCGCGAGGTCTGGTACGATGCCGCCGGCAACCTCGTTGCCGCGCAGCAGGTGGGCCGCGACGGCTCGCTGATTCGCCAAACCCTGGTGAGCGATCCCGCGGGTGCGCAGCTCTCCGGCGCGCAGGCCGCCAAGCCGACCGCGCCCTGAGCCTTTCGGTCGCGCCGCCCGAGGGTCGGTGGGGCTGGGGTCGGTGGGGCTGGGGTCGGTGGGGCTGGGTCGGTGGGGGTTGCCAGGGCGCCGATGATCGCCGATATAGTGGCCCCGGGAGGTTGGCGGTGGACGGGCGTCTCGCCAACCCGGTCAGGTCCGGAAGGAAGCAGCCGTAACGAGTTTCCGCTCGGGTCGTCGATCCAGCCTCCCACCCTCCTAATCCCCTGATCTGCAAGCGATATCGCCATCGCGCCGGCAGGCTGGCGTTGCGCGCCGGTTTTCGCTACCTAGTGCGCATGTCCAACGACAGCGTGCCCCCGGGATCCCACGGCGAGTCTTCCGTTTCCGCGCCCTATCGGGTGCTGGCACGCAAGTATCGCCCCAGCGATTTCGCCGGTCTGATCGGCCAGGAAGCGCTGGTCCGCACCTTGACCAACGCGATCGCGCAGGGCCGGCTCGCGCATGCCTTCATGCTGACCGGCGTGCGCGGCGTGGGCAAGACGACGACCGCGCGCATCCTCGCCCGCTGCTTCAACTGCATCGGTCCCGACGGCAAGGGTGGCCCGACCGCGACGCCCTGCGGCCAGTGCGAGCATTGCCGCGCCATCGCCGAGGACCGCCATGTCGATGTGATCGAGATGGACGCGGCGAGCCGCACCGGCGTCAACGACATCCGCGAGCTCATCGAAGGCGTGCGCTACCGCCCGGTCAGCGCGCGATTCAAGGTCTACATCATCGACGAGGTGCACATGCTCTCGCCGAACGCGTTCAACGCGCTGCTGAAGACGCTGGAGGAGCCGCCGGAGCATGTGAAATTCGTGTTCGCCACCACCGAGATCCGCAAGGTGCCGGTGACCGTGCTCTCGCGCTGCCAGCGCTTCGACCTCCGGCGCATCGAGGCGGACAAGCTGGCGCAGCATCTGGACGCGATCGCCACCGCCGAGGGCGCCAAGCTCGCGCCCGGCGCGCTGGCGCTGGTCGCCCGGGCGGCGGACGGCTCGGCGCGTGACGGGCTCTCGCTGCTCGACCAGGCGATCACGCTTGCTGACCCTGGGGCGGAACCGGGCCAGGAAGTGACGGAGGAGCAGGTGCGCGCGATGCTCGGCATCGCCGACCGCACCCAACTGTTCGATCTCTATGAGGCGCTGCTGGCCGGCCGCGCAGCACCCGCGCTGGATCAGCTCCGCCGCATGTATGAGTCCGGCGCCGATCCCATCGTCGTGTTGCAGGACCTGCTCGATCTGACGCATTGGCTGACGCGCTGCAAGCTGACGCCGGACGTGCTGCAGCAACCGGCCGTGCCCGAGGCCGAACGCAAGCGGGGCGGCGCTTTGTCGAAGGATCTCTCGCTCCCCGTGCTGGCGCGCGCCTGGCAGATGCTGCTGAAGGGCCTCGGCGAGGCGCAGGTTGCGCCGCAGCCGCTGGCGGCGGTCGAGATGGCGCTGATCCGGCTGATGCACGTCGCCGACCTGCCGACCCCCGGCGACCTGGTGCGTCAGCTCTCCGGCCAGCCGGGGGCTGCAGCACCTTCGCCTTCATCGGTGCCGCGTGGACCGGGACCGGAGCGCACCACCAGCTTTGCCGCGCCGAGTGCCACTGCGATCTCGACCCAGGCGGTGGCGCGCGATCCCGCAACCGCGATGCCGCCGGTCGAAGCCGCGCTCGTCGCCGCGCGGGTCGAGAGTTTTGCGGCGGTGGTCGAGCTCTTCAAGGCGCAGAAGGAAGGCATTCTTCTCACCCACCTGATGAACGACGTGCACCTCGTGCATTTCGAGCCGGGCCGCATCGAGCTCAGACCAACGCCGCGCGCGCCCGCCAATCTGCCCAACCGTATCGCCGCCTGTTTGAACGAATGGACCGGACGGCGCTGGCTGGTCGGGGTCTCCACCGATGCCGGCGCGCCGACCTTGAAGCAGCAGGCCGAGGCTGCGGTCGCCGAGCGGCGGCGCCGTGCCGCGGAGCATCCGCTGGTGAAGGCGGTGCTCGATGCCTTCCCGGGCGCCGTCATCGACGAGGTGCGCGATGTCGGGGCTGCGGAGCCGGCGGTGGGGGACGGGGTTCAGCCGGAAGCGGACACGACCATGCCGGAGGAAGAGTGATGAAGAATCTCGGCCAGATGATGAAGCAGGCCCAGCAGATGCAGGCCAAGATGGCCGAGCTGCAGGCCGCCCTCGAACAGGCCGAGATCACCGGCCAATCCGGCGGCGGCATGGTCTCGGTGATCACGTCGGCCAAGGGCGATCCCCGCAAGTTGAAGATCGACCCCAAGCTGGCAGATCCCAACGAGATCGAGGTGCTGGAAGACCTGATCGTCGCCGCCTTGCGCGACGCCCGCCAGAAATCCGAAGCCTATGTCGCGGAGGAAATGGCGAAGCTCACCGGCGGCCTGCAGCTTCCGCCGGGGTTCAAGCTGCCGTTCTGATTCAGAGGACAGATGTCAGATGACAGATGTCAGAAGATTGCGGCGGCCCTTTCCTTTTCTGATATCTGACATCTGAAATCTGACATCTGCATCATGCCTATTTCCGAAATAGACAAGCTCATCCAGCTCCTCTCCAAGCTTCCCGGCCTTGGGCCGCGATCGGGGCGGCGGGCGGCGTTGGCCTTGATGAAGAAGCGCGATCTCATGCTGCTGCCGCTGATCGATGCGCTGGAGCGTGTGGCCGACACGGTCAAGGCCTGCTCGGTCTGCGGCAATCTCGACGACATCGACCCCTGCACGATCTGCCGCGACGCGCGCCGCGACCCCGCCTCGGTCTGCGTCGTCGCCGACGTCGCCGATCTCTGGGCGCTCGAGCGCGCCCAGGCCTTCAAGGGCCGCTATCACGTCTTGGGCGGCGTCCTGTCGGCGCTCGACGGCGTCGGGCCGGAGCAGCTGAACCTCGGGCCGCTGCTGCGCCGGGTCGAGTCCGGCGAGACCAAGGAGGTGATCCTGGCACTCGGCGCCACGGTCGACGGGCAGACCACGGCGCATTATCTCGCCGATCGCCTGCAGCCCTTCGGCGTCACGATCTCGCGCCTTGCCCATGGCGTTCCGGTCGGCGGCGAGCTCGACTATCTCGACGACGGCACGCTGATCCAGGCGCTGAAGGCGCGCCAACGGGTCTGATGCGATGCCAGCCCCGCGCCCGGTCACGCAGGTGGATCTGGTGGCGGTCGGCCTCGGCGGGCTCGACACGCCGCTGATCGTGTTCGACGGTGTGTGCCATCTCTGCACCGGCTTCGTGCGCTTCGTGATCCGCCACGACCGCGAGCACCAGTTTCTCTTCCTCCCGGCGCAGTCGGCGCGCGGCACCGCGCTCTATGCGCGGCTCGGCATGCGCATCACCGACTGGGAATCGAACCTCCTGGTGACCGAAGGCAAGGTCTATACCGACCTCGATTCCTTTATCGAGATCACCCGGCGCTTCGGCGGATTGTGGCGGCTGATGCCGGTGCTCTACGTCATACCGCGTGGCTTGCGCGACCGCTTCTATCGCTGGATCGCCCGCAACCGCTATCGCTGGTTCGGCAAGCGCGACACCTGCTATCTCCCGACGCCCGAGCTCACGCTCCACTTCCTCGACTGAGATGCGCCGCATCCTGGTCCTCGGCGGCTACGGAACCTTCGGCGGCCGCGTCGTCCGGCTGCTGGCGAAGACGGGCCGGTTCGAGATCGCGGTCGCCGGCCGCTCGCGCCAGCGCGCCGAGGCCTTTGTGCGGGAACTCGACAACTCGAATGTCTCGGCGATGGCGCTGGATCGCGAAGCGCTCGATGCGGCGAAGCTCCAGTCCCTGGCGCCCTGGCTGGTGATCGACGCCTCCGGTCCCTTTCAGGCCCAGGACCATCGCGTGGTGAAGGCGGCCCTCGGGGCCGGCGCGCATTACATCGATCTCGCCGATGCGATCGAGTTCGTCACCGGGATCGGTGCCTTCGACGCCGAGGCGAAGGCGCGCGGGCTCACGGTCATCTCCGGTGCCAGCAGCGTCCCGACCCTCTCCTCCGCGGTGATCGCGGCACTCGCAGAGGGTCTCGATGTCGTGCTGGAGATCGAGATCGCCATCAGCTCCAGCAACCAGGCGACGCTCGGCCGCTCGGTCCATGCGGCGCTGCTCTCCTATGCCGGCCGCCCGGTTCCGATCCGCCGCTTCGGCAGGCCGCAGGAGATCGCCGGGCTGGTGGACTGGCGGACGGTCGACATTGCCGTGCCCGGCCGGCCACCGCTGAAGCGCCGCCTGGTCGCACCCTGCGCCGTGCCCGATCTCGTGCTGCTGCCGCAACGGTATCCGGCGCTGCACAAGCTGATCTTCCGCGCCGGAACCGAGTTGCCGTTGCTCAACCGGGGCGGCGGTATCCTCGCCTGGCTGGTGTCGCGGCGCGTGCTGCGCAGCGTCGCCGGTCTTGCCGATCCTGCGGGAGCGGCCTTCACGCTGCTGAGGCGGTTCGGCAGCCGCCGCTCCGGCATGCTGGTCGAGGTGACCGGCCGGCGCGGTGGCGCCATGGTCGCGCGGCACTGGAATGTCATCGCCGAGCAGGGCGATGGGCTCTTCGTGCCCGCGATGGCTTCCGCGCTGCTCGCGGCGAAGCTCGATCGCGGCGAGCTCCCCAGTGGTGCCATGCCGGGCATCGAACTTCTCACCCTCGCCGAGTTCCGTGCGGTATTCGCCGCCTTCGATATCCACGATGCCATCGCCGAGGCGCCGGTCGCGCCGTCGCCCTTCCGCCGCTGGCTCGGCGATGCCGTCGATCGCCTCCCGCCGGCGATCCGGTGCATCCATGACGATCCGCTGGAACGCAGCGCCTCCGGCGCGGTCGCCGTGACGCGGGGCACGCAACCGATCGCGCGCTGGCTTTGCCGCATGCTGGGCTTTCCGGAGAGCGCCACGGATCGCCCGCTGCTGGTCGAGTTCGAGCCCGAAGGCAATGCCGAGGTCTGGCGCCGTCGCTTCGGCACCAGCACATTCGCCAGCCGCCTCGGGCCATGGCCCGGCCGACCGGGCCATGTGCGCGAACAGATCGGCCCGCTCGCTTATGGTTTCGAGCTGGTCACGAGCCCGGAAGGTCTGCGCATGGAGTTCCGCCGCTGGTGGCTCTGCGGCCTGCCGCTGCCACGCGTGCTGGGGCCGCGCGTCGATGCGCGGCAATGGGAAGAGGATGGCGCGTACTGCTTCTCGGTCGACGTCGCGGCGCCCGGCATCGGCCGCGTCATCGCCTATGCCGGCCGGCTGAAGCTCAGTCCCTTGCCCCCGCCCCGACCCTCTCCCGAATCGGGGGCGGGAAAAGGGGGGCTCAGTTCATCGCGGTGTACTGGTTGATCTTCGCCGCCAGCGTCTTGTATTCGGTGCAGTTGCCGCAGGCGGCCTTCAGCACCTGGAGGCGCTGCTTCGCCTGGTCCGGCATCTTCATCTCGAGATAGAGCTCGCCCAGATATTCGTTGGCGCCGAGATGGTTCGGCTCCATGGCGAGCGCCTGGTTGTAGTAGTCGAGCGCGTGCTTCTGGTCGCCGCTCTTGCGGTAGGAATAGCCGAGCAGGTTCAGGGCATCGGCATAGGCGCCCTTCTGCTGGATCAGCTTCTGCAGGATCGGGATCGCGTCCGAATACTTGTCGCTGTCGATCAGCGACTGCGCCTGCTTATAGGGATCGGGCTGGTCGGCCGGCGCGGTGCTGGTGCTGCCCATCGCCCAGGCTGACCCCAAATGGGCTGCGGAGGTGATGGCGAGGACGGCGGCGAATCCGGCGAGGCCGGAGGCGAGGTTGGCAGGCTTCATGTTACTCTCCTTTTGAGACTCAACGTTGGATGGACACGGCTCACCCGTAGCGTTGTTCGGTCCAGGGGTCACCGTGGTTGTGGTAGCCGCGCTCCTCCCAGAAGCCCGGCCGGTCGGTTGCGATGAACTCGATGCGCTTCAGCCATTTTGCGCTCTTCCAGAAATAGAGCTGCGGCACCACGGCGCGCACCGGGCCGCCATGGTCCAGCGACAGCGGCCTGCCGTCCCAGTGGGTGGCGAGGATCGCATCTTCGGATGCGAAATCCGCGAGCGGCAAATTGGTGGTGTAGGTGTCGAAGGCGTGCAGCACCACGAAGTTCGCTTCGGGCTTCGGCCGCACCCGCTCGAGGAGATCGCGCACCGCGACGCCGCGCCAGCGGTTGTCGAACCGCGACCACGCGGTCACGCAATGGATGTCGCTCATGAAGTCGGTCTGCGGCAAAGCTTGGAACGCAGCCCAGTCGAGCCGCATCGGCTGCTCGACCAGCCCGTCGATCGCAAGACGCCACTGCGTGAGCGGAATGTTCGGCTTCACGCCGAGATCGAGCACCGGCCAATCGGTCACCTTGCGCTGGCCGGGCGGCAGCCGGTCTTCCTCCCGATGCGAGGGACGGCCAGAGGGACGTCCGGTCAGCAGGCGGCCTTCGCGGGCCCAGCGCTGCTTTGTCGCAACCAGCTTCTCCTTGATGGCGCCTCTGATGATCTCTGTCTTGCCGTCGTCCATCGCGGAGAAATCCCGTGCTCGTTGCATGGAGTATTTGGAATTCACGAGCAAAGGCCAAGGCTTGGAGGCCGCGATCAAGTGGAAGTGACATACCCCGATTCCGCACTAATATACTGATCATCGGTGTTATTTTAACCGCCGGGGATCGCTTGCGTTTCTTGGGGTCAGCCGGTATGTACGCGCGAGGCTACAGCGGCCATTTCCGCCGCGATTTCTGTAATTAGTGACGTGGTTGTGATGTCGGAACTTCGCCTCGCGCACGGCCTGCGCTTCGAGGACCTCTACGAGCCTGCCGGACTGGCGGCGATCGATCGTCATTTTGTCAGCGCGCTGAAAGCCAGCGACGAAGGACTGGCCGGCCGGATGCTCGCGGCGCGCGCCGAGCCGGCGTCGCTCGATGCCAAAGCGGAATCGCAGCTGATCCTCGATCTCTCCGGCCATCTCGAGGATTTCATCGCCGAGCTCTTCGCCATCCAGGCCGAGGTGAAGGAGCTGCAGGCGCGGCACAGCGATCTGGCGCCGCTCTTCACGGTGAAGCGCCTCTTCGTGCAGCGTCGCGCCTTGAAGGCCCATCGCGAGCAGGAAGCGAGCGCCTTCGACGGCGCCGCGCTCCGCGCCGAGTTGACCAAGCTGTTCGACGGCGTGTTCGACGAGCTGACCTTCGCCCGGAAGGTCGATGCCTGGACTGCCGACGAGGCGGCGCATGCGGCGGAGATCGATCTCGCCTTGCGCTACGCCGCCTGGGCGACCCAGAGCGAGGCGGGGAAGAAGCTGCATCGCCGCGGCGTCCTGTTCAAGGCGCCGCGCAAGATCGATCCGATGCATCTGGTGCATCTGGAGACCGAGCAGCGCCACGGCGTCTCGATGGTAAAGCTCGCCGACGAGCAGCTGCGGCGGCGCGAAGGCTTCGCCCTCACCGACATCGGCACCGATCTCCGCGGCGCGCTGGATCAGGCGAATTACTGCATCTGGTGCCACAACCAGGGCAAGGACAGCTGCTCCAGGGGCCTCCGTGAGAAGGACGGCAGCTTCAAGAAGAGTGTCTTCGGCGTCACCCTCGCCGGCTGCCCCTTGGATGAGAAGATCTCCGAGATGCACACCGCGAAGGCGAACGGCCAGCCTCTGGGCGCGCTCGCCATCATCGCCATCGACAACCCGATGGCGGCCGCGACCGGCCATCGCATCTGCAACGACTGCATGAAGGCCTGCATCTACCAGAAGCAGGAGCCGGTCGACATCCCGCAGGCCGAGACCCGCACGTTGAAGGACGTGCTGAACCTGCCTTACGGCTTCGAGATCTACGGCCTGCTGACGCGCTGGAACCCGCTCAACATCCGCCAGCCGGTGGCGAAGCTTGCGAGCGGCCGCCGCGTGCTCGTCGTCGGCCTCGGGCCCGCCGGCTACACGCTCTCGCACTATCTGCTGAACCAGGGCCACACCGTGGTCGCGATCGATGGCCTCAAGATCGAGCCGCTGCCGGCCGCGGTCTCCGGCGTCGACGCCGCGGGCAAGCGCGTGCCCTTCCACCCGATCCGCGACTTCGCCGAGCTGCAGGAGAATCTCGGCAGTCGCGTCATGGCGGGGTTCGGCGGCGTCGCCGAATACGGCATCACCGTCCGCTGGGACAAGAACTTCCTGAAAGTGGTGCGCCTGCTGCTGGAGCGGCGTGCGAGCTTCTCGATGTTCGGCGGCGTGCGCTTCGGCGGCACCATCACGCTCGACCAGGCCTTCGAGATGGGCTTCGACCACGTCGCCCTGGCGCTCGGCGCCGGCAAGCCGACCCTGCTCGACCTGCCGAACGGGCTCGCGCGCGGCGTGCGCATGGCCTCCGACTTCCTGATGGCGCTGCAGCTCACC
>DATKMF010000146.1:0-5534 GCA_035542015.1 Candidatus Cybelea sp.
GCCATCCAGCGCCGCCAGCCGCGGCGTCGGCACCGCCTGGAAATCGCGGAACACGTCGTCCTCCACGATGCGGAAATCGAAACGCTGCGCCAGGTTGAGCAGGCGATGCGCCGCGCCCGGCGTGAGGCTGAGGCCCGTCGGGTTCTGCAGCGCCGGATTGGCGAGATAGAGCTTGGGTCTCTCGGCCTCGGCCAGCCGTTCCAGCGCCGCGAGATCGAGCCCGTCCGGGGTGATCGACACCGGCAAGGCCCGCGCCCGATGGGCGCGCAGCACGGCGTGATAGTTGAAGTAACCGGGGTCGTCGACCAGCACCGCATCGCCCGGCTGCAGGAGATGCCGGCAGACGAGATCGATCGCCTGCGAGGCGCCGTCGGTCAACAAAATCCGCTCCGGCGCCGCGTCGATCTCCAGCTCGGCGAGGCGCAGCCGGATCTGCTGGCGCAGCGGCAGGTAGCCGAGCGGCGGACCGTATTGCAGCAGCGGCGCCGCCGGCATCGCGGCGATCCCGCGCAGCGCGCGACGGATGCCCACCTCCGGCAGCCAGGCATCCGGCAGCCAGCCGCAGGCGGAATGCACCACGCGCGCATCCAGCGAGAGCGATTGCCGCATCATCCAGACCGGATCGGCCGGCCCCACATGTCCCACCGCGGGATCGCGCTCGATCAGGGTGAGCGGCGGCTCCCGTCCCGCGACGAAGAAGCCGGATTTCGGCTTGGCGACGATCAGGCCCTGCGCCGCCAGCCGGTCATAGGCCTCGACCGCGGTGAACGGGCTGATGCCGTTCTCCGCCGCCAGCCGACGGATCGACGGCAGCTTCTCGCCCGGCAGCAACCGCTTCGCCGCGATCGCCGCGCGCAGGGCCGCCACCACCTGCTCCTGCAACGGCGCAGCCGCGCCGGTTTCCAATCCAAGGTCCATCTGTATTGGCCTCTGTAGCGGTACAGTCTCTCCAACTATACGGCATCTGTGGCTGGTTGGGCGAGGTGGGAAGAGTGGAGTGTGCCCCCGAACCGGCCGGAGAGAATCCTCGATCCGGAGTTGGGTGAGGGGTCGCACGCTCCCGCCGACTGATGAGGACCCAAAACTGAAATGACGACAGCAGAGATCCTTCGCCCGAGGATAGAACCCGACCACCGCCTCGCCGGGATGATCCATGGAGCGATCGGCATGGCGATCTTCGCCGGCTCGCTGCCGGCGACGCGCGCCGCGGTGCTCGGCCTCGACGCGTCGTTCGTCACCGCGGGGCGCGCCGCGGGCGCCGGCATGCTTGCGGCACTTCTGCTCGCGGCCACGCGCCAGCGCCTGCCGTCGCGCGCCGAGGCGGTGGCGCTGCTGGTGGTCGCCGGCGGAGTCGTGCTCGGCTTTCCGCTGCTGACGGCACTCGCGCTGAGATCGGTGCCGTCGACCCATCTCATCGTCTTCGTCGGCCTGCTGCCGCTCGCGACCTCGGTCTTCGCCGTGTTGCGCGCGGCCGAGAAGCCGCAGCCCGGTTTCTGGCTCTGGGCGAGCGCCGGCAGCGTCGCCGTCTGCGCCTATGCCTTGCTGCACAGCACCGGCGGCTTCGCGGCCCCCGATCTGCTGATGCTGGCGGCGATCATCGTCTGCGGCCTCGGCTATGCCGAGGGCAGCCGGCTCGCCAAACGCATCGGCAGCTGGCAGGTCATCTGCTGGGCCCTGGTCCTCTCCCTGCCGGCGAGCATCCCCGCAACCCTGCTCTATTGGCCATCTGCACCGACGATCGTTCCCGCCGAGAGCTGGCTTGGTTTCGGTTATGTGACCCTGTTCAGCATGCTGATCGGCTTCTTCTTCTGGTACCGCGGCCTGGCCCTCGGCGGCACCGCGCGCGTCGGCCAGATCCAGCTGTTCCAGCCGTTCCTGGGACTGGCCCTGGCGGCGGTCACCTTGGGCGAAAGCATCGCACCGGATATCGCGATCGTCGCCGCCGTGGTCGGCGTCTGCGTCTGGCAGGCGAGGAAGCACGCCTAGCCCCCTCATCCCTAGCCCCTGTGGCGTCCCGCGATTCTGCGCTAGCTTCGCCCCGGGGAAAGAACGGCGGAGGCATAGGGTGGTCGCGCGGGTACAGATTCTCGGCTGGGTCATGTTCATCATATCGGCCTTGGCCTTCATCGCCTCCAGCATCCGCAGCGGCGACACGCTCGGGCTGATCGGCGGTGTGTTCTTCCTGGTTGCCTGCATCGTGTTCCTGATCCCCTACGCGCTGCCGGGCGGCAGGCGCTAGCGAATCTCATCCGCGCCGCGACGAAAAGGCATTTCCCAACGGCTTGCGATTCATCGGATTTTCGCCCGGCCAGCGGTCGGTCGGGAGTCATGGAGCAATTCGACTACATCATCGTCGGCAGCGGATCGGCGGGCTCGGTGCTGGCGGAGACGCTGTCGCGCAACGGCAGCCGCAGCGTGCTGGTGCTGGAGGCGGGCGGCAGCGACCGGCGGTTCTGGATCAAGCTGCCGATCGGCTATGGGCGTCTGTTTTATGACGAGACCGTCAACTGGGCCTATCGCACCGAGCCCTGCGCGTCGTTGAACGGCCGCGAGCTCTATTGGCCGCGCGGCAAGGTGGTCGGCGGCTCGAGCTCGATCAACGCGCTGGTCTACTATCGCGGCCTGCCGCACGATTATGACGACTGGGAGAAGATGGGCGCTTCCGGCTGGAGCTGGAACGCGGTCAAGCCGGTCTTCGAGGCGATGGAAAGCCGCGAGGGACCCGATGGACGCATCATCGGCGGCGGCCCGCTCGCCGTCTCGCGCTGCGACCGCGATGCGCATCCGCTGAAGGCACAATATTTCCAGGCGGTCCGCGAGCTGCAGCTCCCGGTGACCGACGACATGGTCGGGCAACCCGAAGGCGCCGGCCTTTATCAGATCACCACCCGCAACGGCTTCCGCTGCTCGGCGGCGGACGCCTTCCTGCGCCCGGCGCTGAAGCGCGGCAATGTGAAGCTCGAGACCGACGCCATGGCGACGCGCATCCTGTTCGAAGGCAAGCGCGCCACCGGGATCGAATACCGCCGCTATGGGCATCTCTTCCAGGCGAAGGCGCGGATCGCGGTGATCCTCTCCGGCGGCGCCATCAACTCGCCGCTTCTGCTGCAGCTCTCCGGCATCGGCCACGGCGCGCTGCTGCAGAAGAACGGCATCGACGTCGTGCAGGACAATGCGAATGTAGGCGCCAACCTGCAGGACCACATCGCCGTCACCTATTACTACAAGTCCAAGGTGCCGACCCTGAACGACGAGCTGAACTCGCTGTTCGGCCAGGCCAAGGCGGCGCTGCATTACATGCTGACCCGGCGCGGCACCCTGAGCCTCAGCGTCAACCAGTGCGGCGGCTTCGTGCGTTCCTCGCCGGCGGCGCAGCGGGTCGACATGCAGCTCTACTTCAACCCGATCAGCTATCCCTCGCCCAAGCCCGGCGAGGTCAGGCGCATCGATCCCGATCCCTTCCCCGGCTTCATCCTCTCCTTCCAGCCCTGCCGTCCCACCAGCCGCGGCACGATCTCGATCGACAGCGCGGATCCCGACACGCCGCCGAAGATCGAGCCCAACTATCTCGGCACCGACCAGGACATCGCCGAGGTGATCGCCGGCGGCCGGCTGATCCAGCGCCTGGAGGCGACGCCGGCCATCAAGGCGCTGATCGCCGAGGCGCGGGAGCCTGTCCTCGGCCCGATGGACGACGCCGCGATCCTCGCCGACTTCCGCCAGAGGGCGAGCACCGTCTTTCACCCGACCTCCACCTGCCGCATGGGCGCCTCGCCCATGGACGCGGTGGTCGACAATCGCGGCCGCGTGTTCGGCATCGAAGGCCTGCGCGTGGTCGATGCCTCCATCTTCCCCACGGTCACCTCCGGCAACACCAACGCGGCGACGATCATGACCGCGCGGAAAGCCGGGGCGATGATCGTGGAGGGTGAAAAGGTATAATCTGGAGCGGGTGAGTTCGCGGCAAGGGGACACAGAATGAAAATCAAAGACCTTAAGACCTTCATCGTGGGCAATCCGCCGCCGGGCTATGGCGGGCGGTATTTCGTGTTCCTCAAGCTCGTCACCGATGACGGGGTCGAGGGCGTGGGCGAGGCCTATGCGGCGACCTTCGCGCCGAAGGTGGTCGAGGCGATGATCCGCGACGTGTTCGAGAAGCATGTGCTCGACCGCGAGCCGTTCCAGATCGAGCAGATCTGGCGCGAGGCCTATTCGCGCGGCTACTCGCAGCGGCCCGACATCTCGCTGATGGGCGTCATCTCCGCGATCGAGATGGCGCTCTGGGACATCATCGGCAAGGCCTGCGACAAGCCGGTGCATGCCCTCCTCGGCGGCAAGATCCACGAGCGCCTGCGCAGCTATACCTATCTCTATCCCGACACCAAGCAGGCGCCGGGCGACTTCTACAACAATGCCGAGGCCTCGGCGCAGCGCGCTGCGGAATACGTCGCCATGGGCTTCACCGGCATCAAGTTCGATCCGGCAGGACCCTACACGATCTACGACCCGCACCAGCCGAGCTTGCGCGACATGGATCAGTCGGAGCGCTTCTGCAAAGCGCTGCGCGAGGCGGTCGGCAACAAGGCCGATCTCCTGTTCGGCACCCACGGCCAGTTCACCACCTCGGGCGCCATCCGCCTCGGGCGCCGCATCGAGGCCTACGATCCGCTCTGGTACGAGGAGCCGACGCCGCCGGAGATGCCGGAGGAGATGGCCAAGGTCGCCCGCGCCTGCAAAGTGCCGATCGCGACCGGCGAGCGCCTGACGACGAAATACGAGTTCGCCCGCGTGCTGGAGCTCGGCGCCGCCTCGATCCTGCAGCCGGCCCTGGGCCGCGTCGGCGGCATTTTCGAGGCGAAGAAGATCGCCGCCATGGCGGAGACCCATTACGCGCAGCTGGCGCCGCATCTCTATGCCGGGCCGATCGAGGGTGCCGCCAACATCCAGCTCTCGGCGACCCTGCCCAATTTCCTCATCCTCGAAAGCATCCAGACCTGGGGCGGTTTCCATGCCGAGATCCTGAAGACGCCGATCCAATGGGAGGACGGCTATGTGATCGTGCCCGACACGCCCGGACTCGGCGTCGAGCTCAATGAGGAGGTCGCGCGCGCCCACCCCTATACCGGCGACAAGCTGCATCTCGAAGTGCAGGTGACGCCGGTGAACTACTCGGCCGAGAACCGCTTCGCCGGAGGCTCTTGACCTTTACGAGCCCACCCCTTCCGAGGGGCTCGTCAACCTGCCGCAAGCTTTTGAAAGTGCTGGCGAAAATCCTTGTTACTGGGGTCGAACGCATGGCTCGTTTGGTATAGGTCCGGTATAGGTTGGCAGCGATGCGGTGCAGTCAGGAAAGATGATTTGTACCATTTTTGTTCTCCCCGATCAATCGTGAGAAGAGCGACGTGAACATGCGCTATGGCTTCATCGGCCTGGGACATCTCGGCCGGCATCTCGCTTCCAGCCTGGTCCGCGGCGGCTTCCCCGTCGCCGTCCACGACCGCGACCCCGCCGCGGCCGAGCCGCTGTTGAAACTC